>JBJTHJ010000028.1:0-12076 GCA_046094385.1 Candidatus Nanopelagicaceae bacterium
GTGGTGATGCAGGGGATCGAACGTTGAACCGCTGTTGTTCGAATCACCCAACCATCTTGTCTAGTACCTCGACCTACTGGGGTATTGATAACTAAATCAATCTGACCTGCAATCATTTGCTCAACTATCGTTCGCTCTCCAAAAGGCCCAGTGCCTTCAGAATGTTTTCTGACAATTGTTGTAGGGATTCCATGTTCTGCAAAAGAGGCTGCGGTGCCAGCGGTAGCCACGATTCGAAAGCCAAGATCGACAATTTCGCGAGCAGCAGCTAAGCCCGCCGCTTTATCTTTATCGCTTAATGAGATGAAGACGGTACCGCTTCTTGGAAGTGGACCGAAAGCTGCAATCTGGCTCTTGGCATAACTCTGACCAAAGGTAGCTGCAATTCCCATAACCTCTCCCGTGGATCTCATCTCGGGACCTAGCGTTGAATCTACGCCACGACCATCAGTTCGACGAAAACGATTCCAGGGAAGTACTACCTCCTTGACTGAGATAGCTTTTGGATTTGGTTTGGCCGTAGGAAGTAGCCCTTCTTCTTGCAACTTTTTTATTGAACTACCGACTGCGATTCGGGCTGCAGCTTTGGCAAGCGCGATTCCGGTTGATTTAGATACAAAAGGAACGGTTCTTGAGGCGCGTGGATTTGCCTCTAAGACAAAGAGCTCGCCATTGGAAATTGCAAATTGGATATTTATCAAACCTCGGACATCCACTCCCCTTGCAATCTTCTCGGTAGCGGTAGCAATCTCTGTTAATTGTCCAGGTGTGATGGTGATAGCCGGTAAGACGCAAGCGCTATCACCTGAGTGAATACCAGCTTCTTCAATATGCTCCATTACCCCACCTAAAAAGAGTTCACTTCCATCGAAGAGAGCGTCGACATCGATCTCGATGGCATTATCTAGAAAACGATCCACCAAAACTGGATGACCTGGGGTGATTTCGGTTGCTTTGGAGATAAAGCCTGCCAAAGCACTTTGATCGTAAACAATCTCCATGCCACGACCACCCAACACATAAGAGGGGCGAACTAACACCGGGTATCCGATTCGATTTGCAATATCTTCAGCCTCAAGCAAAGAAGAAGCCATTCCATATTTTGGCGCTTTCAAATTCTGTGTTTCAAGGATTCGGCCAAAAGCACCACGCTCTTCGGCCAGATTGATTGCCTCTGGAGAGGTTCCGAGAATATTTACACCAGCCTCTTTAAGACCTTGAGCCAACCCAAGTGGCGTCTGACCACCAAGTTGAGTGATTACACCTAGAACTGGGCCGGCCAATTCTTCAGCTGCGATAACTTCCAATACATCTTCAAGGGTCAAGGGTTCGAAATAGAGTCGATCACTCGTGTCATAGTCTGTGGATACGGTCTCGGGATTGCAGTTAATCATCACAGTTTCGAAACCAGCTTCTCGTAATGTAAAAGATGCATGGACGCATGAGTAGTCAAATTCAATACCCTGTCCAATTCGGTTTGTGCCAGATCCTAAGATGATAACCGCGGGTTTGGTCCTACTCTCTACCTCACTCTCAACTTCGTAAGTTGAGTAATGGTAAGGCGTGAAAGCAGCAAACTCCGCTGCACAAGTATCCACTGTCTTGTACACCGGTCTTACATTTAAATGATGGCGTAAATTTCGAAGCTCTGATAACTCGGAGCCACGGATAGCCGCAATCTGTTGGTCAGAGAAGCCATGTTGCTTCGCTCTGAAGAGTAGATCTCTTGATAACTCACCAGGTTGACCAAGTTCCGAAGCAACTTGGTTGATCAATTGAATCTGATGTAAATACCATCTATCAATCTTGGTTGCCTCAAATACCGTATCTATATCTGCTCCCGCCCATAGGGCTAGCTGTACCTGCTGCAGTCGATACTCGGTCGGGGTACGCATACTTTGTAATAGCTGTGAAAGTGTGATTGACGAGGTATCAGCTGGGAAGGCGAAATTCGCCTCTTTTCGCTCCAATGAACGGAGCGCTTTCTGTAGCGCTTCAGGAAAAGATCTACCTATAGCCATGGCTTCACCAACAGATTTCATAGTGGTGGTCAACCTTGGGTCCGCATCTGCAAATTTCTCAAAGGCAAACCTCGGTGCCTTAACGACAATGTAATCCAAGGTGGGTTCGAATGAAGCAGGTGTGACTTGAGTTATATCATTTTGAATTTCATCGAGCGTATATCCAATCGCTAATTTTGTGGCGATCTTGGCAATCGGGAAGCCGGTCGCCTTGGATGCCAAAGCTGAAGATCGTGATACTCGTGGGTTCATCTCGATAACAATGATTCGACCAGTCTCCGGATTAACGGCAAATTGGATATTGCAGCCTCCGGTATCTACGCCAACTTCGCGAATGATATTTATCGCTAAATTTCGAAGCTTCTGATATTCCACATCTGTTAGCGTCAGCGCTGGAGCTACTGTTATCGAATCTCCGGTATGTACTCCCATAGGATCTAGATTCTCGATGGAACATACAATCACGACATTGTCTTTGCGATCTCGCATGACCTCAAGTTCATACTCTTTCCAGCCCAATATGGATTCCTCTAAAAGTACCTCTGAGGTTGGGCTATGGCGAAGACCAGCTCCAGCGATCAATTCCAATTCCTCTGCATTGAATGCAACGCCAGACCCAAGTCCACCCATGGTAAACGAAGGACGTACCACTACTGGATACTGCAGAGTTCTAACCGCATCAAAGCACTCTTGCATGGTGTGGCAGATGATGGATTTGGCTGATTCTCCGCCGACCTTCTCTACGATGGCTCGGAATAGCTCACGATTCTCACCTCGTTGTATTGCAGCTACATCTGCACCGATCAACCTGACACCGTGTTTTTGCAGAATACCTTTTTCGTGGAGAGCGATTGCTGCATTCAAAGCAGTTTGACCACCTAAAGTGGCCAAAACTGCATCCGGTCTCTCTTTGATCAAAATCTGTTCTATCGTTTCAGAGGTAATTGGCTCTATATAAGTAGCGTCGGCAAACTCTGGATCAGTCATGATGGTGGCCGGGTTAGAATTTATCAAAATTACCCTAATGCCTTCAGCTTTTAGAACTCTACAGGCTTGAGTTCCAGAATAATCAAACTCGCAAGCCTGTCCAATTACGATAGGGCCAGAACCGATAACTAGAACGCTCTTTATGGAATTCTCAATTGCCATGGGATATCGCCTTCGAATTCTGCATCAACGAAATGAAGCGATCAAATAGGTAGCTAGCATCGTGTGGACCGGCTGCTGCTTCAGGATGATACTGAACGCTAAATGCTGGTCTTTCGATTAATCTTAAACCCTCAACAACTCCCTCGTTTAAACAAACATGAGTCACTTCACCAGGGCCAAAGACAGTCGTAAAAACTCCCTCTGTTGGCGCTTTCAAGGCAAAACCATGATTATGTGCAGTAATCTCAACTTTTCCAGTTAATTTATCCAAGACGGGCTGGTTTATTCCTCTATGGCCAAACTGCAATTTATATGTCTCGAAACCGAGCGCTCTTCCAAGAATTTGATGTCCAAAACAGATTCCAAAGATCGGAATGTCAAGTAAGAGTAGCTCCCGGACCGTTTCAACCACTTGATCCATAGTAGATGGATCGCCTGGGCCATTAGATAGGAAGACACCATCTGGTTTTAACGAGGTGATCTTTTCAACTGTTGAATCAAATGGCACAACAGTAACCTTTACGCCTCTTTCTGAAAGTGATCTTGGCGTTGCCGACTTGATCCCTAGATCAAAAGCCACCACGTGAAGGTTTGCGTTCGGTGAATCAACCACGTAATCGCGTTTAGTTGAAACATCAGATACCAGGAAACTTCCCGACATCTGTTCGATCTTCCGTACCTCTATAACCATCTCTTCGTGAGTTAGCTCTTCACCACTGAATATTCCAACTCTCATGGCCCCACGATCTCGTAGGTGACGGGTTAAAGCTCGGGTATCTACCCCTTTAATACCGACGATATTCTGCCTTTTTAGCTCCGACTCTAAAGAAGATTTGGCACGCCAATTGCTGATAATCGGAGAAGGATTTCTAACTACGAAACCTGAAACCCATATCTGACTCGATTCGTTATCCTCTAAGTTCCATCCAGTGTTACCAACATGCGGTGCGGTCATAATTACGACCTGTTTATGATAGGACGGATCAGTAAGTGTCTCTTGATAGCCAGTCATACCGGTTGCAAAAACTGCTTCACCAAAGGTGCGACCGATCGCGCCCCAACTCTCCCCTTCGAAGATACGTCCATCATCCAAAACTAGGAAGGCTTTATTCATAATGAATCAGCTCTCCAAGTTAACTTGCCATTGTAGAAAGTCGCTTGGACGCTACCTGAGAGCTCCATGCCATGAAAAGGCGTGTTACGGCTCTTAGATGCCACCAAATCACGATCCACTTTCCAACTTTTGGTCGGGTTAAATAGTGTCAAGTTTGCGTTCTGACCAACTGCAATCGGCTGACCGAGATTGGAATATCGGCCGATTTCTGCTGGTTTGCTAGACATTCGAGATTGCAATTGATCGATTGACAACAAATTACTTTCAATCATGGTTTGCCACACTATTGAAAGCGCAGTTTCTAATCCGATCATTCCAAAGGCAGCTTCCTGCCATTCGCACTCTTTGAACTCTGAAGGATGGGGAGCATGATCCGTTGCGACAATATCAATGGTGCCATCGGAGAGCGCTTCGCGTAGCGCCATTACATCACTCTCAGTTCTAAGCGGTGGATTAACTTTGAAAATCGGGTCGTAACTAGAAGCATATTCATCGGTAAGCAATAAGTGATGCGGCGTAACTTCCGCAGTTACTTGAATACCTCTTGTCTTTGCCCATCTAATGATCTCGACACCACCTGCAGTGGATACATGACATATGTGAAGCCTGGAATTTACATGCTCGGCAAGAAGAACATCTCTGGCAATGATTGCCTCTTCTGCTACTGCGGGCCAGCCTTTTAAGCCTAATTTTGAGGAGATCAAACCTTCATTCATCTGAGAGTTTGCGGTCAAAGTTGGTTCTTGAGCATGTTGAGCGATAACCCCATCAAATTTCTTTACATACTCCAAGGCCCTTCGCATTACTAAGGCATCACTTACGCAGTTTCCATCATCGCTAAATACTCTTACCTTTGCCAAGGAATCCGCCATTGCACCAAGATCTGCCAATTCGCGACCAGCTAAACCTCTGGTTACTGCTCCCACTGGAAATACTGCGACGATATCCGCTGCTTGACCTAATCGGAAAACTTGCTCAACTACACCGGCGCTATCAGCGACAGGAGAGGTATTCGCCATCGCTGAGACCGCTGTGAAACCACCTTTAGCTGCAGCCTTGGATCCGCTTTCGACAGTTTCGGCATCTTCTTTACCGGGTTCTCTTAAATGAGTATGAAGATCCACCAATCCTTGAAGTGCAATTGAGCCTACTGCATCTATCACAGTCACATCTGAAGAGTCCGATGAATCACTTGGTTCGGTTTGAAGATTGCTACCGATCTCAGAGATTTTCCCATCTTTAATCGCGATGTCGACAACTTGGTCATTTAAGCTGACGCGCTTGATTAAATATCTCATTTCTCACCTGCCAGCATCAGATATAAGATCGCCATGCGTACATTTATTCCATTAGTTACCTGTTCAACTATCACGCTACGCCCAGAATCTGCCGCCTCCGCGGTAATCTCCAGACCACGATTCATGGGACCTGGATGCATGATGATTGAATCAGGCTTCATCAATGAGACTCTAGTCTTATTCAACCCGAAGTAATGTGAATATTCGCGGGCATTCGGAAAGAATGAATCCTGCATTCGTTCCATCTGAATTCGAAGCATCATCAGTGCATCAACCTTAGAAAGCACTTCTTCTAGTGAGTAGCTAACTTCAACTGGCCAATATTCAACACCCACTGGTAGCAGCGTAGGTGGTGCCACTAAATGCACCTTTGCACCGAGCTTATTTAGTAATAACACATTTGATCTTGCGACCCGAGAATGCAAAATATCTCCAACGATGGCCACACTTAATCCAGAGAGATCTGCACTGGACTTAGCTAGATGTTTCCTGATAGTAAATGCATCCAACAAAGCTTGGCTCGGATGTTCGTGGGTGCCATCGCCGGCATTTATGACCGACCCTTTGGTCCACTCTGAATCCGCCAATCTCTTAGCAGCCCCAGAGGCGCTATGTCTGATGATTACGGCATCTGCACCCATAGCTTGCAATGTTAGAGCGGTATCCTTTAAAGATTCACCTTTAGATACCGAGGAACCTTTAGCGCTAAAGTTGATGACATCTGCCGAGAGTCGCTTAGCGGCAGCTTCAAATGAGATTCTGGTTCGGGTTGAATCTTCAAAGAATAGATTTACGATAGTGCGCCCACGAAGGGTAGGTAATTTTTTCACCGCTCCATCAGATACACGAGCCAGCTCTTGTGCAGTATCCAAAATGGAAATCGCATCTTCTTTAGTTAAATCATCGATCGAAAGGAGATGTTTGATCATCCGACAATCACCTCATCCCTGCCATCCACTTCAGTTAGAAGTACTTGCACGGATTGACCTTTATTTGTCGGTAAATTCTTTCCGACATAATCAGCTTTGATCGGTAACTCTCGGTGGCCTCGATCGATTAAAACTGCTAATTGCACCGTCCTAGGCCGACCTAGCTCGCCTAGCGCATCGAGTGCAGCACGAATCGTACGACCAGAGAAGAGAACATCGTCTACTAAAACTACATCGCGTCCCTCAATGCCTGAGGAGGGAGCCACAGTTGGCATCAGCGCTCTAGGTGCTCGTATGCGTAGGTCATCCCTATGCAAAGTCACATCCAAGGTACCGGAATCGATTTGGCGACCTTCGATTTTAGAGATTATCTCGGCGATTCTCATTGAGAGATGGGCCCCGCCAGTTGGGATACCCAAAATTGCCAGATTCTCTGAGCCTTGATTACGTTCAAGGATCTCGTGCGCAATTCGCGTTAATGCGCGCGCAATATCAACTTCATTCACGATTTACCACCTTCCCCACCTCTCTGGATGGGTTGTTAAAGGATCGGGTCAGAGTATAGCCGTAATTCGGATTAAAGCGTGGCTTGACCTTTGAAAATTGCAATTTTGCTAAGAACCCCGTGGATAAATCCAGATGAGTTCTCTGTTGAAAGCTCGGAAGCTAACTTTAAGGCCTCATCTATGGCCACTGCTTCAGGCGTGTCGCTCCATAACAGCTCCCATATCGAAAGACGGAGAATATTTCTATCCACGCTTGGAATTCGATCGAAATCCCAACCCTGGATATAGGTTCGAATCAAATCATCAATTCGGGATTGATGAGTGGCTACCCCAACCACAATCTCTTTAGCGTATTCACGTAAAGTTGATGATTGAATATCTGTAAATGGCTGTCTTCTCAAATCTGATTGGAAGAGCTGATCTAAGGCCTCTTTACGAGCTTTGGATCTAGCAGACACTTTAAGCGCGACCGAGGTAGGAACCGTCGCGAGTATCAACTAGTACCTTCTCACCTTGTTTGATGAAAAGCGGTACTTGGATATCGATCCCGGTTTCCACCGTAGCTGGCTTAGTGCCACCTGAAGAGCGATCACCTTGGATGCCAGGTTCGGTATAGGTTATCTCCAAAGTCACAGATGCCGGTAACTCGACGTATAAAGGATTTCCCTCATGCATTGCGACAATAACTTCAGCGTTCTCAAGCATGTAATTGGCAGCATCACCAACTGTCGCTCCTGATATCGTGATTTGATCATAAGAAGAGGTATCCATAAATACGTAATCGGTTCCATCTTTATAGAGGTATTGCATATCGCGTTTCTCTACGACCGCAACTTCAACTTTCACTCCGGCGTTAAAGGTCTTTTCAACTACTTTGCCGGTTAAAACCTGCTTCAACTTAGTGCGAACGAAGGCCGGGCCTTTTCCTGGCTTAACATGCTGGAACTCGACAACGGTCCAAAGGGAGCCATCCAAATCCAGGGTCATCCCATTTTTCAAATCATTTGTTGTTGCCACGACGCGCTCCCGAGTTCTGCTTGATTTGTGATGAAAATTAGAGCGCTATTTTATCTAAATATCAGATTATTTAGAAATCAGAGATTTCATCGCCAATAAGGCTAAACGATATGAATTTGGACCAAAACCAGAGATGGTGCCTTGTGCGACACCACTTATTACTGAGGTATGTCGGAAATCTTCACGGGCGAGTGGATTGGATAGATGTACTTCAATAAGTGGAGATTTGACCATCTCCGCTGCATCGTGAATCGCGATCGAATAATGGGTGAATGCGGCCGGATTAATAATTACTGCAAAATTGTGGTCCGCCGCTTCATGCAACCACTTTACTAATGTGGCTTCTTCGTCGCTCTGTCTGATCTCTATCTCTAATCCAATTTCCTCCGCGGCTTTGGCGATGAAAGCCTTCAATTGCTCCCAATTGAGATCCCCGTAGAATTTTGAATCACGAATATCGAGCCGGGCCAAATTTGGACCGTTAAGAACCAAAACCTTCATCTGGCTATCCTCTCATAAGCCATCCTTAAGATTTCGGAGGTTGGATCTTCAATCCGATTGCATCTACCTAGCTCTTCTAAACCAACGAATCTAAGTTTCCCTGAGCGATTCTTCTTATCTGAAAAGAGCGATTTATAAAGCTCACGCCAAGCATCTGCCTCATAGGAAATTGGTAAATTCAGGTTCGTTAACAATTGATAATGAGTCTTGACTACGGATGAATCCAGCCCATTTACTAGGTTTGAGAGTTCCGCAGCAAAGCACATACCAATAGCAACAGCCTCTCCGTGCCTTAAAGCATAATTACTATGGCTCTCTATCGCATGGCCCAAGGTATGCCCGTAATTAAGGATCTCTCGTAAGTAACCCTCTTTGAAATCTGAACTAACAACCTGGGCTTTGACAGAAACCGCTCTATGGATCAATTCCAATTGGATTGATTCATCTGAAATAACCTCACTAAGAGTTTTACCTTCTAACAACTTTAGAATCTCGGTGTCAAAGATGAAACCTGTCTTAACCACCTCTGCTAAGCCAGCTGCGAAATCTCTCTGCTCAAGAGTCTTCAACCAAACAAGATCGATCAACACCGCTACTGGCGAATGAAAAGCTCCAACCAAATTCTTCCCCGAATCAGTATTGATTCCCGTCTTTCCACCAATTGCAGCATCGACCATTCCAGCGAGAGTAGTAGGAATTGCAATCCAATCAACTCCTCGTAACCAAGACGCTGCTGCAAAACCCGCTATATCAGTGGTAGCGCCCCCTCCGATTGCGATGATTAGATCGCCCCGTGCTATCTCTAGCTCTCCTAATCGTCGCCAAATCTCTATGAGCGTCTTTGAATCCTTACCGGTTTCACCATCAGGTAACAATATTGTTGGCAGCCCAGTCTCAACACTAAATGCAGAGCTTGAAATAACCACAACCTTATTGCGACCTTCAATCCAATCATTTAACGAGATCTTCCAATCCACACCTATCTCTACTTGGTAGGTGCGTTCAGCAATGACCGGAACCGTTCTCATAACTCTTCCATAATTTTGGATACTACTTCTGGTACCGATAATTCGCTGACATCGATAGTCAAATCTGCCAACTCTCGGTAAATCGGTCTTCGGGCAGACATTAATTCACTCCACTTTTGTCTAGGGTTAACCATAAGCAGAGGTCGTGCAGTATCAAATCCAACTCGTGAAGAGATAGCCGAGAGTGAGATATCGAGAAAAACCTTCATCGCATGAGATTGCTTTAGCGCACGTTGGACCACTTCACTGGTTATTGCACCGCCACCTAACGAAAGCACTCCGTCATTTTCAGAAAGTGCATCGATTACGATGCTCTCTTCTACCAATCTAAAATGAGCCTCGCCATCTTCTATGAAAATCTCAGAGACGCTTTTTCCTTGATCTTGCTCTATTAGATCGTCAGTATCTGAAAAATGCGAACCTAATTGTTGGGCTAGCGCCTGTCCCACCGTACTTTTCCCAGCACCCATCGGCCCAATTAACACCAAGCTTGGTCCCATTACTTAAAGGGTAGATTCTCTTGGTAAGAGTTGAAATTGCGACGAGTTTCAGAGATTGAATCGCCACCAAACTTCTCTAAAACCGCCTCTGCTAAGACCAAAGCCACCATAGCCTCTGCCACCACGCCTGCAGCTGGTACTGCGCAGACATCTGATCTTTGATTGATAGCTTTGGCAGATTCACCGGTCGCAACATCGATGGTATCTAGCGCTTTTGGTACAGTCGAAATTGGTTTCATGGCGGCTCGCACTCGAAGTAAATCTCCGGTGCTAATGCCACCCTCAGTTCCACCGGCTCTCTGTGATCGCCTAGCAATCTTCCCATCCAGTAAATCAATCTCGTCATGCGCTAATGATCCTCGCCTGGTTGAAGTTGCAAAAAAATCACCAAGATCTACACCCTTGATTGCTTGAATTCCCATCAGCGCACCCGCCAAACGACTATCCAATCTGCGATCCCAGTGAACGTGAGAACCTAAACCAACCGGAACTCCATAGGCAATAACTTCTACTACTCCACCTAAGGTGTCACCATCTTTATGGGCCGCTTCTATCTCTTTCACCATTAGCGCACTTGCAACTTCATCAGCACATCTGACTGGATCTTGGTCTATTTTCTGCAGATCCTTTATATCTGGAAGTGGAACCTGATCAGAAACTCTCGCCTGACCTATCGCAACTACGTGACTTAAGATCTCAATGCCTACGCTCTGTTTTAGAAAAGCTTTAGCAATCGCACCTAAGGCAACTCGGGCCGCAGTCTCTCTTGCCGATGCTCGCTCCAAGATAGCTCTGGCATCATTAAATCCATATTTTTGCATACCCACTAAATCTGCATGTCCAGGCCTTGGTCTAGTTAGAGGTGCATTTCTAGCTAACTTAGAGATCTCGTCCTCTGGCACGGGATCGGCCGACATTACCTTCTCCCATTTTGGCCATTCACTATTTGCAACTTCTACGCTGATCGGGCCGCCTTGCGATTGACCTAACCGAACTCCACCCGTGATTCTTACTTTGTCGGCTTCAAAATTCTGTCTAGCGCCTCTACCAAAACCGAGACGGCGTCTTGATAATTGATAATCGATATCTTCGGTGGTGATTTGGATATGGGCAGGTAAACCCTCAATGATTCCCGTTAAAACCGGTCCGTGAGACTCTCCTGCAGTTAGCCAACGCATGGGAGCATTATTTCAGAAAAACGGAGAGTTTGTTGCCAAATCTATCTAAGTATTCAAACTGTAACGCAACTAGATTCGTTCCATATTCACCTCGGATGTAAGTCATATGCACCCAATATGTAAGTCAAATTTAGGAAAAATGTAAGTAAATTTAAGTAAAGAGCTCAGCTATCTCGATACCTCGAAGTATCGAGAGAGATTAGCAAACAGAAAACCGATCGCCATAAATGGACCCAGAGCAATCGCGTTCAGGTGAGCTTTCGGATTCTGGTTTCGAAGATATGAGATAAGGAGACCGATTGCTGATCCGCCGAGCGCTAAAGTGAGTGAAATCAATAACCAATAATTGGACCAGCGATATTCGATGCTCCATAGAGATACTGCCGTGGCAAGTTTGATATCGCCAGCACCAACTACGCCATTAAAGATTAAGGTAATCAAGATTGCTAAAACAATGATCACGAGGGATTCTCTTGAGAGCCAGAGTAGAGAGACCGCCAGTACCGGATAGGTAAGCCAATTGGGGATCTTTCTACTTTTCAAATCTATTAAACCGCCTATCACCAGAACCGAGGTGATGAAGTAAAGCGGTAAAGAGTGCATTAGCGATCTTGTATTTGCGCCTTAGCAGCCGCTAGAAGTAGCGGACCCATGAGCTTTCGATCAATCAAGAATCCAGTCATCATGCTTATCTGGTCAATAGCTTGATGCACCAATAATTCAAGTCCGCTAATTACTTGACCGCTCCACTTTTGCGCAAGCGTAGTTGGCCAAGGATCATAAAGAGATTCAAAGTAAACGCCCGTTCCAGGTATTAGGTGGTCAGCTGCTCCCT
>JBJTHJ010000029.1:0-1309 GCA_046094385.1 Candidatus Nanopelagicaceae bacterium
ATTTTGCACTTTGGTGATCCAGTAAAAGAACAGCGCTCACTTGCAGCGGGTACTGCTTGGGCAGACCTATCGCATCTAGAGATCGTAGCTATCACCGGTGTTGATCGCTTGCGGTGGCTACATGATCTAACCACTCAACATTTAGAAGCTTTCCAAGGTGGTTGGAGTACTGGGTTGATCTTGGATCACTTGGGGCATATCGAACATCAATTCTTGATTTATGATGGATTAGATGCAACCGAGACCTCGTGGTTGATAGTCGATGTTGATCGCTCAGCTTCATTGATTGAGTATCTAAAGAAGATGCAATTTACGATGCGCGTTGAGGTCAGAGATGCCTCCAAAGAGAGATCTCTAATCAAAGTTCCAGGTTTCACTGATGATTTAGGTGGCCCATTTGCATTGGTAGCACGTGGCGAAATCCCAGAATTTCCAGGTGCTACCCAAGTTGGCATTTGGGCGCTAGAGGCAGAGCGAGTAGCGGCGATGCGCCCTCGAATTGGCTTAGAGACTGATCACAAATCGATTCCAAATGAACTTAATCTGCTTAATAAATCAGTGCATTTAAATAAAGGTTGTTATCGCGGACAGGAAACGGTCGCCAAAGTTCATAATTTGGGGCAACCGCCACGTAAATTGGTATTGCTTCATCTAGATGGCAGTGAAGTCGATCTACCAGAGATCGGCGCTGCGGTAGAGCGCGATGGCATTAGCGTTGGCTTCATCGGAACTGTTGCGCGCCACCACGAATTGGGCAATATCGCGCTCGCGGTCGTAAAGCGCAATGTAGATGCCAATTCCAAGCTCACTGTGGCCAATATCCCTGCCCAAATCAACGATAATTAATTAGGCTTATGACGTGGAGCGGTTAACTTCATTACTACTCGGCCCAATCTCAATCGTGGTTGGCATTGGTTTGATGCTTTATGGCATATTTGCCAAACCAAAGCAGAGACCACTTCGTCGATCAAAGTAAGCCTCGAGTATTAAGGAAGTAAATGGCCTTCACCATCCCTGAGAATCTGCCTGAAGATCTCTATCCGTTAGCTTGGTTGATCGGAACATGGTCGGGCAAAGGTCAAGGCGAATATGAAGGCATCGCGCCATTTCAATTCGCCCAAGAGGTAACTTTCAATCACGATGGACGGAATTTCCTAACTTACTTCTCAAGATCTTGGATCATCGATGATAACAATGAGATCATCAAACAAGCGGCCTCCGAAACTGGATTCTGGAATATTAGAGAAGGAAAGATTTTGGATGTGATGCTCTCGCATTCAAATGGCCATGCAGAATCATGGGTGGGTCT
>JBJTHJ010000030.1:0-986 GCA_046094385.1 Candidatus Nanopelagicaceae bacterium
AAGCCGTACTGCCCTAAGTAGTGATAGCTATCGTCTTTGTTCAATCTACCTAAGCGCACACAACTTGCGCCGCGATACTTTAGATAATCAGTGACTAAGGCACGACAAATTTCATCTGGAGTTGGTCTATTTGCAAGCCACCCGGCAAATCCCTGCATTGCCTCCATGAATCTCTCTCCTCGCAAGTTCAGATATCGGCAACTTTGTGAGATTAGGGTAAAGGTCTAGGGCGACAAAAGTAAGGAAAAGTAAGGAGCTAGTTCAATAAAAGTAGGCCCTGCGGGGATCGAACCCGCGACCCACGGATTAAAAGTCCGTTGCTCTACCGACTGAGCTAAAGGCCCCTACTTGGCTAACTACGAAAGTTTAGCGATGAATCGTCCAATTACTTAATTGAGCTATTTAGTCTTAGCTGCGGCTCGTTTCAAACGGTCACGTATTGCAATAGAAATTCCATCACCCGGAGGTTGAGCGACTACGATTCGCTTCAAATCTCTGGCATCGCCTGCGCGTAACGCTGCGTATAAGTCGTGAGCGAAAGCATCGGGTGAGCTTGGCTCTGCCAATCGAATTACCCCTGGTGGAGTTTTGATTTCGGCCAGTGCGATGAAGCCATCACCTGGCACTGGGGTTATATCCAAGACGACTTCGGCCATAGGGGCGTAGTGATTTTCTAGGGAACCTGAAACTCTGATCGCTGAGATCTCAACAATTTCAACTTCTAATCCAGTTACACCTTTTATATCTGTTGGCGTGATTGCACCTGGGCGGAGAATCTTTGGGTGTGAGCTGGTGCAATCAATGATTGTCGATTCAACGCCAACTTCACATGGGCCACCGTCCAGAATTACATCCTCTTGATCCAAGAGCGCGCCGATCTCATCTTGAACAGCTTGGGCTGACGTTGGAGAGACTTGTCCAAAGCGATTGGCAGAAGGCGCGGCAACGCCTTTGCCGCCAATTTTTGAAAATTCATTTAGTAATTG
>JBJTHJ010000031.1:0-8358 GCA_046094385.1 Candidatus Nanopelagicaceae bacterium
CTCATAAAGGGCTCGCAATATAAATATATCGACATTATGATCTGTTCGATTCGGCTTGTATTTCAAGGAAGCAGAACAAAAAAATTTTCTATAAATTGATAAAACAATTTCTATACTTAACGGCATTCTTAAATTCAGCAATTTTCAACCCGTGGAAGGTAAACTCTCTACATGTCCTTGAGAGCTATCCGTGGCGCAATTCAGGTTGAGGCCAACTCAGCGCAGGCGATCGAAAGTGGCGTCAAGGAGTTATTGCCAGCTATTTTGCAGGCCAACTCGATTGATCGGGATGCGGTCATTTCGGTGATTATGACCTGCACTCCAGACCTAAATGCAGCCTTCCCAGCAGCCTTCGCACGGGAGATAGGTTTTGGGGCGATACCGCTACTTTGCGCAGTGGAGATGGATGTTCCTGGCGCGCTGGCCTTGGTAATTAGGGTCTTGCTCCATGCTGAGCTTACGCAACCGGCGAACCATGTCTACTTACGAGGGGCAACAGTCCTTCGTAAGGATTTAGCTCAATGAAAATCGTTGTAATCGGCGCAGGTTTAATTGGCACCTCTATCGCCCTTGGAGCAAAGCGAGCTGGCCACGAAGTTGAGCTAATTGATCAAGATGGTAGAGCTGAAGCCCTTGCAAATGATCTAGTTACCGGCCTTCTGACAAAGCCCGAGCAGAGAATCAAGATCGAAAATCCCGAGCTGGTGGTAGTTGCCACCCCGACCAGCTCGCTTGCAACCATACTTTCGCACTTTGAAACTTTATATCCCAACTCAACATTTATAGATATAGGTAGTACAAAGACTAAAGTTGAAGCAGAGGTCCAAAGATTTCCTGAGTTAGCTAAGCGGTTCTGTCCAACGCATCCGATGGCCGGTCGCGAACTGGATGGCGCTGAAGCGGCCCAATCTGATCTCTTCGTTGGAAAGAGCTGGGTGATCACACCTCTGGCAGAGAGTAATAGCGAATCTATTACTTTAGCAAAGAGCTTGATAGAGGATCTCGGCGCTCGAGTAATCCAGATGAATATAGCCGACCATGATCTTGCCGTTGCCTTGGTTAGCCACCTGCCTCAAATAGTGGCATCGCTCTTGGCTTCACAATTTAGCCACCTACCAAATGAGCAGAGAAATTTTCTAGATTTAGCAGGTAGCGGAGTTATGGACACCACTCGAATTGCGGCCTCTAATCCGAAGCTCTGGGTAGAGATTTTGGAGTTAAATCGTGATGCGGTAATTGCGCTACTTAGAGATTTCCAAAATGATTTATCGACATTGATTGAAAATTATGATGTAGCACGAGTTTTAGAAGAGGGGAGAAGTGGAAGAAACCTTCTACCCGGTAAGCATCGCAGTAGTAGCCGTGAATATACCTACCTACCGGTGGTGCTTGAAGATAAACCCAACCAATTAGCACTTTTGTTTAATGAATGTGCCAAGGCCGAGGTAAACGTAGAAGATATCAAGATTGAGCATTCACCAGAGCAAGAGACTGGTCTAGTGCTTTTAGCGCTTAATTCTAAGAATGCGCAAGTTTTGCAAAAGCATTTATCATCAGCTGGTTGGCGAGTACATCCACCTAGACTGGAGATTTAAATGGCGATCGTAATCGCAATGGATGGTCCAAGCGGTGCGGGTAAATCGTCTACATCGAAAGCTTTAGCGATTCGTGCTAACTGGGAGTACTTGGATACTGGTGCTTTATATCGAGGTGTGACTTGGTTGGCCTTAAAAGAAGGCATCAAGGATGCAGATGCACTTCTTGAAGCGCTAGAAAGATCTCCTTTGAAGTTCACTTCCGATCCAAAGCAGGCCATTTTAAAGTGCGGCAAAGTTGACATCACAAATGAAATCAGAAGCGAAGTTGTAACTGAAGCGGTATCAAATTTTGCAGCGATGCCTGAGATTCGTAAAGTGTTGGTTGCAATGCAACGACAAATCATCAAAGAGGCCGAAAAAGGGATTGTGGTGGAAGGTCGCGATATCGGCACGGTGGTTGCTCCTGAGGCTCAATTAAAGGTCTTTTTGACGGCCGATCTGCAAGAGAGAGCCAAACGTCGGGAAGCTGAATTGGAATCACCAGATGACCTAATCGATTCGTTGGCAAAACGTGATCATAAAGATTCGACGAGGATCGTATCCCCACTTGAAAAAGCGATTGATGCGATCCAAATTGATTCAACTGAAATTAGTTTAGAGGAAACTGTAGAACAGATATGGGAGCTACTCAAAGAACGACAACTTCTTGGATTACCAATTGTCGCAATCATTGGAAGACCTAATGTAGGAAAATCAACTTTGATTAATCGCTTCCTGGGTAGACGCGAGGCAATCGTCGAGGATGTACCTGGAGTAACCCGCGATCGAGTTCGATATGAATGTGAATGGAATTCAAGAGAGTTCATCTTGATGGATACCGGTGGTTGGGAATCTCATCCCGATGGCATTTCCGTAGGTGTAAGTGCGGGAGCCGAAGTTGCAATCTCAGAATCAGATGTAATTCTCTTTGTGGTTGATGCACAGGTTGGGGCGCAAAGTGAAGACGAAGTGATGGTAGATGCGTTACGTAAATCTGGTAAAAAAGTTTTCTTGGTAGCAAACAAAGTTGATTCCCCAAACGAGGAATCGGAGGCACACTCGTTATGGAACTTAGGATTAGGCGAGCCACACTTTGTTACTGCGTTACATGGTAAAGGAAGCGCTGATCTATTAGATCTGGTGGTGAAAGCACTCCCGGAGGTAGGAAGTGCAGTTGTTAAAGATAATTTCAGAAAGGTCGCTTTAATCGGAAGACCTAATGTTGGTAAATCAAGTCTGCTTAATGCGATTGCTGGTGATCAACTCTCTTTGGTCGACGAGAAGGCCGGAACGACGCGAGATCCAGTTGATTCGATAATCGAATTTGGTGGATCAACTTGGAGATTTGTCGATACTGCAGGAATTAAGAAGCGTGCCAAGCAGGCAAGTGGTAGCGATTATTACGCAGTTCTAAGGACTCAAGTGGCGCTTGAGCGTGCCGAGGTGGTGGCATTGGTGCTGGATGCCTCACAATCTCTGACGTAGCAGGATTTGAAGATAATCAGCATGGTGGAGGATGCTGGCAAGGCGCTGGTTCTGGTGATGAACAAATGGGATTTGGTCGATGAAGATCGCCGTGAAGTGTTAGATAAGGAATTGGATCGCCATCTAACACATATCACTTGGGCACAGAGAGTTAACTTGGCAGCGAAGACTGGTTGGCATCGAGATCGTTTGGCTCCAGCGCTACGCAATGCGCTAAATAGTTGGGAGCTGCGTGTACCTACGGGAAGGTTGAATTCCTTCCTTGGCTCCATTGTGGGTGCTACGCCACCTCCGGTTCGAGGTGGCAAACAACCAAAGATTTTCTACGCGACGCAGGCTGGGATCGCCCCTCCGAAGTTCGTAATCTTCACCAATGATTGGATCGAGCCACCCTATCGCCGTTTCATTGAACGGAAATTGCGTGACGAGTTTGGCTTTGAGGGTTCTCCGGTACAAGTTTCAGTTAAGGTAAGAGAGCGAGATTGATGTTCACTATTCCCAATCTCCTTAGCCTTTTACGCTTGGTGTTGATCGTTCCCTTCATTTTGTGGGCAGATCAAGGCCGCGACTGGTTGGCGTTAACAGCTCTGGCAATCGCAAGTATCACTGATTATCTAGATGGCAAGGCCGCAAGGATTTTAAATCAGCATTCAAAGCTAGGTGCGATGTTAGATCCATCGATTGATCGCCTCTTTATCGTGGCTTCGCTATACGTTCTCTGGCAACGTGAGATTTTTCCTCTCTGGCTGGTTGCGATACTTGTTGGGCGAGATCTACTTCTATTGGGTGTGAATATTGCGTTGAAGAGGGCAGGTGCGCCTCTGCTCTCTGTGAATTTTGTTGGCAAGGCTGCAACCTTCAATCTGTTATACGCCTTCCCGTTACTTTTTCTCTCGTTTCAAACCGGTCTTCTTGGCGATTTGGGCTACATCTTCGGCTGGGCCTTTAGCGCTTGGGGGATTGCGCTCTATTTAATTACCGGCGCTTGGTACTTGGTATCCGGGCTAAAAAGTATTAGATTTCAAGGTGTTAGAAGCTTTAGTGAGTAGAAAATAGAAAGAGGAGCCATAGTGTCTAACGTGCCAGCGAACCTTCAATATTCAAAGGAGCATGAGTGGGTAGAGAGCTCCGGTGCAGGTAGAGTGAAGATTGGTATCACTGATTACGCACAAGGCGCGCTTGGAGACATCGTCTATGTTCAATTGCCTAAAGTCGGCGACAACGTCACTGAAGGCAAAGTTTGTGGTGAGGTTGAATCAACCAAGAGCGTCTCTGAAATCTACTCACCGGTTACTGGCAAAGTTGTTTCGATCAACTCGGCGCTAGATAGCGCACCTGAGACTTTAAACTCAGATCCTTATGGCGCTGGGTGGATTTTTGAAGTCGAAACCACTTCGCCCTCCAATGATCTGATGGATGCGGCGGCTTACACGGCTTTAATCGGTTAAAAGCTCCACTTGACCATAACCCATCTACTTAAGTAAGTTCAGCCTCAACTTGAAGTTGAGGGGATTGGGCGATGCCGGATAGACCAGGGATTGATTATGAGGTCACCTCAACAATCAACCTCGGACTACGCTCGGTTGACTCTGAAGATTCTCTAGAGCAGTTAACGGAATCAGAACGCAACTTAATCTCTCAACTAAACCCAGATTCTGCGATGTTAATTATTCATCGCGGTCCTAATCGTGGTGAACGTTTCTTAATCAATTCCCCTGAAACAACCATCGGTCGTGCAAGCGAAAATGATGTAGTTCTAGATGATGTGACGGTCTCACGCAAACATGCCAACATCCGTAGAGCCGGAGAGAGGTTTGAGTTAATTGATCTCGGCAGTCTTAACGGTACCTACGTTAATAATAATTCGATCGCAAGAGCTACTTTAAGTAGTGGCGATGAAATTCAATTTGGCAAGTTTCATATGCTTTTCGTCCAGAACACCAAGAGTCTCAAGCAGTAACTAACGTTAGAGGAAGATAATGTCAGTACCAGCACGCGCTTACTTAAGTATCGGGGAAGTACTCGGTCGCCTACGTGGTGAATTCCCAGATGTAACTATCTCAAAGATTCTCTTCTTGGAATCTGAAGGCTTAATCGAGCCACAACGAACCCCTTCTGGTTATCGAAAATTCACAGCCTCCGATCTAGATCGTCTTCGCTACGTATTGCTTGCTCAGCGTGACCAGTACCTGCCGCTTAAGGTTATAAAGGAGAATTTAGAAGCGCTAGATCGTGGCTTAACCCCAGGTAATGGCGTGAACGCTCCAGTTCCGCGCTTAGGTTTGGTCTCAACAGATAGCGATATCAGCGCCTCTTCCTTTGCCGAGTCCTCAGAACTTCGTTTGTCTCGCGAAGAACTCTTGAGAGCTTCAGGATTAAAAGAGGATCAGCTGGTAGAGATAGAGAGCTATGGACTTATCTCGTTACAGGGCCGTTACTACGATGGAGATGCGCTATCAGTTGCGAAGGTGGTTGCCGAACTATCTTCATTTGGCATTGAGCCGCGCCATTTGCGTTCATTTAAATCTGCATCAGATCGCGAAGTGGGGTTAATCGAGCAAGTGATCACTCCACTTAATCGTCAAAAGAGTATTGAAGCGAAAGCGCGAGCCGAAGAGGTTCAAAGAGAGCTGGCCTCGCTATCGGTAAAGTTGCATGCTTCTCTAGTTCGCTCTGGATTAAATAGACTCCGTTAAACGTTTACCACATTATGATTCCAGTAGAGGTAGTTGGTGTCCGAATCGAGATGCCATCTAATCAACCAATAATTCTCTTAAAAGAGATCTCTGGAAATAGGTACCTTCCAATTTGGGTGGGAACCGCTGAAGCAACTGCAATCGCTTTTAGCCAGCAAGGTTTAACACCACAACGCCCTTTAACTCATGATCTATTAATCAACATCTTGGAAGCTGAGCGAATCAAACTGCGTTCGGTTCATCTGACCGAACTTCGAGACGGGGTCTTCTATTCGGATCTGATTCTGGTTGATGAAACCGGGGCTGAACAGAAGGTCTCATCAAGACCATCCGACGCGGTGGCTCTGGCGGTGAGGGTAGAGGCCCCGATTTTGGCTCGGAGTGAACTCTTTGACCAAGCTGGAATTGCGATCCCAGAGCAGGGTGAGGATGAAATCGAGAAATTTAAGGAATTTTTAGATGAGATCTCTCCGGAGGACTTTGCTTAGAGGCGCTTTGGGTCTGAAGTCTAAACCTGAAGTAAAGGTTTTAAGCGTGTCGCTCCTTGAGTCGAGAATTGGCAGGGTTTAGCCTTAGCTACTCGTTGATGTGATTAGTTAAGCCAAAACAGAACCCAGAAAACAGAACTCAGAGGAACAGGACTTCCCCCAATGCAAGAAGAGATCGGCTACCGCGGAGCTACCGCCTGTGCCGCCGCTGGCATTACCTATCGCCAATTAGATTATTGGGCGAGAACTGGTTTGTAAGAGCCAAGTGTTCGAACTGCAGCAGGTTCTGGAAGTGCCAGGCTCTACGGATTTAGAGATATTTTGGTTTTAAAGATTATCAAACGTTTACTCGATGCTGGTGTATCGCTACAAAATATTCGTACCGCGGTTGAACATCTTCGCTCTCGTGGCATAAATGACCTAGAGAAGATGACTTTGATGTCGGATGGAGCCTCTATCTACGAGTGCTCCTCGCCAGATGAGATCATCGACCTTCTGCAAGGTGGCCAAGGGGTTTTTGGAATCGCAGTGGGCAAGGTTGCATCAGAAGTTGAAGGTTCGCTGCTTAATCTACAGGGTGAGCTGGATGGCCAAATCGTAGGTGGCGAAGGTAACGATGAGCTTTCCGTTCGACGAAAGGCGCGAGGCGCTTAATTTGAAATAACCTATCCCATGGGTTTACGAAGTTCGTAAACAAAGGTCGCTCTAGATAGAGCGGAATTTGGGGAAGAGTGCGATGACCTTCGCTTCAAGACATATAGGTCCAACTGATTCTGATATCCAATTTATGTTGCAGACTCTTGGATATGACTCTCTGGAGAGTTTTATCAATGATGTAGTGCCTTCTAGTATCGCAATCAAAGGCAAACTTTCCGAAAAGTTGCCTAAAGCTCTCTCTGAGAATGAAGCTATCAAAGAGCTACGAAAGCGCGCTGACTTAAATAAAGTCTATAGAAGTTTAATCGGAATGGGATATTACGGAACCATTACCCCTGCAGTTGTGCTAAGAAATGTACTAGAGAATCCAGCTTGGTATACCGCTTATACGCCTTATCAACCCGAAATTTCTCAGGGACGTTTAGAAGCGCTCTTTGCATTCCAAACTGCAATTACTGACCTTACCGCTCTAGATATTGCTAATGCATCGATGCTCGATGAATCAACTTCGGCTGCAGAAGCGATGACTTTGGCGCATCGCGCATACAAAGGCGACGATGCCGCGATCTTCTTGGTCGATAAGAATATCCACCCACAAACATTGGCAGTCATTGAGACCAGAGCCAATCCATTGGGATTGATAGTAAAGACATTTGATGTAACCAACTTCCAAGAGATCAAAGATGAGGTCTTTGGAGTTCTAGTGCAATATCCAAATACTTATGGCGCAGTGATCGATCACCATGATTTAGCCAATTGGGCGCATGGAAAAGGTGCCATCGTAATCGCAGCTGCAGATCTCCTTGCACTAACCATGATCAAAGCGCCAGGGGAGTGGGGCGCAGATGTGGCGGTGGGTTCATCGCAACGCTTCGGGGTTCCGATGGGATTTGGTGGACCGCACGCAGGTTTTATGGCGGTACGCAATGGTTTAGAGCGATCTATGCCGGGTCGCTTAGTAGGTCAATCAATTGATGTACATGGAAAACCAGCGTTCAGGCTGGCACTTCAAACCCGCGAACAACATATTCGTCGAGAGAAGGCCACTTCAAATATCTGTACGGCACAAGTACTACTTGCCGTGATGGCGGCCTTCTACACAATGTGGCATGGACCAAAAGGCCTCAAAGAGATTGCCGCAAGAGTTCATGCGATCGCTGCACGCTGGGCCGCATCGGCACCTAATTCAAACAAGGCTTTTTTCGATACGGTGACCTTTGATGGGAACGCTGCTCAAGTAAAGCAGGCAGCGCAGCTTGGAATAAATGTTCGAGTGGTGGATGCCAATCGCGTAAGCGTCTCTTTCGATGAGTTAAGTGATGAACAATTACTACAAGATTTGGCCAAAGCTTTCGATCTAAAGTTAGCGGCAGAAGGGGAGAGCAGCATTCCAAGCGCTCTCATTCGCCAGAGCGCTTATCTGACAAATCCGATCTTTAACACATTGCACAATGA
>JBJTHJ010000032.1:0-9401 GCA_046094385.1 Candidatus Nanopelagicaceae bacterium
CCAAAGATCTGAGCCAATAAATAAATCATAGATTGCTTAAATTTAATATTTTTTCTTAATAAATCATATAAAGTCACAACTGGATTAAATTGTGCTCCACTTATATTCTGAAATAGTTTTATAACAACAGCCAGCGTCAAAATAGTTGATAAAGCATTGATTAAAAGCTGCAAAGCCACATCATTTGTTAATTGGGTAGCCATGAAACCCGAGCCGACTATCGCATTTAGCAGCAAGAATGTACCTAAGAATTCAGCAATCGCCTTTTGCATGAAGTGACTTCTCCCTCGTCTGGGCAAAATCTATATCTATGTAGCCAGAGAGATTCGAATTGCAGATGAATGTAGAGTGAACAAAATGCCATTTAATTTGCTAGTAGCGGGGGCAGGATTTGAACCTACGACCTCTGGGTTATGAGCCCAGCGAGCTACCGAGCTGCTCCACCCCGCGTCGGTAAGTGCAACTTTAGTGTAAGTACTTAAGTAAAGCAAAATCGGAAGTAATCAACGCATAAAGCGCTAATTACTTCCGATTTAATTATTGCTATTACTGATATCGCTATTTGGTTTTACTTTGATTCTGTTGTGCTGCGATTGCAGCGTTGATTGCAGATTTCAAACGATCTTGAGCTTGACCGTAAGCTGTGAAATCTCCCTTTGTAAGTGCTCGCTGTGCATCTGCGAGTGCTTGCTTTGCACTGTTTAGTGCAGCTGCCAATGAAGCAGAGGCGCCGGTTTGTCCACCTGCACCACTACCAGTTGATTGACCGCCTGCAGAGGTTCCGGAGTTTCCGCCGAAGACTTGATCAAGAGCGCCCTTTAAGCTGTTATCAAATCCGATTTGATCACCGAATGAGACCAGAACTTTCTGCAGCAATGGATAGGCGGCAGCATTTGCAGTTGCGCGTACATAAACTGGTTGTACATAAAGCAATCCCCCGCCGACTGGAAGTGTCAGCAAGTTACCAAGCACCACATCAGATCCACCTTGGCGAAGTAGTGACAAGGTCGTTGCTACCTCTGGTTTTGCTTCAAAGTTAGATGAGACTTGGGTTGGGCCAGGGATATTGGTACTGCGTGGCAACTGCAATACGGTGATCTTTCCGTAATCCTTACCTGGAGATGCATTTACAGCTGCGAACGCTGAAAGGTTCTCACGACCACCACGAGGTACAAATGGAGTGGTCAACATGAACTTCTCCTGCTTCTCGCCGGGAAGCTGCATCGTTGTGTAGTAAGGAGGTTGATTTGCGATGTTGCCACCAAAGGTAGATGGATCACGCGGCACGCGCCAGAAATCCTGTCCACCGTAGAAGGCAGATGCACTTCTTACGTGGTACTGAGATAACACATCGCGTTGAACTTTGAAGAGATCCTCTGGATAACGTAAGTGATCCATCAAGTTCTTTGAGATTTCAGATTTTGGCTTGACTACGCCCGGGTATGCCTTATTCCAAGTCTTAAGCACTGGATCCTTAACATCCCACTCATAAAGATTTACCGTGCCGTCATATGCATCAACGGTAGCTTTCACCGAGTTTCGGATGTAATTAACAGTCTGATCTGCCTGTGCGACCACTGAGGTGCTACGAGTAGTCAACGCATCAGAGGTGGCGTTTGAGAGCGTGGTGCGCTGCGCATATGGATAACCGGCCGTGGTTGTATAGCCATCGATAATCCACTGAACTTTGCCATCAATTACCGCTGGATATGGATCTCCATCAAGGGTCAGCCAAGGCGCAACTTTCTGGACACGCTCACGTGGATTGCGATTGAAGAGGATCTTAGATTCTGAGTTGATCAAGTTAGATAACAGGATGCGCTGTTCTTGATACTTGATCGCAAACACCAGTCGATTGAAGAGGCTGCCAACTGGCACGCCACCTTTACCGGCGTAAGTAGTGTTCTTTTGACCATTTGGAGAGGTGTCATCTGGATAATCGAATTCGACTGGCGTCTCAGATTTACCGCCAATGATTGAATAATCCGGAACATTTTCGCCAAAGTAGATTCGAGGTTCGAACTTACCTAAGCCGCCAGTTGGAGGAAGATCGCCGACTACGAAATTTGGTTTTCCATCTGGATCGACCGTATTACCAAAAGCGGCTACGAAACCAAATCCGTGGGTGTACACCAAATGGTCGTTGATCCAATTACGAACTGGATTTCCTTCGATGTTCAATTCGCGAACTGCCACCACGGTATCTCGTTGAACGCCATTTACTCTATAACGATCGATGTCTAATGAATCGGCGAAGGAATAGTATGGCTTGATCTGCTGTAGCTGACGGAATGTAGCTGAGAGCACATTTGGATCCATCAAACGAATATTTGCGATGGTGTTGGCATCGTTAGATAGCTGTCCGGCAGATGCGTTAAGGGTGGCGTTGTAATCCTTTACTTCGACGCCATTTAAATCATATGCGGCACGAGTAGCTTCGATATTCCTTTGAATATATGGCTCCTCTTTGACCGATTCACTTGGCTTTACTTGGAACTGTTGAATCAAAGCTGGATAGATTGTTTGGATCAATAAGGAAGAGGCAACTAAAAGACCAATTCCAAGTACTGGCAATGAGATGGTTTTGCGAACGATATTTGCAAAGAAGAGACCAGCACATACCAGTGAAATTCCAGCCAAAATTACCTTCGCTGGAAGTAAGGCATTGACATCAGTATAGGTAAGACCAGTTATCAAGCGATTCTGCTTCAGCGCTAAACCATAACGATCAAACCAATAACCTGCCGCCCGCGCCAGGACAATAAATCCAATCAATACCGAGATTTGGACTCTGGCGGCAACCGTGATGACTGAATCTAGTTTTTGACCCGGTGATGGGATTCTAATTCCGCCGTATAGATAATGAACTACCACAGAGGCAATCAATGAGAGTACGAAAATGGTTGTAACGAAACCGATTAGAGATTGATAGATCGGTAACTTGAAGGCAAAAAATGAGATATCTAAATTAAATTGTGGATCTTTCTCACCAAACTCGGTGGCATTGGTGAACTGCAACCATTGTGACCAGAATGGAGTTGCGGCAGATCCGGCCATGTAGAAGACCAGCGCAAAAATTCCAAGTGCAAAGAGGCGACGTTTCGGTTCGATTTGAGTTCGATAACGTTCCAAGTTATCTACCTCGATTGCCATCGGGGCATAAACCGGACGATTGCGATATGCGATTATTACGTTAGCCAAAACTGCGAGCGCGGTAATCAAACCAACACCGATGAAGAGCGCTACTTTGGTAAATAAAGTCGTCTGCCAAACCGATGTGAACCCAACTGATCTAAACCAAAGTAGGTCGGCATAGAACGAGCTAATCGAGATAAAAACGCTGACGAGTACAAAAAGTACGATTAAGGTAAGTACCAGTGGGCTACGACGCAACCGCTGCGCCTCTCTGCCAAAATTGTTATTACCGCCGAACCCGAACTGATTGCCGAAGTTACTAAATGACATCTGGTCGCCTATTCCTGTTATTTCTTGCTGTTATTTATATTGCCGTGCTGGCCTGCACCAGCCCCAATTCTTTACGCTTCCTGGCTATAACGAAAATCCTCTTGAAATGCTTCCAGCGGGCAGAATCAGCCGATTGGGCTACTTGCGGAAGGAGTCCTGGAACTTCTTGAAGGAGGCGGTAGAGCGCAGGGTGTCGTTTTCGTACTTACTCTTAAATTTCGATACCCAGACTGCATATCCAAGGGCCCCAATTAGACCTAGAGCAGGCACTACCCACCAGATCAAAGCAGAGGCGGCAGCGGACATGGGCAAATACTAGTCGCAAAGCTACAGGGGAATAGCGCTATCCCTGATGCGGTTAAATTCAGCATGACACCAGATCGATTTGGCTTTGGGCCGGAAGAGACAGATGGCCCTGATAACAATGAGGGCAAAGATTCCAAGCCCGGTCAAGAACCGAATCAAAATCCAGATGGCTTTGAAATCGGAGCAGGTTTTGATTTAAACGAAATGATTCGCCAGATGCAGGTCGAGTTCCAAAAGATAATGCCGGGTTCAAATCCATTTGGTCCAATTGGATTTTTCAATCCCACTTCGCTCTTTACCTCAGCAGGTGAAAGTGGCAACGCATCTCAAAGCGCGCTTCCCAAAGAGGTAATTCGCGAAGTTGCCAAACGATTTATCCAAGCGCAAGGTAGCCAGCCAGTCGGTGCAAATGATGTGGCCAAAATGGAGGAAGCGTTATCGATTGCAAATATCTGGTTAGAGCCAGCAACAGTTTTTCCTCAAGTCTCATCCGATCATCCGGCGATCAGCCCGTTGGATTGGTTAAATAATTCGATCGATGGATGGCACTCCACTTTCGAACCGCTTGCATCTGGTCTTGCAGATGCGATCTCAAGATTGATCGAAGAGGCGAGCTCTGCCATGCAAGAGGAGGGCCAATCTCTTCCGCAACTAGGCGCTATGGGTCAGATTTTGCGATCCTTTATCGGTTCGATGCTCGCCACTCAGATGGGACAGACCATCGGTGCGCTCGCTAGCGCCTCAAAAGGAGCGCACGATGCCGCGCTTCCGATTAGCGCGGTAAATGGCGCAAAACCTTCACTACTTCCCCAAACTCTTCGTAAATTCGGCGAAGAGCTTCAGATTCCTGAGACCGAAATTGCAATCTATTTTGCCCTTCGCGAGGTAGCCACTGTCAGGTTATTTGAGAGCAATCCTTGGTTGGTCTCATATATGAAAGCAGCGATTGCCGAGTATGGCAAAGGAATTCATATCGATTTAGATGCGATCCAACGTCAAGCCGAAGATGCCATGCGCAACATGGAAGGTGGCTTAGATCAAAATGGTAACGATAGCTTCACCATCGCCCTAAATAACGGTTTATTTACGCCGGAAGAAACTCCACGACAAGCAGTAGCCCTTGAAAAATTAGAGACTGCACTTGCCTTAATTGATGGGTGGATCGAAGAGGTCATTAAATTAGCTGCAGATAATCGCCTGCCATCTCTTGCGCAATTAACTGAACTTTTGCGCCGTGAACGGGTATCCAACTCACCAATTCAGCAATTATTCAAAGCGCTCTTTAATCTTGAAGTCTCGCCAAGACAGATAAGAGAGGCGACCAACTTCTGGAGCGAGATCAGGGCCATTGATGGCATCGCCAATCGCGACAAAATCTGGTCAGGGCTACTTCCAAATGCAAACGAACTTAAAGACCCAACTGGATTTCTTCGCTCTAGCTCGATCCCCGATGATTTGAGTGGATTGAATTAATCCAAGATTTTGGTGATCCAAGTTCTGTTGGCTAAAAAGGACAAGATCCCCGGGTCCATAATTATTAACTGCCTTCCCCTTGCAGCTATTAATTAAGTTATCCGAGGATCTTGCTGGGGCAAAACTTAGACTCTAAGCCCAATGTGTGCAAACCAATAAGTGGTGTGTCAGAATAAAGTTGTGGTTGATACTTCTGATGAAAATCGCGACATTTATGTCAAAAGCCACATCACAAATCGCATTGATGGCAATTTAGAGCATGAAATTGAACAGATGCTACCCGGAGTTGATGAGGGTGAGATCGTGGTAATCCGCTCCAAGAAACGAAAGCGGAGCATCTCAGCATTTAGACAGGGCGGAAAGATCATAATTTCGATTCCGGCTCGCCTTACCAAAGCAGAGGAGCGCCAAGTCGTTCCTGAGATGGTTGCCAAAATCCGCGCCAAAGAGGTAGCGCCAGATGAATTAGAGCTTTCAGAGTTAGTTGACCAACTCTTAAGTAAATACGCCCCCGAAATCGAAATCCGCCCAAGTTCAGTCTCATGGCGGGCGATGAATGAGCGATGGGGTTCATGTACCTCAGTTGATAGAACCATTCGAATTGCCACCAAATTACAGCGAGCGCCAAAGTATGTTTTGGAATTTGTGCTCTATCACGAGGCCATACATCTTTATATCGTTGACCATGGCCCAGAGTTCCAAGAGATGCTAAAGCGCCATCCGAGACAATTAGAAGCGGAAGCCTTCTTGGCAGGGTATGAGTTAGCCGAGCAAGATAATTAGCTAGCTAATTATCAAAAAATTAAAAACGCGCAGTGGTGCGAGCTTCGCGAAGCCGGCGTAGACGCTTTACCAATATTGGAGCAGCTACCAGCGCTTCATCGCGATCAATCAAATAATTTAAGAGCTGGTAATAGCGTGCAGGTGTGAGATCGAAGAGTTCTTTGATTGCGCTCTCTTTGGCACCGGCATAGCGCCACCAGGAACGCTCAAAATCCAAAATTCGGACCTCAAGATCATTTAGACCGCTTAAGTTCTCTGAAGCGCTAGCTGAATCGGTATTGATTGGTTCAATCGCAGACATATGCGAAATCCTACTAGAGCGTCTCCAAAATCTTCTCGATATCATCGACATTAGTCCAAGGATTCACGATGGCAAAGCGCAGAATTGGTTTTCCTTCATGTGAGGAGGGCGTCACAAATCCAATCTGATCTTCCAATAATTTATCGGACCAGCGTTGATAATCCTCTTTATTCCAGCCTTTTCTGGTGAAAGCGACGATAGATAGCTCTGGCTCTAATAGCAACTCGAGGTTCGGATGGACTTTGATCAACTCGACTGCTTTCTTTGCAATCAACATCGTATATTCCATGGCATCGCGATAGGCATCAGTGCCATTTGCAGCTAACGAGAACCAAAATGGTAGTCCCCTGGTGCGACGCGTTAAATGGATTGCATAATCAGATGGGTTCCAATCATCGCTCTCATGAAGCGTATCTAGATAGCTAGCATGTTGCGCCAGCGAATCTTTGGCGATTATCGGATTTTTGTAGATCAATGCGCAAGCATCAAATGGCGCAAAGAGCCATTTGTGGGGATCAACAATAAAAGAATCTGCATGTTCGATGCCATCGAACTTTGCGCGAACCGATGGCGCACAAAGTGCTGCCAATCCATAAGCGCCATCTACGTGAAACCAAATATCCCGCTCAACTGCGACATCCTCGATGGAATCTAAGTGATCAATGATTCCTAAATTGGTGGTGCCAGCAGTTGCCACGATACAGAAGACTTTTCCGCCACCTTTTTCATACTCTTCAATTGCACTTTCAACCGCATCACCATAGATCTTGCCATCTGCACTTCTGGCTGCCTTTACCAATTCCACATCCATAACTTTGGCAGCGCCGGCAATCGATGAATGTGCTTGATCGCCACAGACCACCGCCCACTTACCCTGATGCTCTGGATGGTTACGACGCGCATCCTCACGCGCCACAACTAAGGCCGATAAATTTCCGATGGTTCCACCAGATACAAAAACTCCACCAGCGCTCTCTGGAAAGCCAGCTAAATCCGCTAACCACCGTAACGCTTGATTCTCTGCAAATACAGCGCCAGCTCCCTCTTGCCAAGAACCACCATAGATCGATGCCGCTGAAACCACTAGATCAAATAGCGAGGAGTATTCAGATGGCGCAGTTGGGATAAATGCCAGATAGCGTTCATGATCAGTTGAAATACAGGCCTTTGCCAAAACCTCTTTAAATATCTCTAGAGTTGGCAAACCACCTAAACCTTTGGCAGTGATGGTATTGCCGACCTTTTCATAAAGTTCTTTAGCCGTTAACGGTCCATCAAGTGGTGGTTCAAGTCGCAGCCGCTCCAAAGCGTAAGCAAGGATCTCATCCGCTACCTCTTGGACTTCCGCATTGAATTTATGCACCTTCGAATTCTGCCACTTGGTTTAGGTGGAAGCCACCAACGGTTCAATATCGGCTAGCCAAGGCTGAATGGTTTAGCTAGAGCCTGTAATTAATTGAAACTATATTGGGCTGGTGTTAAGCGGACTTAAAGAGCGTATTTTTCAAGGTAGCTATCGCCGTGGCTACATTGATTTACGTGGTCAAAGCATCTGGTCATCAAAGTCCAAACCTAGAATTTTTAAGCGAAGCGATGTTCCGGTGCTCTTACTGCATGGTGGAATGTCCCAAAGTGAAGGCTTTGATGGCAGATTGCGCCCGGCAATCTTAGGTTTTGAAACCTATTCATACGATCGTGCAGGGCATGGTCGCACGAAAGATCAAGCTGAATCATTCCACTTTGATTTTCAGATGAGAGAAGCCATTGCTTATCTAGAGGATGTAGTTAAATCACCAGCACATTTAATTGGTACCTCCGATGGTGGCATCATCTCACTATTGGTTGCAATCCATAGACCGGATCTGGTTGAGAGCATCACCTTGATCGGCGCCAACTACAACACCAATACCGGAATCCCGGCGCCAGATATCTGGATTCCAAGCGATGAAGAGCGTGCCAAGTACGCAAACTTCTCACCTGATTCCCCTGAGACTTTGGAGCAGAAGATCGCCAAGATGGTTCATATTTGGCATACCGAACCCGATATGACCGTCGAACAATTGCGCACGATTACCTGTCCTGCTTTGGTGATTGCAGGCGATGACGACTTATTTTCCATCAAACACACCAACGAGATTTATGAGGCCATTAGAAATTCAAGGCTTGCGATTATCCCTGGCGCTTCACATTTAATTGATAAGGATCAACCGAAGCTTCTTAATCAAATCATCCGTAGCTTTTTACTAAACCACGAATATCCAGTTACTTTGATGCCCGTGCGACGCAAGAAGCATGAAGATCTGTAAAGACTTCAGCGCCAGTTTCGCTAAATTTAGGCAGCACACCTAACTTCCGACTCAAAAAGAAATCGGCCAGCTCTGGATTTCGTACTAAGGCTGGACCATGCATATAAGTTGCGATGATCTGATCGGTGAGCGCTCCATCTGAAGCTTCATTGTCATGATTACCGATTCCGGTGATCACCGTACCCAACGGCTTTAATAACCCAACGAACTTGCTCTGGCCGGCATGATTTTCGAAACCTGTTAACTTGCCAACCCCAATTGTCGACTCCAGCAAGAGTTCGCCCACGCTACGTTTATTCGCAGATTCAGTGATAATCGGTAGCAATCCCAGCCCGTTGATAGTTCTACCACCTGATGCGGGAAACTGTTGGCCGAGCAATTGAAATCCAGCGCATACTGCAAATATCTGGGCACCATTATCTAAAGCCTGCTCTAGCGTTCTCTGTTCGCGCAACAACTCGACGGCTGCAATCTGGGCATCATCTTCTCCGCCACCTAGTAGATAGAAATCTCCATCCGTAGGTAGCTTTTCATAAGCGGAGGCGTTTACAACTTCGCAAGTGATACCACGTGCGCGCAATCGCCAAGCTAAAGTCAAAGCATTTCCTTGATCTCCATATGTACCAAGTAGCTCTGGTAATAGATTTACGATTTTAACTTTCTTAGTTTGGCTTGTTTGGACTGCTTGGTGCTCGGTTTTGTTAATCTGCTGGTTCATCGATGCCTTAGGTAAATTTAGATTAGTTAAATTCAGATTTGGTAAATTC
>JBJTHJ010000033.1:0-1279 GCA_046094385.1 Candidatus Nanopelagicaceae bacterium
AAGCTCGATATACCGAAGTTAGGCCTATGGAATCGCTATTTCGATTCATCAATTTATAGAGATCTTGAGAGCTAGCAAAACTGCCAACTTTCTCCAGTGTTTGTAGCACCTTGGTCTCTGATTTATTCATGATTGTGATCAGAACCCTCGGACATCTTAGATGACTGGTTCGAAGTCATCTCCTTTGCATGATTATGCGTTTCATCGGTATGTAGCATTGCCACTAGAAACCACATTAAAGCAATTCCAACAAAGGTACTTACTAAAGTTAATTTTGAAGAGTGCCTTGCATGCGCCTCCGGCAAAATGTGTGAAGTAGCCAGATAGATCAGGATTCCAGCAAAGATTGCTAGGTAGATAGAGATCGCAGTCTCACTAAAGGCGATGTAGGTACCAAGCGCAGCTCCTGAAAGTCGCGCAACGGCATCTAACCCAAGTAGCCAAATTGCCCGCTTATTCCAATGGCCACTCTTTATTAACAACGAGACCGTGTTAAGCCCATCGCTAAATGCATGCACAAGAATTGCTAAGAAGACGGAGATGCCAAGTTCTGTCGAAACTTGAAAGGCCACGCCAAGTGCAACGCCATCAAGGAATACATGTCCACCCATAGCAAGTGCGCCCAGGGTTCCTGCCACGTTGGTCGAGTGCGAATGGCTATGTCCGTAATCGGACTCAACTGGCTCGTGATGGCCAGAGAATTGCTCAAATAGGTGCAGTGCAAAGAAACCTCCGATTATTGCAACGGAGACTGCTGGCACATGGAGAATTTGCGCAGACTCGTGAAAGACCTCTGGAATCAATTCGAAGAAGACCAAACCAAGGAGTAAGCCAGCTGATAGGCCAAGCACTAGATGCAAACGATCTTTGGATCTAATTGCGATGAAGCCACCGAGCGCAGTTGCGATAGCGGTGATGGCGGCAAGTGCAAGGGCGCTATTCATGTCGCCACCTTATCAGATTTTGAAAATGATTTTCATTTTCAAAATTAAGTTGGCCCTCGCTACAATTAGAGCCTGGTCTAGCAAGCCGCTAGCACCGCCGACAGCCAGCCGGATGGGAGAAATTCATGGCCGCAGATCGTTTAGAAAATATCGTCAGCCTTTCAAAACGTAGAGGCTTCGTCTACCCCTCATCTGAGATTTATGGTGGATTGCGCGCTGCATGGGATTACGGCCCATTGGGGGTTGAGGTAAAGAACAACGTCAAGCGCCAATGGTGGAAATCAATGGTGCAGGCGCGAGAAGATGTAGTTGGTTTAGATTCTTGCGTAATTTTG
>JBJTHJ010000034.1:0-3410 GCA_046094385.1 Candidatus Nanopelagicaceae bacterium
CGCTAAAGGCATTTTTGATATTTAACTTATCTTGCTTTGCGCGAACGATTCCTTCGAGCACTGGATTAACAGCCTCCAAATGAGAGGGATTGGCTGCTAAGTAGATCTTGGTGGTGGCACCTGACTTTGCCTTAAAGACACCTTCATTTCCTAAGTGATACTTAACATCGCCAGAACCTTGAACTTGGTTATCTTGGTAGTGGCCTTCGAACTCTTGGAAGATTTGGCCATGCGGCTTGCCTGCGATATTTGCCAAGACATTTAATCGACCACGGTGTGGCATGCCGATGCAAACTTCATCTAAGCCACGCTCTGCGGCAGCTGAAATCATCGCATCTAAAAGTGGAATCACAGATTCGCCACCTTCTAGCGAGAAACGCTTCTGGCCCACGAATTTGGTCTGTAAGAAAGTTTCAAATGCCTCAGCGCTATTTAATTTCTGCAAGACATGAATCTGCTCATCTTTAGGAAGTTTTGGCGCACCAACTTCAACCATCTCTGAGATCCACTGGCGCTCTGCTGGATTATCTATATACATATATTCAACGCCGATAGTGCGGCAATATGAATTACGTAAGATTCCGAGAATCTCACGAAGCTTCATATAAGGCTTGCCACCAAAGCCACCGGTCGGGAAGGTTCTATCAAGATCCCAAAGAGATAGTCCATGAGAACCGACATCTAAATCTGGATGCGAGCGCATCACGAATTCCAGTGGATCCACATCAGCCATCAAATGGCCACTTACACGATAAGCATTTATAAGCTCTAGAACCCGATCTGATTTATCGATCGCATTTGGATCAACTTCTACATCTTGCGCCCAACGAATCGGTACGTAAGGAATACGTAACGCTTGGAAGATATGGTCATAGAAAGCATCTGAAAGCAGCGCTTCATGGATACGCTTCAGGAAATCACCAGATTGTGCGCCTTGGATGATTCGATGATCGTAAGTAGAGGTAAGCGTTACTACCTTGCTGATTCCTAATTTATTTAAAGTCTCTTCGCTGGATCCTTGGAATTCAGCTGGGTAGTCCATTGCACCAACGCCAAGAATCAAACCTTGTCCTTGAACCAGGCGCGGTACTGAGTGCACCGTTCCGATAGTTCCCGGGTTGGTCAACGAGACGGTGGTTCCCGCAAAGTCTTCAACGGTTAGCGCACCATTGCGTGCTTTCTTAACTGTAGCTTCATATGCAGACCAGAACTGGGCGAAATCCATCGCTTCACAGCCCTTGATCGATGGCACCAGAAGTTGGCGTGAGCCATCTTCTTTCATCAAGTCGATGGCAATACCCAAATTGATATGTTCTGGATGGCCCACCGCAGGCTTTGCATCTAGCTCAGTGAAGAAGGTATTCATCTCAGGCATCTGCTTGATGGCTTCGATCATCGCAAATGCAATTAGATGTGTAAAAGATACTTTTCCACCACGGGTTCGCTTTAAGTGATTGTTAATCACAATGCGATTATCAATTAATAATTTAGCGGGGATGGCACGAACACTTGTCGCAGTCGGAACTGATAAAGAAGCTTCCATTGACTGCACCACGCGACCTGCAACTCCACGAAGTGGCTCGACTCGAGCAGATGAAGGTGCAGCAACAACTGGTGCTGGTTTTACTTGTGGATCAGCTGGCGTTGGTTCAACTTTCCCACGATCTTTTAAAACATCTTGTTGCGCTACTTGTTGTGCAGTTGCAGTGTTAATTGTTGGAGCGCTAACTGGAACATTTACTGTAGGTGTCACAGGCGCAGATGGTGCTACCGGAGCAGGTTGCGCCGCTTTAACTTGTGCTTTTGGTGTGGGCGGCACTCCGCCATTTGGCGCTCCGGCAATTGGGTTACCTGCAGGGTTTGCATTTAACCCATTTTTATTATTACTTCCTTGCTCTGGAACTCCTGCCACCTGACTGTTGATCATTTGTCGGGAGAGAAAATATTCAACCCAAGCAGGATCTACCGAATTAGGATCTTTTTGATACGCCTCGAACATCTCGTCGACGAGCCATTCATTGGCTCCGAGATCGCCGCTGGTCACAGGGTTGATATTACTAAAGTTTTACTATGTGAAATAACCTAAGCGCCATTTAGAATTGAATCGAGCGTTTGAAGGTTCAGGTCAAGGTTTTAAGGAGCGCAATCAGAACCTTTTACTTGGCTCAAACTCCTCAAATGTGGCGCTAATTACTTTTTTCTATCCTGTCACTTAAATTTATTAAATTCAAAGCTAGAGGTACTACTGCTTCTCCTCTGGAATTACAGAAACTGCGGCAACCAAAGCAGATCCAGCTATCAATGTAGTTACAACTCCCAAAAGCAGTACACCCTCCTTGAACATGTAATAGGCCATTCCAAGAAAGATTAGATTGAGTAAAGTCGCAGGAGCTCGTGAAAATCTTCGATTAGTATAAAAACCCCAAGCAATTAGAAACAAAATTGCTGCCCCAAAAGATGCATACAAGATTTCACCTAACAAGGCATGTCGATCTTCAACATTATCGGCGATGAAATTTTGGACTATTAGGTATAAATCTAGGGATAGCACCACTAGCCCTTCCACAAAAAGTAGGGCCGCCGCGATAGTCGATCGCCAAGCTCGGGATTGAATATTGATCATGGAAAGAAGCATACCCGTTGAGCCATTAAAGTCCTTTGATAATTATCGTGACTCATTAACAAATCTCTTCTCTGCCAATGTTTTTTATGATGCTTTAAAACGTGAAATCTCCTTAGCCAGGCGCGAAGGTAATCAAGTCGGATTGGTTAAATTTATTTTGCCACGAGATATTTCTATGGAACATCTACTTTACTTCTCAAATGAGTTGTTGTTACTGGCAAGGCAGCATGATCTTGTCTCGCGAATCTCCGAGCGAGAATTCGTAGTTCTACTTAGATTCGACTCTGAAGTTGCAGGTGCATGCGAATCCCTAATTCAGCGGGTAGCAAATTCAGAGAGAAGACAATTTTCTTATTCAGTGCTAGTAGCTGATGGAACTAAAGTTCTAGAACAAGTGCTAGCTGATCTAGATAATCCACAGAATCTCTCGCTCTCTAAAGATACTTAAATTGAATCTGTTTAAAGTCCACTCATGTCGTCGGTGGGCAGTGATAACGATGTTTCTCTTACTTATGGACCTCTCTTCCCTTTCATAAGTGATCCGTCTATCGAAGAAATATGGATTAATACACCGGAACGGATATTTGTTGCTCGCAATGGCCGTAGTGAATTAACCAATTTACTGCTCACTGCCGATGAAGTGCGAAATATTGTTGAACGTGCGTTGATGTGGAGCGGTCGACGCCTAGATCTTTCACAACCATTTGTTGATGCTCGGCTTCCAGATGGCTCTCGACTTCATGTGGCTATTCCTGAAATCACTGCTGAACATTGGGCTGTAAATATC
>JBJTHJ010000035.1:0-12901 GCA_046094385.1 Candidatus Nanopelagicaceae bacterium
ATCATCCACTTAGCCGGTGCTGGTGTGGGCGATAAGCGCTGGACCAAGAGGTACAAATCCGAAATCTTAAATTCTCGATTACTCGGAACTACTGCCATTGCAAATGCAGTCGCGGCAGTCAAACCCAAAGTATTTATCTCCTCCTCTGCAATCGGTTGGTACGGAGAAACTGGCAACCGTGCAGTAACCGAAAGCGATCGTGGGGGCGATGATTTTCTCTCTGCTGTTTGTCGCGAATGGGAGAGCGCAGCAGATTTAGCTGGAGACGTTCGCACCGCAAAGATCAGAACTGGTTTAGTTTTAGATCCAACAGGTGGTGCACTCGGTCGAATGTTGCCACTATTCAAATTGGGACTTGGCGGAAAGCTCGGAAGTGGCAAACAATGGTGGTCTTGGATCACTTTGCATGATGAGCTACGCGCAATTCAATTTATCCTTGAAAATGAAAAGATCTCCGGTGCGGTAAATCTAACTTCGCCAAATCCAGTAACTAACCAAGAGTTCACTTCGGCCTTAGCCAGAGCGCTTCGTCGCCCAGCTTTGTTGCCCGCCCCTGCCTTTGCTTTGAAATTAGCGCTTGGTGGTTTCTCAGTTGAGATTCTCGGATCGAAGAAGGTATTACCAGGAGTATTGCAGGAGGCCGGTTTTAGCTTTGATTACCCGCATCTTGGACCAGCGCTAGATGCGCTGGCTAATTAAAGTCTCCGCCGCTCTCCTACCTGATTTCAAAGCGCCATTTTGAGATGGCGATTCGCGCCAATCCCCAGCCAGAAAAATATTTTTAGCGATACGCACAGTATTTGGTAAACGATTTCCAACTCTCGCAAGCGGAAGCGCTGCTGGGATTTCATACTTGGCAATCAGATCCCAGTGTTGAGTCGATGTACCCCACATCGCAGATAGATGTCTACGCACTTCAGCCTCTGAAGTTCGTTGAATGGTGGTGGTCGATACCAGTGATCTACCTACCGGCGCATAATTTTTAACCATATTACTTATCACGATCGAATTGACTACTGGACCTGCCTGTAAACCATCTAAAAGTAGATATGGATTCTCAGATGGCGCGCCATCTGGAATGTGATACCAGGTGATGCAACCTACCTGTGGCGCTATTGATTCCATATCTAACAATTGTGCAGCCGTGCTGGAATCTGTCGCTACTATCAAATCATCGAAATTAATCTTGCCAGCAGAGGTCTTCAAATGGCCCTCTTTGATTGATTCAACTTGCGTTTCGAAGCGGACCTCTTGAAGTTTGCTAGCCATCTTTGTTGCCAACACCCCAACCCCATTAGCTGGTAAGCCCGGTCTTCCAGTTACAAAAGATTGAATCAGCTCTTTACCAACTGAAGCTTCGACTTCAGAAGGATCGGCTAAAAATACCCCTGTTAAAAAGGGTCGCAATACTCGATCATAAGTTCTTCCAAGTGGTTGTAACTGACTTGCGACCGAGACGCCTGACTTTGGACTCTTCGTTAAATATCCGATCAATCCCAATTTCTCTTTTAATGAACCAGTCCGTGAATTAAGTGCGCTTGTTAAGTGGTGGCGCGGATCGCCCAAGAAGCTCTCTTCTCCTTCAATATTGATAGCAACCGCCCTGGGAGCCTCTATAAATTCAATCTCCTCGATTATTTGCAGACGCTTCAACTCTGGGTAGTTAGCATTTATCAGCTGAAATCCGCGATCTAGTATGAAGCCATCCAATACATCAGATGTGACTCGACCACCTGCTCTATCTGAAGCTTCGATTAAGATAACTTCGCGACCGGCGGCCTGCAAAGTTAGCGCTGCATTTAGCCCAGCAAGGCCTGCTCCAATAACTACTGCAGTCATTTAGCTTCGCCTCCTCAAATTTATGACTTTAAAAACTCTTAACTGAAATTTCGAGCTTGCTCAATTAGCTGGGCAACTTGAAGCGCCAACTCTTTTGAGACCGGTAACTGCCCGTCACCATTTAAAAACGAGTATAACTCGCGGTAGAAAGCTCCGTAATCTCCAGGTTCTGCTTCGATAGTTGATACTTCATCTCCTCTAAATAATTGCACCAAGGAGCGTTTATCTCCTTTTTCATAATTGCCACTTCTAAGTAACGCTTCCTGTGGATCTAGCTCGTTAATCAGCAATGCACCTTTACTTCCGAGCAATCTAGCCCTGGGACCAGGTGCGCCAGCTACTGCGCTTGCGGAGAGCGATGAGGTGACCCCGCTTTCGTGTTCAAGAACTATCAAAACATCATCATCTGATGCACCACGAACGTGATTCAATTTTGCAAATCTCAATTTAGCGCTACCAAAACATTCAATTGCAGTTGAAATCAGATGCGACTGCAAATCAAGTAGCAGTCCTCCACCTTGGTTGGCGCTACTTTGCTCCCTCCAAGATTGCGCTGAGAGATTTGGTCGGAATCTTTCAAATCGTCCATCGAAGCGATGTGCTTTACCAATTATGGATTCTTCTTTTAGTACTCGTTTTATTGTCAGAGTATCGCTATCCCAAAGTCGATTGAAATAGACCGTGATCGGCACGCCCTTGCTTTCAGAGTAATTGAAGAGTTCACGAGTGGCAGCGAGTGAGGTTGCCATCGGTTTATCTACAACTACTGGGACCTTCGCATCTAAAGCCGCTTTAGCATTTACTTCATGCGCTGTGTTTATTGAAGCAACGACTGCTAGCTCTAAATCTTGGGCTAATAACTCCGCACCATCTTTGCAGATCTTTGCATTTGGGAAATCTTGGAGCGCATAGTTTTGACGCTCTGGGTTGCTAGTTTGAATAGCCACAACTTCAAAACCAGCCGCTTTGAGAAATGGCGCATGGAAGTACCTTCCTGCTAGGCCATAACCAAAGATTCCAGCGCGCATTTACTCTGCCATTTTGGCTGGCCACCAGATGCGATTGCCCAAATAATGCACAATCGCAGGGACCAGTAATGAACGAACTACCAAAGTATCTAGAAGTACTCCAAAGGCGACTGCGAACGCAATTTGAGCTAGCGCAACTAATGGAAGCACTCCAAGTACTGTAAAGGTGGCTGCTAACACCACACCTGCTGAAGTGATCACGCCACCAGTAACTGTGACACCTTTGATGGTTCCTGCCTTTGTTCCAATCTTGAGCGCTTCTTCTCTAACGCGAGTCATCAAGAAGATGTTGTAATCGATACCAAGTGCTACCAAGAAGACGAAGGTAAAGAGCGGGAAGGAGGTATCTGCTCCTGGGAAGTCAAAGAGATGGTTAAAGACCAAGGCAGAGGCACCTAAGGTTGCAATAAAGGAGAGGACCACGGTTAGCAATAAGAGTACGGCTGCCAAGATGCTTCGTAGTAGCAGAGCCAAAATGATTGCGATGATTACCAGAACGATTGGAATGATTAGATTTCGATCGTGCCTTGCAGCCACATCTACATCATAAAAAGTTGCGCTAATTCCACCGACCAAAGCTTCGCTATCTACCTGCTTAACAGCTTCGCGAATTACTGGAACCAATTCACGCGCCTCTCCGGAATCTGCCGGAACCGAGAGCGTGGCATCGATAACAACTTTGCCATCCACCACTTTGGTAAGAGCTGGGTTCTCTGGCGAACTCACAAATTTAGCCTCAGCTACATCCTTAATCTCTTTAACCGCTGCGATTGCGTTATCGGCTTTATCTGCAGAAACTAGAATTTGAGTAGGTTGGCTCTGACCACCCGGGAAGTGTTGTAGAAGCAACTCTTGTCCAACCAAAGATTTCGGCTTATTTGTAAAACCTTCTAAAGTTGAAATTCCATCGGCCTTTAAAGTGGTGGCAAAGCCTGCCATGATCACCAAAAGCGCTCCCGTAGCGATCATGTATTGCTTCGGTTTAGCTGCAGTGGAGGCTGCGACCTTTGACCAGATTCCAGTTAACTTCTCATCTAAATCATCATGGCGAGGGATGCGTGGCCAGAAAATCCATCTACCAAAGATCACTAGAATCGCTGGAAGCAGAGTCAACATAGTGAACATCGCAGAGACGATGCCGATGGCCCCAACTGGACCAAGGGAGCGATTGTTATTTAACTGACTCAACATTAAAACTAGCAGACCGATGGTCACTGTGGAGCCAGATGCAATGATTGGCTCTACCACACCACGAAGTGCAATTCGCATCGCATCATATTTTGAATCGTGGTGGTGTAGCTCTTCTCGGTATCGAGCGATAAGTAGCAATGCGTAATCAGTAGCGGCACCGATCACAAGCACTGAGAGAATGCCTTGGGATTGTCCATCTAATGTCAGAATCTCATTCTTTGCCAGCACATAAATGACGGCCCCAGCTAGCGCCTCTGCAAAGACTGCGCAAAGTAGTGGGAAGAACCAGAGAATTGGAGAGCGATAGACCACGATCAAGATCAATCCCACGATTGCTAAGGTCCAAAGAAGCAAAGTGGAATCGATGCCACCAAAAGCTTTGAATAGATCTGCAAAGATCGCTGCAAAGCCAGTAACGTGCGATTCTAGCGCGCCAGATTTGGCAAACTCTTCGCTGTAATTTCGAATTGAATCAATCACCAACGGCAGAGCTGGTTCCTTGCCAATCTGATCTGCAATCTTGGCAGAATCAAATGCAATCGAGCCTAAGATCGCTTTTCCATCTTGCGATGGGAAAGCCACCAAAGGCGTGCCTGGCACCAAGTATTCGCCGATTAATTTCCCTTGGCCATCCTCGACTTCCTTACTTGGAATGGTCTGCAAGAATTCATTTGCTGCAGCAACTTTTTGACCATCAACTTCGCCGATGTATAGAACAAGTGCTGGAATTGCACGATCAGTATTAGGGTTGAATTTTTGATAAGCCTCATTGAATTTCGAAGATTCTGCGTTCTTTGGCAAGAAGTCCGAGTTATCGTTCTTTTGCACCGATGATAATTTTCCAAAGACCGGGCCAGCAGCTCCGGAGATACCCATCCAGATGATTACAGTGATAATTGCAAGCCAGAGCGGTTTACGGCCTTTGATACGCATTGATTTCTCCCAAAGATCTAACAGATCTCTTTATATTGATTAATTGATTAATGCTTAATTCTAGCTACTGGTGAGCCTAGATACGGGATTTCTATCCATCTAAAATTGCAATTAGGCTCTCTCTGTGGCCATAGAAGTAGCCGAAATCTCACTCACCCACCTGGGTTTAATGGAGTATGAACCATGTTGGCAACTTCAGAGAAAAGTTCATGATGAGGTTGTGGCAGGAAGTAGAGCCAATACTTTGCTTTTGGTTGAACATCCATCAGTTTTCACTGCCGGTAGAAGAACCGATCCAATGGAACGGCCGCAAGATGGTACCCCCGTAATTGATGTTGATCGTGGCGGGAGAATCACTTGGCATGGACCAGGACAGATTGTCGGTTATCCAATAATTAAATTAGCTAAACCAAATGAAGTAGTTGGGTTTGTACGTGTTTTAGAAGATGCATTGATTAAAACTCTAAAAGAGTTTGAAATAACTGGCATCTCAATTTCTGGAAAAACCGGAGTTTGGATCAAAGATTCCAACGAACGAAAAATCGCAGCGATCGGAGTGCGAGTTGCCAAAGGCGTCACCATGCATGGATTTGCACTCAATGTAAACCCTGATTTAAGTAACTTCGGTCGAATCATCCCGTGCGGGATGCCGGATGCTGAGACCACCAGCATGGTTAAAGAATTAGCTTTACTTGGCAAAGAGCTAAATCTCTCCATCGCCGAAGTCACACCAATTCTAGAAAAACACCTGGTTTTGGCCCTTGGAAAGATAAGTAAACTACAGCCATGACGTTGGCACCAGAAGGGCGCAAGCTACTTCGCATCGAGGCTCGTAACGCCGAAGTTCCAATCGAACGTAAACCTGAGTGGATTAAGACTCGCGCCAAAATGGGGCCGGAGTACACCCAATTGCGTTCATTGGTGGTCAACGAAGGTTTACATACCGTCTGCCAGGAAGCGGCATGTCCAAATATTTTCGAGTGCTGGGAAGATCGTGAAGCTACATTTTTAATTGGTGGCGATCGCTGCACCCGCCGTTGCGATTTCTGCAATATCGATACCGGAAAACCACTTCCCCTTGATCGCGATGAACCTAGAAGAGTTGCGGAATCTGTCAGAACTATGCAACTTCGTTATGCCACGATTACTGGTGTTACCCGCGATGACCTAGAGGATGAAGGCGCTTGGTTATATGCAGAGACCATCAGGAAAGTACACGAATTTAATCCAGGTACCGGTGTAGAGATGTTGGCGCCAGATTTCAGCGGCAAGGCTCAGCTATTGCAAGAGGTTTTTTCTGCGAAACCTGAGGTATTTGCGCATAACTTGGAGACGGTCCCAAGAATCTTCAAACGAATTCGCCCAGCGTTCTCTTACGAACGTTCTCTGAATGTGATCACATTGGCGAAGGAATATGGCTTGATCACCAAATCAAATTTGATCCTAGGTATGGGCGAAGAGCGTGCCGAGATTTCACAAGCTTTAAAAGATCTATATTCGGCAGGCTGCGATTTGGTGACGATCACTCAATACCTTCGACCAACTGCAAAGCACCATCCGATCTCACGTTGGGTAAAGCCCAATGAGTTCGTGGAGTTGGCCGATGAGGCAAAAAACCTAGGATTTAAAGGTGTCATGAGCGGACCTTTAGTTCGCTCAAGTTACCGCGCTGGACGTCTGTACCGCGAAGCCTCCGAAGGAAGATAATGGCTGAGTTGGTCTATCCCCCAGTTATTGGATTGTTCAAACTGGTCTGGAGAGGCTTAGATATCCAGTTTCATTTTGAAGGCCAAGATAATCTTCCTAAAAAAGGTGGCGCAGTAATTGCCAGCAATCACGTCAGTTACTTGGACTTTGCATTTATCGGTACCGGTGCGTTACATCTAAAACGCTACATCCGATTCATGGCCAAAAAGGGCGCATTCGATAACAAGATCGCTGGGCCACTTCTGCGCGGTATGAAACATATTTCAGTCGATCGTGACAATGGTGGCGCATCCTTTGTGGCAGCGCTTAAAGCTCTGCGAAGCGGCGAGATAGTTGGAATTTTCCCTGAAGCTACGATCAGCCAATCTTTTGAGATCAAAGGTATGAAATCTGGTGCAGTACGTCTAGCTATTGGTGCGCAAGTTCCAATAATCCCGGTTGTAATTTGGGGTTCCCAGAGAATTTGGACCAAAGGCGTGCCACGTGATTTCCGACGAAAGTCAATCCCAATTCATATTGCTTATGGAGAGCCGATCTATTTTGCTAAGGATGCAGATGTTGATGCATCTGAGAGCTTATTGCGCGAGAGCATGATTGCGATGCTGCATAAGGTTCAAGAAAGCTATCCAGATAGCCATGTTGGAGAACGATGGGCGCCTCAGCGCTTAGGCGGAACTGCGCCAGCTCCTGCAGTTGAAGGGTAAACTCCACCACTATGTTCAAACAAATTCGCGAAGCTTACAAAGTTACTAAGGCGCAGAAGCCATGGATTGGCGCTGCAATGGCTTTCATCTTTCTGGCCATCCTCGCTATCGGTATCTTGATCGGAAGCTTTGCAGGCCACCCCTTCTACGCTGCGTTCCTTACAACGCCGCTTGCACTATTAGGTGCAACTGCATTCTTTAGTATCGTGGCCAATCGCGCTGCCTATGCCTCTATCGAAGGTGTGGCCGGTGCCGGAGCTTCGGTATTGATGTCTATCCGCCGTGGATTTGTGACTACGCCAATGGTGGCAGTTAATAAACAACAAGATATGGTCCATCGTTCGGTCGGTCGCGCCGGAGTTGTCTTGGTCGGAGAGGGCAGTAATTCCGTTCGCATTTTGATAAATGATGAGATAAAGAAGACCGAACGTTATGTCCCAGGCGTTCCAATTACCACTTTCATCGTAGGTGAAGGCGATGATCGAGTTCCACTTAAGAAATTGCAACGCAAATTAAAGAAGTTACCTAAGAAACTATCCAAAGTTCAAATGCGCGAAGTGCGAAATCGCTTAAAGGCCGTTGGTGGATTTAATATGCCAATACCGAAGGGGCCAATGCCTAAGAGCCTTCGAGTGCCAAAAGTTTAATTTTAAGTTTAAATTGAAGTTTAAAATGAATTTTGAATCAAACATTAACTAAGCATTAACTTATTATTTATTAGATAAGTCCCAGATAAGCGTTCGTGTATGCCACGTCCGTTATCATCGTAAGTGATCGCAAAGACCACGGTGCAAAGTAGCGCGCTTCTAATCAAGGCTTGCATCGGAGTCGGCGCACCACCATCTTCAAAGCGAACCACCTTCATACCCATCAATCGGTGGCCAAATGAAGCGCCTCCTAGCGCGGTCAAAACCGTCATCTGCAGGAAGAAGAGGATCAAAACCGAGAAGGAACCATCGAGGTCAAAACCGCTAACAATCAGATAGCAGGCAAGCCAATCGATTGTGACCCCCGCCATTCTTCGAAAGAGCGAGACCTGTCTGCCTTCAAACATAGCGCGAGCCTACTGGGGCGAACTGCTCCATGAAACATGTCTGTAACAAACCCCGCACCTTCATTTAACAGGCTAGCTCTAAGGTTCTACCCATAGCCTTCAGCGTCGACGGTTCGATCACATAGCAAAGCCCAAGGAGAATCAATGTTTAAAGATGCAAAAGAGATTCTTGATTACATCAAGAAAGAAGATGTGAAGCTGGTTGATATTCGCTTCATTGATCTTCCCGGAATTCAACACCACTTCAATGTTCCAGCAGGATCATTCGATGAATCGGTCTTTAAAGATGGTCTGATGTTCGACGGATCCTCGATTCGTGGATTTCAGTCGATTCATGAATCTGATATGAAGTTACTGCCAATTCCAAGTTCGGCTTATCTAGATCCATACCGCAAAGAGAAGACATTGATCATCCTCTTCTCTGTACATAACCCAATCGACAATACTCCTTATTCACGTGACCCACGTGGCGTACTTACCAAAGCGGTCAAGTACTTGAAATCAACCGGTATTGCAGATCAAGCTTTCTTCGCACCGGAAGCAGAGTTCTACATATTCGATGCAATTCGCTTTAACACTGATATGCATGAGTCATATCACCATATTGACTCATATGAAGGCTGGTGGAATCGCGGAGAGGAATACGATGCAGATGGCACCCCTTCACGTGGCTACCGCACTCGCATCAAAGGCGGATATTTCCCAGTCTCGCCAACTGATCAATTTGCAGACCTTCGCGATGAGATCGTTATGAAATTAGAGGAAGTTGGGCTTCAAGTTGAGCGTTCACACCACGAGGTCGGAACTGCTGGACAGATGGAGATCAACTACCGTTTTAGCGATGTAGAAACCGCTGGCGATGACATCATGAAATTCAAGTATGTCGTTAAGAACACCGCTTGGCAAAATGGCAAAACCGCAACCTTCATGCCAAAGCCATTGTTCGGAGATAACGGCTCTGGAATGCATGTGCATCAATCGCTCTGGAAAGATGGCAAGCCGCTCTTCTTCGAAGCTGGTAACTATGGCGATCTCTCGGATATGGCTCGCTGGTATATCGGTGGTCTGCTTAAGCATGCGCCATCACTTCTAGCCTTCACCAACCCGACAGTTAACTCATATCGTCGCTTGGTTCCAGGATACGAAGCGCCAGTAAATCTGGCTTACTCCGCACGTAACCGCTCTGCTTGTATTCGAATTCCAATTACCGGTTCCAATCCAAAGGCAAAGCGCATTGAATTCCGTTGCCCAGATCCATCTTCTAATCCATATCTGGCATTTGCTGCGATGTTGATGGCAGGTCTAGATGGAATTGAAAATAAGATCGAGCCAGCTGCTCCAGTTGATAAAGATATCTACGAGCTAGAAGGCGAAGAGGCTGCCGCAATTCCACAAGTTCCAGGTTCATTGGAAGCTGCACTTAATGCCCTAGAAAAGGATCATGCATTCCTTACCAAGGGTGGCGTCTTCACTGACGATCTAATATCCACATGGATCGCATGGAAGCGCAAGGAAGAGGTCGATTATGTTCGACTTCGTCCACATCCAGCCGAGTTTGAACTTTATTACGATATCTAAAAATCCCTAACTCTCCTTTGGGGCCAAAACCCCGCAGGTGACTGCATCCAGTCGCTTGCGGGGTTTTTACTTTATATTTCCACAATGACCAAGACTGCTAAGTTCAATAAAGCTCCATGGGCGGTGCGCGCTGCTTTCTTAACAAATGGTTTGATAGTGGGAGCGCTTTATGCACGTATTCCAGATATCAAAGCTTCACTTGGTCTTAGCAATAGCCAAGTCGGAACGGTGCTGCTGGCAGCTTCCGTCGGAGTACTTTTGATGATTTCTCAGGTTGGAAAATGGTGTGCCGTACGTGGTTCTAGACCAATTGTGATTCTCTCCTCTTACATCTCAGCGCTTACGATTTTGCCACTTGCAATCACTCAGAATTTTCTATTGCTCTGTCTAGCTTTTCTGCTATGGGGCGCTTTCCTAACCATGCAGGATGTAGCGATGAACGCACATGCCTCTACCGTTGAGCATGTAGAACAGCGGCGGTACATGAGTGGTTTCCACGGAGTTTTTAGCATTGGCGCGCTACTTGGCGGGGTAATTGGTGGGATCGCCTCCCAATATGAAATCTCAATTCTCCGCCAGAACTTAGCCATCAGCCTCTATTTCATAGTTATGGCCACGATCGTTAGGAATTGGTGGTTACCGGCAGAGACAGATATCCATGAATTTCATAAAGAACGTAAGGTGCAGCGACCAACAATTTTGATCTTCATGGGCTTACTTGGTTTGGCTTCGACTATCAACGAAGGCTCCGCAGGTGATTGGGGTGGCATTTTGGCCCGAGAAACTTTCAATGCTGAACCATTCTTAGCCACACTTCCCTACATTTTCTACAACGTTGCAATGGTAATCGGACGATTCAATGGTGATCGATTGGCTTCTAAATTTGGTCCAATCAAAATTCTCTTTGTTGGTGGGATCTTCTCTGGAATTGGTTTAAGCACGGGCTTAATAATCGGTGGCATCTATCCGCAGATTTTTGGTTGGTTTGCAATTGGCGCTGGAATGTCACTGGTTATTCCAATGGTATTTAGCTTGGCTGGAGAGATCGCTCGCGAACGTTTCCCTGGGCAGATTGCTCCATCGCAGGCAGTGGCGATCGCTTCCGGAATCTCTTATGCCGGGTTTATGGTCGGACCACCGATGATGGGCTTTATTGCAGAGTTAATTACCCTGCGTTGGGCGATGTTGATCCCGGCGGTGCTTGCAATATCGCTAGCTTTTGGTTCGCGTGCGATTAAGCATTAGTCGTCCGGTAAATCCGATCAAGAGCGCAAAAAGCACGCCCACATTTGAATAGCCCCACTGTCCATCTTTGCCACCGATAAGTTCCATGAAATATCCCTGCCAAGAGAGCCAAGTTGCAAAGGTGTTTGTGACAAATCCATAACCTATAAAGGTGGCAAGTGCCATCACCAACATAATTGGAAGATTAGCCCCTCGATAAATTCCAAATGGATTGAAGAGTTCATCTTCAATTACCTGCTTTCGAAGCAGCACATCAGCTACAAAGATGGCTGACCATGCCGCCAAAGGCACTCCGATCGTGATTAAAAATCCTTGGAACGGCAATAAGAAGTTATCGCTGATCCAAACGATATAGATGGTCCCAAGGAGCATGATCAGTGCATCGATACTTGCGGCAAAGTGACGCTTGATCGGGACTCCGATTGAAACTAAAACTAAACCAGAAGAGTAAAGATCCAAAATTGCACCACCAATTAGACCCAAGATCGCAATCAGTGCAAAGAGGAAGAGAAACCAAGTTGGCAAGATATTGGTAAGCGCACCGATTGGATCTTGTGCGACGCTATCTGAAAGTTCCTTGGAACTTCCGGCCAACGCTGCCCCATAAATCACCATAACAATCGGCGCAAGTGAAGCGCCAAATACGGTCCACCCAAAGACCGCACCGCTCTTAACGTTCTTTGGTAGATACCTTGAGTAATCGGCAGCTGCATTTACCCACCCAAGACCAATACCTGTCATTCCAAAGATGATCGCACCCACCAAGCTGGCAAAGCTTCCTGGTGAAGCGTTTGTGATAGCTTCCCAATTAATCTCATTTAATGTCAGGGCCATATAAATGGCAGTGGCGACTAAAGTTATTAACGAGATCCACTTCTGCATCTGCATGATTACTTTATAACCCAAGACTCCGCCCATAATCGTAAGCGAGACTGCGACCAGAAAACCAAGTGATAGTGAGGCATCTCTACCCAATCCACCAAGTCGATCAAAAATTGTGCCGGTAGCCAAAGTGGCAACTGATACTAAAACGGTCTCCCAGCCGACAAAGACCAAATAGGTAAGAAAACCAGGTATCAAATTTCCTTTGACCCCAAAGATGGCACGACTTCGAATCATGGTAGGAACGCTGGATTGTTTACCTGCTAAAGAACTAATTCCAACCAAGGTAAAGGAGAGGATGGTACCAAGAAATGCTGCAATCGTCGCTTGCCAGAAATTGATTCCAAAGCCTAAAAAGTAAGCCCCATATGAGATTGCCAATACAGAGACATTGGCGCCACACCACGGCCAAAATAGATCGCTAGCTTTGCCACGACGCTCAGAATCAGCAATCTGATTGACGCTATTTAACTCAAGCTCAAAAGGCATTCCTGAATTCTAACTTAAAGTTTCACTGCAAGGTTTTACAGAATTAAAAATTGGCCAGTAAATCTTGAGTTGATCTAGATTAATCCAGATTAATCTAGATCAATCCAGGAAGAAGTCCTTGATCAAATCCTTAGTGCCAGGAATGCCTTTTGAGCTTGAGTTAAATAGCGTCAATCAGATTGCTGATTCTGAGCGTCGTGGCAAAGCTAGCGATCTATTTTGGCCGTGGTGTGGCGCCAATGTCTCTGTAT
>JBJTHJ010000036.1:0-2961 GCA_046094385.1 Candidatus Nanopelagicaceae bacterium
ATGATATCCGGGCGACTGGTGCGCTCTGAGACCTCTTGGCCATGCAATTTCAACTCTAGATATGGGCCGATACTTGCGCCAAAGATCATTTGGATATCGTCGCGATTTAGCGCTTCCAATGTCTGTAATTCGATACCTTCATCAGATTGCGTCTTATCAACTTGAAAATAGGGAATCTCCAGATCTTTTAAGTATCTGATAACCCGCTCTTCGTGTTCCCCACCAGCTTTCTTCAAGGCATCTAAAAGTGGATCTTCCAGAATCGCTCCGGATAGATCGAATAAACCTTCAGCATGTTTCTTGTGAAGATATTCGTGGCACGAGAGCGCAGCTCTGGAATCAATTCGTTTTGCTAGATTCATCACTTCTCACTGGGCTTGGAGATATTCGCCATCTTTAGCAAGACGGCCATTTGCCAAACCAAAATTAACCGCCATCGTTAGGCGCTCGTTGGTGGTTGCTGAGACCTTGGTGATGCCAAATAAGCGGGAGACTTCCTTGTTTAGTTGCTCTGGTCTTACCCCTTGCGCTACCTGGCAGATAGATTTCATGGCATTTGAGATCTCGCAGAGTGAAATTTCGCTGATGGCGCGATTGGCATCTTCGCTACCCCTTCTCCACTTGCTGTAAGTGTAGAAAGTTTCGCTCTTCGGGTAGATAAAACCTTCGTCATCTCTTTGGTGGCCAGATAGCGGAAGGCTATTTATATCTGCCACTCGGTTTGCCACCATGCGACTTAAGCCAAAACATGATCCGATGAACTTTGCAAAGCGCTCTGGACTGACGGGTCCTTCATTTTCGGTCAATTGCTCGGCGATCTGCTCGATCGCTTTCTTAACTCGTGGATCGTATAGATAATCCAGATGATTGCGATTTCCAACTACAAACGGTGCCATTGGCTGCCAGATTTCGGTCTCCATTAATAATCGATCAATAGGATTCTCGCCATTATTTACTTGGGCCTCACTAAGCGAGGTGTAGATCGGCTCGACCTGTACTTGTTTCTCGCGTTTCTTAACTTTCACGGGGCCTTCGGCCAATAGCTTTTCGTAGACGCCTTTGATGCGCTCGACTTCATCTTTGGGATTTCGAAGCCAAGATGCCAACCAGATACGTTCGATCGCCGGCCAGCCCATCCGGTCCCTAAGTAGCGATACCGATAAACAATCGCGATCAGAGACAGTCTCTCTGGTATTCCAACGTTCCCCATCTAATAGGATTCCTAGCACCGCTTTACTTGAATCTTTTGGATCATAGATTGCGATATCAACTTTGAAATCGCTAAGTCCAACCTCTTCGACTGCATTTAGGCCGGCATCGCGAAGTGCTTTCAAGATAACTCTTCTGGTGCGATCCGGATGTGATTCTCGGATTGTGTAAATACCGGTGCTTTCATCATCCTCTTTATTGGCCATCTTTAAGAATTGCGCCAAGTGCGCAACACCGGTAGCAGTTGAATTTCGATTTAACAATTCATCAGGTTTAAATGAGCAGAAGACCCGTACCTGTTTACGGGCGCGGGTGATTGCAACATTTAGACGACGTTCACCACCAGCATTAGTTAACGGGCCAAAGTTAAGTGGCAGATCGCCTTTCTGATTCTTGCTAAATGCCACAGAGAATAGGATCACATCACGCTCTGAACCTTGAACGCTCTCTAGGTTCTTTATGAAGATCTCTTCCCCGCCGACACCTTCAGACATCGCCCGTTGAATATCAGGGTCCGGCGAATCGATAAGTCGATCTCTGATCTCATCCATCTGTGGTTTGTTGAAAGTGACAATGCCGATCGAATCGTTCTTTAACTCGGGGTCCTTCAAACGCTTGCTCAGATATTTCAAGATCGCATCGATCTCTGCAGGGTTGGTGCCTTTCTTACCTTTACCGACCTTCTCTTCTAAAGTCTCTTTCCTTATAAATTGGCCATTTGGAACATATTCAAAACTAAGGCCTTTAAAGGATTTGTCGGTGGAGGGAGAAGGAAAGGAATTTAACCTTCCTTCGTAATACTTCTTGTTTGAGAAGGCGATAAGTGATTCATCTTCACTTCGATAATGCCAATTGAGCATGATATCTGGAACTCTGGCATTTTCGCAGTGATCCAAAATGCTCTCCATATCAAATGAGAGCAGACCATCTATTGCCTCTTCATCATCGGCATCGTCATTCTCGTTATTCTTAATCTGTGCAACTGAAGTCGGTGGCATCTGCTTGGAATCACCGACCACAATCACCGCTTTGCCACGACCAATTGCGCCAATCGAATTGGCGACCCGAATCTGGGATGCCTCATCGAATACCACCAAATCAAATGGCGGTAACGCTGGATCTAAGAAGCGAACGCAAGCATCGGGTACTGCAATCACACACGGAGTGACTTAGGTGATGATGACCCAGTGCTTGGCCAGCAGCGTTCTAATTGGCAGCTTGCTGCGCGGTTGTTTTAATGTGGCCACCAAGTCACCGATAGCACCAACTTTCATAGAGCTATCAAAGCCACGTCGACCTAATAGTTCTGCGCCAGTGATTCTTGGAAGGCGCTCTCTGATCTCTTGGTGCGAATTATCGAGATTCTTGATGTGATTGTTTATCGTCATGGCTTCGAAGGTATTAAAACCGCGTTCGACGATTAATGATTGCATCAATCGATCGTAGTAACCACGCAAGAATGCATTTGGCGCATCGATGTAATTGATCTCGCCAGATAGCAAAGTTCGTAACGAATCACTTAGCCCAGCTTCATTGAAAGGCTTGGCTTCATGCATCAAAGTAACCCAACGGGTCAATTGCGCAAATGAATGCTCCGAGGCATCGGTTGCCCAATTATTGGAACTCTCTGCCAACTTTTGGCCAAATCCGGTGCGACCACGCCAGATATCTACAGAAGATTTATCGCACTCTAGTTTTGCCAAGACTGTTATCGATTGCGCTGCAAAGGAAAGTAGCGCATTTAGAGTAGCG
>JBJTHJ010000037.1:0-2076 GCA_046094385.1 Candidatus Nanopelagicaceae bacterium
ATGATGAGATAGATGTGGTGGTGGGGCTAGAACTTGGCGCAGATGATTATGTAACCAAGCCACTACCATCGCATCAGGTACTGCTAGCTAGAATCCGTGCCGTACTTCGAAGAAGCGAGTTTCCTGCAAGTGACGCTGAGAGTTCAGTAGTTGCGGTAGGTGATTTGAAGTTGGATGCCGAGCGCCATCTGGTGACCTTTAAAGGTTCGAGCATCTCTCTGCCACTTAAAGAGTTCGAGCTTTTGGAGTATCTGATGCGAAATGCGGGTCGAGTTTTAACCCGAGAGCAATTGATAGATCGAATTTGGGGTAGCGATTATGTTGGTGATACCAAAACTTTAGATGTGCACATCAAACGGTTACGTTCGAAATTCGAGAAAGACCCAGCCAATCCAGAGTTAATCCAGACGGTTCGTGGCTTGGGCTACAAAATGGAAGCTTAAATACTAAGTAATTACTCAGCGACCACTAGCGCATCTAAGGTAACTGAACCGCTTACCCCAAAAAATAGCGATACCGGATAGCGATGGCCGGCTATCAAATCAGCAGTTGGCAGTAGCGCGCTAGCATTTGAGGAGGGCCCACCAAAGATAATCGGCTTATTTTGAAGCGCTGGGATGGCATCAATCTGGATCTCTTGATTGTTGATGGCCAAGGCAATTAGCGCATCAGCTTTCTCTCTTTGATTGATGATGGTGGCAATCAAATTAGCATCACCAGTTGGGCTTAGCGAGATGTAGAGATTACGCACATAAATCAGGGTCTCGTCAGTTTGCACATTGGCTTCGACGCCATCAGTGACCTGTTGAATCAAACGAGTCGGAGCATCTACACCTGGACCACATGCAGTGAGCGTTGTTGCAAAAACCAGCGCCACAATTGCAGATGTGATTTTCCGTCCCATTAATCGCTCCCGTAAAATTTATGTAACTTTGAAACTGTAAATCTCAGCTCTGAAAGCTTTAATTTAATGTGCTTATTTTATCAGTGTAAATAGCGTGAAAATCCGCCTAGAAATGTGATGGTGACTTCGTCGGAATTCCATGCTAAAATTATCCTTCTGCTTGAGTCGAAAGGCGTTAAATGTCATTTAAGGTCGGCGAAACCGTTGTTTATCCCCATCACGGAGCAGCTTTAATCGAAGCTATCGAGAAGCGCGTGATCAAAGGCGAAGAGAAGACCTACTTGGTATTAAAGGTGGCTCAGGGCGATCTAACTGTCCGAGTACCGGCAGATAACGTTGATTTAGTCGGCGTGCGCGATGTCGTGGATTCAGCTGGGCTAGATCGAGTATTTAATGTATTGCGCCAGCCATATACCGAAGAGCCAACCAATTGGTCTCGTCGCTATAAAGCCAATCTTGAAAAATTAGCCTCTGGCGATGTCATCAAAGTCGCTGAAGTGGTGCGCGATCTATATCGTCGCGATCTTGATCGGGGTCTATCGGCCGGAGAAAAGCGCATGCTCGCAAAGGCAAAGCAGATTTTAGTCTCAGAGTTAGCGCTTGCAGAGCGAACCGATGAGGTCAAAGCTGCAACCATTCTCGACGAAGTACTTGCCTCCTAAATCTTCTTAATTTCACTCAAAGAGGGCAGCGCATGCCGAAACTCTCGGTAGTAGTCACAGTTAACTCAGAGGTTGCATTCGAAGAGTTAGATGGCGAAACTCTATTAAGCACCACCTTAGCAACTGCAAATAACTTCTGCATCGAAACCAGTCTGCCCAGCAAGCTATATGTAGCCGCCCAGAATATTTCAGAGGTGCGTAGCGCTACCAAAGAACTTAAATTTGAATACCAAGAGTTACGCTGCAATCCAAGTGACCCATTAGAACTGGCAGCTGCGATCAGAGATTTAGATTTCGAGATCGTTGCAATTCATGATTCACAGCGACCGCTGACGAGATGCGCACAATTTCATAGAACGCTTGAGGGTCTATTTGGTTGCGATGCGGTCAGGCCAAGCATGGCGTTTACCGAAACTCTAAAAGAGATCACCCCTTCACAAGTTTTGGCTCAAACCATCGATCGCACCAAAGTACGTCGAATCTCAAGCCCTGAAATTATCCGTCGTAGCG
>JBJTHJ010000038.1:0-2199 GCA_046094385.1 Candidatus Nanopelagicaceae bacterium
TTCTAGTGGTTGCAGCTACCCTCTTGGACTTAAAGGCAGCGAAATTATTGCCTCAAGGTGAAGTTGAGGATGAGGCTGATCTGGCGCTACTTGAGGCGCGAGATCTTCTCTTTGCCCGACTACTTCAATATCGCGCATTTAAAGAGATTGCAGCTACCTTCGCCGAGCGAATCTCTTTGGCGGAGAAGAGTTTCGCTAGAACCGTAGCTCTCGACGCTCAATTTGCAGCGCTCTTGCCTGAGGTTTTGATTGGAGTGGGGCCGGAGCGCTTCTCAATAATCGCAGACCGGGTTCTCTATCCAAAGGCTCCACCCACAGTCTCGATCGAACATATCCATCGTCCGCTAGTTAGCGTGGCCGAAGAGAGCAAATTTGTAATAAGCGCCTTGCGCCTTGCTAAGCACCTGAGTTTTCGAGCCTTAGTCCATGACGCTGATGAAACCATGGTGATAGTGGCCCGCTTCCTAGCGCTTCTGGACCTATACCGAACCGGCGCTTTGCGATTTGAACAACTGGAAGCCTTTACCGACCTTCAGATCAGCTGGATAGGTGGCCATGAGGGTGAGATCAAGGTTTCGGATGAATTTGATGCTGAAATTTCGATGGAAACCAGTTCAGATGATGAACCAAAGCAAGGGGACGAGTAATGTCAGAATTAACCGATCTTCACCGCGCAATCGAAGCGATTTTGATGGTGGTCGATGAGCCGGTCACAGAGACCACCCTTGCGCAGATCCTGGAGCGGACCGTTGAAGATGTAGAGGTTGCCTTGGTAGAGCTAGTAGATAGCTACCAAGGGCGGGGTTTTGAGCTAAAGAAGATAAATGGAGGTTGGCGTTTCTATAGCCATCCAGAGTTCTCGCTCGTGGTCGAGAAGTTCGTCTTAGATGGGCAGCAATCTCGCTTAACTCAAGCAGCACTTGAGACTTTGGCGGTAATTGCCTATCGCCAGCCAATTTCGAGAGCTAGGGTCTCGGCCATCCGAGGGGTAAATGTTGAAGCGGTTATGAAGACCCTGGTAACTCGCGGTTTGGTCGAGGAGTCCGGGGTAGAGCCTGAATCGGGGGCAATCCTCTATAAAACCACGAGCTATTTCTTGGAGCGCATTGGGGTCAATTCTCTAGAGGATCTACCTGCCTTAGCGCCGTACCTGCCGGACTTAGCGGCTCTTGATGAGGTCTTGGACTCTCTGACAGATTGATTCCTGCTGCTCTCTACAGCAGGGTAGACTCATCCCTTGAAAGATGGGAATCTTGCATGTCTAAAGAAGTTAGATTAAATAAATTTATTGCCGATTCTGGTGTTACTAGCCGTAGAGGCGCTGATGAGCTTATCTCAGCTGGCCGGGTTAAGGTAGATGGTAAGCGGGTTACCGAATTAGGCTTCAAAGTAACAAATAAGTCTAAAGTAGAGGTTGATGGTGAAACAATCAATCAAGTTTTGACCAAATCTTACATTGCGTTATATAAGCCAAGGGGTGTTTTGTCTACCATGTTCGACCCAGAGGGTCGCCCCTCTCTAGCTGAACTTGTGGATTTCCGAAGAGAGCGTTTATTTCATGTTGGCCGCTTAGATAAGGATTCGGAAGGTTTAATACTTCTAACAAATGACGGCGAGATTACTCATCGAGCGACCCACCCGAGCTTTGGGTTAATGAAAACTTATCTAGTCCAATACGAAGGCGAACTGGCAAAGGTTGCTAAGTCTCGTCTGTTAAAAGGGATCGAATTGGAGGATGGTATTGGCCGGGTTAACTCCTTTAAGGAGCTGCCTAATTATTGGATCGAGTTGAAGATCCATGAGGGTCGCTATCACATCATCCGAAGACTAATGGAGGCCATTGGTCTTAAGGTCTTGAGATTGGTGCGAAGCCAATTCGGTCCAATTCTCCTTGGTGATTTGAAAGAGGGCCGGTGGCGAGACCTAAATGAAGTTGAAGTGGCTAATTTATATAAGGTTTTACAGTTAAAACCATAAGCCTTTTAAACGACAATTTACGATTAACTATATATTGTTTTATCGATAATAACGTCTCTTGATAGTCTATTTATCGACATTACTACGCTCGAAAAATGTCGTAAATATGAATATATCGATATTACAATGTGTACGATTCGGCTCGTATTTCAAAGAAGAAGAACAATAAATTTCCTATAAATTGATAAAACTGTTTCTTTATTTGACGGCATTCTTAAATTC
>JBJTHJ010000039.1:0-14990 GCA_046094385.1 Candidatus Nanopelagicaceae bacterium
ATTCAAAGCCCTTGTTAAAGACATTTTCTAGGATTTGTGCTCCATTTGTGGCAAGGATTTTGTCGACCTCAAACTGATATGCACCGGCGCGACAAAGTTCTAAAACTTCAAGCGCTCCTTTCGCGTATACTTCTCTAGCCCAGAAATTAACGCCAGCTTCAGTACTAGCTAACAATTGCGCTCTGGCTATCAATTCTTGATCAGAGTTCATTTGAACCCTCGCGAAGCTGAAAACTCTCTGTGATTTCAGCCAACGTAGGTTTTGGAAGTTCTTTCAAATCAGCCAGTGTCCAGCTAGTCCTAATAATCTTATGCAGACCTCTTGCGGTAATTACCTCTCGATCTAACTGCTCGTGGAGGAATTTCATAGCGCTACGTTCTGGTTGATAAAGGGTACGAAGCGCCCTGGCCGGGATCTCTGAATTGAGCTTCCAGCTCTCATTTTCAAATCGCCTTGCAGCTCTCTCTCTAGCTGCGATTACTCGCTCTCGAATTCTGCTACTCGGCTCGTTGTCAGATTCTGATAATTCCACTCTGCTTACATTCTCTACCTTCACCCTGAGATCAATTCGGTCAAGTAGTGGTCCAGATAATTTATTTAGATACCGTCTGATCTGAAGCGAGCTACAGTTACAGCCACGACCCCTGCCACTAAATTTTCCACAAGGACATGGATTTGCAGCTAACACCAAGATAAAACGCGCTGGAAAAGTTAGATTTCCATGCGCCCTAGAGATGGTTATCGAGCCAGATTCCAGTGGTTGTCTTAATGAATCCAAAACTCCCGCGCTACATTCTGGCGCTTCGTCGATAAATAGAACACCATGATGCGCAAGGCTGCACACCCCCGGCTTAATCGAATTCGAACCACCTCCGACCATTGCAATACGAGTCGCGCTATGGTGTGGTGCAATAAATGGGGCATAACTAGATAGCGGTGGTCGATCACTATTTGTAATTGAATGGATCGCAGTTACCTCTAGGGTTTGGCTCTTTTCAAGCGGTGGCAGAATCGATGGTAAGCGCTCTGCAATCATGGTCTTACCAACACCTGGTGGCCCGATCATCAAGAAATTATGGCCACCGGCAGCCGAGATCTCTGCAGCACGTCTAGCAGATCTCTGCCCTGCCACATCTGCAAAATCTAGATATTTATCGTTTTGCAAATCTGATTCCAAATCTAAATCTAATTTTTCTTGGTTGATGATCTCGCCAGTTCGAAGCCAATGAGTGATCTCGGATAGTTGATCGAATGAGTAGGTCTTTACTTCGGGTAATAACCTGGCTTCAGCCACATTTGCTCTTGGAATTACGGCTTTGGTAACGCCATGTTTATGTGCAGAAATCAAAGCAGGCAAGACCCCCTTGGTCTCTCGCAGCTTTCCCTCCAAAGAGAGTTCGCCAATAAAAGCAAACTCAGATAGATTGAAGAACGATTCGTTAATTGAGATTGCATTTGAAGCAGCCATGATTCCCATAGCGATTGCAAGATCAAAGCTGCTACCAGATTTAGGTAACCACGCAGGAAGTAGCGCAATGGTTACCTTGCGATTGGGCCACGGGATTGCGCTGTTGACCAAAGCCGCTCTGACTCGCTCTTTAGATTCTGATAATGCCGCATCTGGTAAACCGAGAAGTGTAAAACCTGGCAGGCCATCGGAGATATCAACTTCGACATTGATTAACTCACCAGATATCCCAGTTAGAGCAATGGCCATTGTCTTCGCAAGGCTCATAGCACGCCACTTCGGTAATCAATTATTGGATGCAGAGTCTTGTTTAAGGTAACAGCAGCAACGTCAACTTGATAATCTACGCCAAAGTACTTATGTGTTACCAGCCAAGCCAGTGCCAACTTCTGTATCCGATGGGCTTTTCCTCGATCAATTGCTTCGAGCGGATGGCCAAATGCATGAGAGCTACGCGTCTTTACCTCGATAATATGGATTTTTCCGGCAGGGCTTTTGGCGATTAAATCTAGCTCTCCACCTTTGGTTCGCCAATTTCGCTCTAAGATCGAAAAGCCCAGTTCTACCAAATAATCCGCGACCGCTTCCTCTCCAATCGCTCCGATTACTTGATTTTTATGATTGTTCTTATTGGAATTTCTATCCGCCATGCGGAAAAGATATTTAGAATCTTATGTAATTTTCTGCACAATCCACAGTCAATTCAAGAGCGCAGCCACATTTGAATATGAGCGCCTGTGGATTGCGCTGACACCCAAATCTTTCAAAGCTTTAGTATGAGCTGCAGTTATATAACCTTTATGTTTGGCTAGACCATACCCAGGATATTGCAGATCTAACTCAGTCATAATTCGATCGCGAGTTACCTTTGCAATAATTGATGCGGCGCTTATGGTTGGTGCTACTTGATCACCCTTCCAAATCGCCAAGCTTGGAATAGTGATTCCTTTGATCGCGTAGCCATCGGTTAATACATAATTTGGGGTCACATCCAACCCATGTACTGCTCGCCTCATCCCATCTAAATTTGCTGCATGCACTCCACGTTTATCGATCTCATTGGCAGGCACAATAATTACTGAGAGCGAAAGCGCCTCTTCGTGTATCTTTATGAAGAATTCTTCTCGCTTGCCTTCGCTTAATTCTTTGGAGTCCCGGATCTCAGAGAGTGTTGGGGAATCGATATCTTTTAAAATCACGCTGGCCACAACTAATGGCCCAGCACATGCGCCACGGCCGGCTTCATCAACCCCAGCAATTGGGGCTAAACCTGCTGCGATTAAAGATTGTTCAACGAAGGACATTGACGCGATCCAATAACTTCGCGTTCTTAAAGGGCCAAATAACTGCGACCACTCGACCAACTACATTCGCCTCAGGGACAAAACCTTTATTTATATCGTCTTGGTGATAACGCGAGTCAGCAGAAGCGCCACGATGATCACCCATCACCCAAAGTTTTCCATCTGGAACGGTTACATTGAATTTCATCTCACTGGGAGTATTCCCGGCGAATATGTAAGGCTCAGTGATCTCTTGGCCGTTTACCAATAGTTTTCCATTTTCAGCACAGCATTGAACATTATCTCCACCGACGCCAACTACTCGCTTGACCAGATATTGCTTAGCTGGGTTTGGCAGGATTCCAATGGCGACAAGAGCCTCTTTCGCTTTGGCAATTAGAAATGGCTCTTCGGCTTGACCGTAGTTTGGCAACCAATTTGCGGGATCTCTAAATACCACTACATCCCCACGATTTATATCTCTGCTAATAAATGGCAACTTGTTCACTGCAACTCGATCATCAACTTGCAAGGTGTTCTCCATGGATCCTGATGGGATATAGAAAAATTGCACCAAGAAAGTTTTGATAATTAATGAAACAACGACTGCGACTGCTAGCAGCGCAGGAACTTCGCGAAGGAAGGATCCCTTGCGAATCAATTACTTAGCTTCTTCTGCGTCCGCTACTTCGGTAGTGGTGATCTCTACTTCAGCCTCTGCAACTGGAGCTACCTCAGTGGGAGTCTCGCTCTCAACCACCTGTTCTACTGGCGCTTCTGCTATTGGTGCTATTGGTGATTCTTCTATTGGTGCTTCTGCAACTGGAGTTGAGGTGATGCCATCGCCATAACCTTCGATGCCATCTCGCTTCTCTTTGATCTTTGAAGCCTTGCCGCGAAGATCACGAAGATAGTAAAGCTTTGCTCGGCGAACATCGCCCTTCTTTACCAATTCGATCTTCTCAATGACCGGGGTATGCACTGGGAAGGTGCGTTCTACTCCAACACCATACGAGATCTTACGAATGGTAAAAGTCTCGCGAACTCCATCACCTTGGCGACGAATTACGATTCCTTGGAAAACCTGAAGACGGCTCTTGTTACCTTCGATGACTCGTACGTGAATCTTCAACTCATCGCCGGCGCGAAACTGTGGGATATCTTTACGAAGGCTGGCAGCATCCAGCGCATCTAAAATGTTCATGGTAACTCCTAAAATTCCCTACTAGTTCCTACTAGTTCCTCTAGCTACTTCGGTGGCTATTTCGGTGGCTAGTTTCTTTGTTGGCCGTAGACCGAGGGGTAATCCTGCCATATTGGCCATTAACGCTCAAATCAGAGCAGGATTTGGCTCAATTCTCGATGTAAATAGGCACCTGCGGCAATAACCAATTCTCCATGAACGCTGACCTTTGCTCCAGCCTCCGTAGCGATCAATTCCGCAGCCGCTAGATCCCATTCATAAAGACCCATTTCATAATAGCCATCGACAATTCCAGCTGCCACATGACAGATATCAATCGCCGCAGAGCCATTGCGTCGATAATCGCGAATCTTCAAAATCAAATCATTGAATTGTTTGACTTGGAGTTCACGTAGTTCACGGCGATAGGCAAAACCAGTAGCAATCAATGCTCGGTTTAATTCAATGGGATCATTGCAATTTAATCGCTTACCATTTAAATAGGAGCCGCCACCTCGGGTAGCGGTATATAGAGAATTTATGGTCGGTGCATAAACCACTCCGACGCAGACGCCAGCTTCATCTTTAACAGCAATGCTTATTGACCAACCATCCATGTCATAGAGGTAATTGACAGTTCCATCTATTGGGTCGATCACCCAGGTATAACCGGATGTACTCGGGCGGTCGCTCCCCTCTTCACCGATGATTCCATCATCGGGGCGAGCAGCCAAAATTGATTCTACGATCAACTTCTCTGATGCTTTATCCATTTGGGTGACAATGTCGATTTCCGAACTCTTGGTATCCACACTCAATTTGTCAGGTCTAGCTAAAAGCAAGTTACCTGCACCTTTTGCGATATCAATTGCTAGCGATAGCAATGCGTCCATAGTTAAAGGGTACTGCAATAAATAGCGCATTAGATTAGGCTCTTTCTATGTTCAGCAACTATCGAAGCATCTTTGCAATTAAAGGTGCAGTCCGATTCTCGATTGCTGGATTCGTGGCTCGCATGCACCTCTCGATGGACCGCCTAGCGCTACTTTTGATAGTTATTCATGAGACTGGTTCTTACGCTCTGGCTGGATTGATGGTGGCAACTGCCTCGGTAGTGATCACTATTTCTCAACCTTACTGGTCACGAGCCGCGGACAATTTTGGCCAAGGTCGAGTTCTATATATAAACACTATTTTGAGATTCTTTGGGTTCTCGATCTTTATACTCTTGGTGCATTTTCAATTTCCGATTTGGAGTTGGTTTCTTTCCATCATATTTGCAGAGTTAAACACCATCAGTGCCGGGGGCTTGGTTCGTAGGCGTTGGATTTATGTACTTCCCGATCACAGTCTGAAAACCACGGCTTACTCATTTGAAGCGCTGGTTGATGAGATTATCTTCGTCTTCGGACCATTAATCGCAACTTTCCTCTCTACATCGATTGCTCCAGAGGCTGGGTTGATTGCCTCTATGATTTTTGTAGTAATTGGACAGCCAGCACTTGCACGCCAGAGAGCCACAGAGCCTCCAGTTAACCCAAATCAAATCCGAAGTGAAGTTTCGATAATTAAAAGAAAGAGTGCGCAAGCCATAATCTTGCCAATCTTCTTCGTAGGCGCATATTTTGGTTCGATTGGCATCTGCGTAGTCGCGTTCATGAATTCGATCAACAAACCTGGCCTTACTGGACCAATTCTTGCAATCTGGGCGCTCGGTAGCGCAGCTGCAGCGTTAGCAAACGGAACGATAAAATGGCGGCTAACTCATGGACAACTTTTTATCTACTTTCTCCTCTTCTTATCCTTAACCTCCCTAGGTTTTATATTTGCAGATACCGCTATTGAATTGGCAATCGTGCTCTTCCTAAATGGACTTGGCATCGCACCGCTACTGGTAACCGCATTTGCCGTCATGGAAGATGAAGTCTCACCGGATGAGTTAACCGAAGCCATGACTTGGGTGATTACCGGAACCCCAACAGGTGGCGCAATCGGAAGCGCTGTCGCTGGTCAAGTCATTGATAACTTTGGCACAACTCAAGGTTTCTACATACCGGTTCTCGCCTTATTTATCGCAAATTTAGCGCTGCTTCCCTACCTTAAGGTTTGGATTCGGCTACGCTCCCGCTCATGACGGAGCTACGCGTAACGGGACGAAGCGAGGATGGGACCCATCTACTGCTTACAGATCCCGAAGATCGCGAATTCACTTTGCGGATCTCAGATAATTTAAAGGCAACCATCAATCAACCTCGCTTGGCCTCGGTTCCTACCGAAAGAAACGAACAGACCATTAGCGTCAAAGAGATTCAAGCAAGATTGCGGGCTGGAGAATCGATCGAAGATTTAGCGCGGGAAGCTAGTTGGTCATATGACAAGGTCGAACGTTTTGCTGGACCAATTCTGCAAGAACGCGCATACATCCTCAGTCTGGTTAATAATGTAGCTGTCAAAAATGCCGGTACCCGTGACGCGATAATTTTCATTGAGCTAGTCACAAAGAAATTATCATCAAATGGCGTAGCTGCAGATGAATTAAATTGGAACACACACCGTAGGGATGATGGTCAATGGGTGATCAGATTGCATTACCCAACCAATAATCCTGGAAATGGTCGTGGCGAGGCAGTCTGGTTCTTCGATATGGCAAAGCGGGTGGTTGTTGCAGAGGATGAAGGCGCCTCATGGATCATGGGGGAAAGCGCATCTGCCGCTCGCCTACCTGAACCAGAGATCAACCATGGACTGGTTTACAACAGCCCCACAGTGACCATCAACTCCGCTCCCACTCCACGTCTTGCTGTTATCAGAGAGAATGAAGATCTAGAAGATGGAGTTAAGAAGCGGGCTTCAGTGCCTTCATGGGATGAAATTATGTTTGGTACTAAATCTGAGCCTGATTCATCCAATTCAGCAGATTAACCCAAGAATCAGATAATCAATTGCATTAGCGGAACGCTGCTTTCAATATCGGTCATACCTCCATGGTGTCCAACCATCGCGCTCTCCAATTTTTCACGAGCCGGATCAATCAAAATCCCTTCATGATTACAAATTGCAATCAAGTCTCCTACCCGTTCAGCGAATTTTGTCGGCATTGGGCTTCCAAAGATTCCAGCTGAAATCGCCTCCTCGCGAGAGTAGATAGTTGCAAAATCTCCTAATTGACTACGCCATAAATTTACAATCTCGCTTGTGATCTCAGGGCGAGCCAAATAAATATGCCTTGCACGAGGCTCACCGGCGATGGTTGAAACTTCCGTCATCAATAGATTATCTCTGCCAATTACTATTTTCTGGTCAGCATTGATCATTCCGTGATCACCAGTTATCCAGACTCTGCTGCCTTTTGGTAGGCGTTCTCTAAGTTGGCCAACTAAATTATCGATCATTCGCAATGTCTCAAGCCACTTTTCTGAGCCATAACCTGCCACATGGCCGGCCACATCCAAATCATTAACATATAGATAGACAAACGCAGGAGTCTGCTTCAAAGCGGTGATGGTTTCAGTCACCAAATCTGGGTAGAGATTGGCGCCGCGATATTTAGCGCCGCGAAAAACTGCCCTAGTGAAGCCGGTATCTTCATATCGCTTTGCAGCCACATGGGTTACTGAGATTCCATGGCGAGCTCCGATCTCAAAGAGCGTCTCCTTTGGTTGCCAATGAACCGGGTCGACTCGTTCATCCCACTTAAGCGCATTTAAGACTCGCCCATTCGAATTTGGTACTCGCACCGTGTAACCCAACATGCCATGTTCATTGGGCATGGAACCAGTCATTAACGTTGCTAACGAAACGGAGGTGGTACTTGGAAATGCAGTTTCGACATCGCCAAAACTCTTTCCGGCGACAATATTCGGGATCAACTCTGGAAAATCATCTAATGCATGTGCGCCAAATCCATCAATCAAGAAAAGGACTTCCCGTCCTGAAATTGAAGCTCCCAGTCGTGTTTCGTATTGAGCAACTCCCAAACCAGCAAAGATCGCTGGGGTAACTTCACTCAATTTCATGGATTTATTCTTTCATTAAATCTCGCGTAAAATCCTTTTATGATCTTCTCGCCTGAGGTAGAGCGTGCGCTTGCTTCCAAGAGACCACTAGTTGCCTTGGAATCAACCATCATCAGTCACGGATTACCTCGTCCAACCAATCTTGAAGTGGCACGTGAGGTCGAATCGATTGTTCGTGAAAATGGCGCAACCCCCGCAACCATCGCCCTAATTGATGGAGTGGCACATATAGGTTTGACTGATGAGCAATTGATTGCGATCGCAAATCGAGATGATGTAATCAAGGCTTCCACACGTGATCTAGCTATCGCAAAAGCCAAACGATTATCAGCTGCGACCACAGTTGCCGCAACTGCACATTTGGCTGCCAAAGCCGGAATCAAGGTCTTTGCTACGGGTGGTTTAGGTGGAGTGCATCGTGGCGCTAATGAGTCTTTCGATGAATCTGCGGATTTAACCGCTTTAGCACAATTGGATATGACTGTGGTCTGCGCCGGAGTGAAGTCAATTCTGGATGTAGCAGCAACATTAGAACGTTTAGAAACTTATGCAATTGGTGTGGTGGGTTATAAAACCAAGCGTTTTCCAGGTTTCTATCTAACTGACTCTGGGTTTGATCTTGAATACCAAGTCGATACCCCTTCCGAGATCGCAACGATCATAAATGCGCGCTTAGAAATGGGAACCAATAGAAATGCATTGATTGTAGCCAACCCGGTAAAAAACCAGATGGATAAAGCCCTTCATGATCGATTGCTTGAAAGTGGTCTACAAGCTGCCACCAATTCGAATATCCATGGCAAGGAGACCACACCATTTCTCCTTGAGTTCTTCCATAACCAGTCAAAGGGTGAATCATTGAGAGTTAATATCGAAATCATCAAAGGCAACAGTGCTTTGGCTGCACAGATAGCGGCAGCGCTTTGAAGAAGATTCTCTGCATGGGCGATGTGGCGCTAGATGTAATTGCACAGTTAAAAGAACCCATCAACTACGGTAACGACACCGCATCACGCATCTCGACGCACCCAGGTGGCCAGGCCGCGAATGTTGCAACTTGGATCACTCGCACCAATAACAAAGCCGTTATCGTCGCCAGGGTCGGCAATGATCCCGTTGGTTTTGCACTAGTAAGCGATTTAGATAAATACGGAGTAGAACATCACGGCTTGATGAATTCTGGCAGACCATCTGGAGTAGTAGTCATCTTGGTTGATTCCAACGGTGAACGCACGATGTTCCCGGATAATGGCGCTAACGCCGATTTGGAAGTCGCAGATTTACCACCTTTAGATGATATCGATGGAGTCTTTCTCTCTGGATATGCGCTCTTAGATTTTCGTTCTAGAGATGCCGCGCTTGGCATGATCAAGAAATTCCGCGAAAATAAAATCCCGATCTTCTTTGATCCAACCACCACCGGTGCCATGAAAGTGGTTCCAAAATCCGAGATTTTAGATTGGGTTGGAATGGTCGATGGAATTCTGCTTAATAACGAAGAGGCGCGCTATCTTGGAGAATCAAGTGATTTGGAAGAGGCTGAAGAGAATCTCTTGAAACGTACACCACTAGTGGTTATTAAATTAGGTTCACGTGGAGCCACTGGTGTTTACCAAGATCAGTTTGCGAAAGTTCCCGCAGTTACTACCAATGTGGTTGATACCACTGGCGCTGGAGATTCTTTCGCAGCAGGATTCATTCCAAAGTGGTTAGAGAGCAATAACTTAGAAGCTGCGCTAAATGCTGGAACTGCACTTGCTGCTAAATGTGTATCAATAGTTGGGGCGCGCCCTCCCTTAAATTAGCGCCATCTATTGGCAGAATTCCTGCCTATGGCAGCAAAGACTCCCGCTAAAGGCTCGAACAAGCACGGTCCAAAACCTGGTGAACATCCGGGAAGAATCGTTGATATCGATGTGGCATCTGAGATGTCCGAATCATTTTTGGAGTATGCGTACTCAGTAATTTATTCACGCGCACTTCCGGATGCACGTGATGGATTAAAACCAGTACATCGCAGAATCCTTCATCAAATGTCAGAGATGGGACTGCGCCCAGAGCGTGGACACGTCAAGAGCGCACGTGTAGTTGGTGAAGTTATGGGTAAGTTGCATCCACATGGTGATGGTGCAATCTACGATGCGCTAGTTCGCATGGCACAGAATTTTTCAATGCGCCTTCCCTTGATTGATGGACATGGAAACTTTGGATCTCTAGATGCAGGTCCGGCAGCCATGCGTTACACCGAGGCAAGGCTTGCAAATCCAGCAATGGCGATGGTCGCTGAAGCCGACGAAAACACCGTTGACTTTGGTCCAAATTACGATGGTCAATTGGCAGAACCGCTGGTTCTACCTGCAGCCTTCCCAAACTTGTTGGTAAATGGCGCTACCGGAATCGCAGTTGGTATGGCCACAAATATGGCACCACATAATTTAAATGAAGTGGTGGCAGCAACCAAATACCTCATTGAAAATCCAAAGGCTACGACCAAGCAGTTGATGAAATTTGTGCCAGGGCCAGACTTTCCAACGGGCGGAGAACTAGTTGATGTCGAAGGAATCACCGAGGCATATAGCTCTGGTAAAGGCGCATTCAAGATTCGTGCCACCGTTGAGATTGGCAAAGTCTCTTCACGTAAACAGGGCATCATCGTAAAAGAACTCCCCTATAACGTAGGGCCAGAGAAGATCGTAGAGAAGATCGCCGAAGTTGTTAAGAGTAAGAAGATCCAAGGAATTAGCGATATCGTCGATTTATCGGATGGAAAGACCGGAACCAATGTGGTCATCGAGCTTAAGAATGGCTACGAGCCGACGGAAGTTCTTGAGAAACTATACAAACTAACTCCAATGGAGCAGCAATTCTCTATCAATGCGGTGGCGCTAGTAAATGGCAAACCTCAACAGCTTGGACTAAAGGAGCTGTTACAGGTTTTCATCGACCATCGCATAGAAGTTGTGAAGCGTCGCTCTGAATTTAGAAAAGGCAAAGCTGAAGCTCGTCTTCTGTTGGTAGATGGCTTACTGAAAGCGATCATCGACATCGACAAGGTAATCAAGATTATCCGTGGCTCAGAGGATGCAGCTGCCGCTCCAGATGCGCTTATCAAGAGCTTCAAACTCAAAGAGGAGCAAGCGGTTTACATTTTAGATATGCCACTTCGTCGACTTACCAAGATGAGCAAGATCGAACTTGAGACCGAACAGAAAGAACTCAAGAAGACTATCGCCGAACTCTCCGCCTTACTAAAGAGTGAGGATGCAATAAAGGCAAAGGTCTCCGATGAAGTATCAGAAGTCGGAAAGGATTTCGGTACGGCGCGTAGAACTAAATTAGCTTCTTAGTTCTTTCTTCCTGAGCCATCATCAGATGCCAATCGCTGAGAAAAATAGATTGGAATGATTGAGAGAATCACAAGCGTCGCAGCGACCACGTTGACAATTGGTGCCTGGTTTGGCCTGAATAGATTCTGAAAGATCCAAATCGGTAAGGTATTTTGACCAGCACCCGCGGTAAAGGTGGTGACGATAATTTCATCAAAAGAGAGCCCAAGAGATAGCAGCCCGCCTGCAATTAACGCAGTGCGAATAAGTGGGAAGGTAACTAAACGGAACGTAGTCCATCTAGTAGCCCCAAGATCCATACTTGCTTCCTCTAAATTCTTTCCTAATCTGCGATAGCGCGCAGCCACGTTATTAAAGACCACCACAATGCAGAAGGTGGCATGTCCCACCACGATCGTGAAAAGGGTTAATTGCCCTAAGAAATTCGTGAAAACATTGTTCAGCGCAATGCCAGTGACTATTCCGGGTAAGGCAATCGGTAGTACAAAGAGAAGGGATATTGCATCTCTGCCAAAGAATTCATACCTGGCAACTGCAGCTGCAGCTAGCGCACCAAGTACCAACGCAATCATGGTTGCCAATACTGCAACTAAAGCCGAACGAGTGATGGCATCTCGCACTCCCTCATTGCTTGCCGCTTTACTCCACCAACTAGTGGTAAAACCACTTGGTGGCCAAGCAAAACTAGTATTCCGATTGAATGAATTAATGACAACCAGTATCAGTGGCACATAAATAAACGAGAATCCGAAGCCCATGATTGTCCATAAGGCCACACGTGCAAATTTAGAAATTCTCATAGATTATCCAGCGCTCCGCTCTTTCTGATTCCAAAGAGATATAGCACCATTATCAAAACTGGTATCAAAGCTACTGCAGCGGCAAAAGGCAGGTTCAAAGAGAAATTCTGATAAACCACATTGCCAAGCATCTGGAAGGTTCCGCCAAGAATTTGCACGGTGATGTAATCCCCCATGCTCAAAGAGAATGTAAATATGGAACCCGCGATGATTGCTGGCCAAGTAATCGGTAAGACCACACTGAAGAAAGTTCTGCCAGCTTTTGCACCTAGATCAGAAGATGCATCAAGAAGCGAATCTGGTAATTTCTCCATTCCGGCATAAATCGGCAGCACCATATAGGGCAACCAAAGATAAGTAAGACCAATGATCACCGCAAAGATTCCAAATCCAGGTGAGGTGATTCCGACTGGTTCTAAAAGCCAATTGATAAACCCACTTTCGGGATAAAACATGGTTCGCCAGGCATAAATCTTGACCAGATATGAAGCCCATAACGGACTGATTACTAGGGCAACCATCACTGGCCTTGATTTTGGCCTTGCGATGCGCGCCATAAAAAAAGCCATTGGGATCGCAATCAAGGCGCAAATAACGGTCACACAAATTGCCACAAATAAAGTTCGCACAGTCACGTTGAAATATGCGCGATCCGTGAAAACATCTAAGAAATTCTCGAAGGTGAATTGCCTGACGATCTTGCTAGTGAAAGTATCGATCTTCCAAATGGAAGTTATAAATAGCGCCGTCAGCGAACCTATGTAGATGACCAATAACCAGAGCAGAGGCAAAGCAAGTAGAACCAAGACCCTTAGATTGGGTCTTTGCTTCAAGCTAAGCCTTAATTTGGTGCTGATATCGCTAATTGGTCTCACTCAATCTCTCTTTAAATAATCAGATGGGCGCTTAACCTTGGGAAAGCGCCCATCTGATTTTCAACTTATCTGGGCTTCCTTATGAATTTCGGAAGCTAGACCATGCCTTAACCCAATCTGCATACGGAATGCACTTAACATCTGTGCGTCCATCTAAGCAGGCTTCGGTTGGGGTCTTCCAGTAGTAAACATCTGACCAGTAATCAGTCTCTTCTGCGTGATACAACTTGCAGTGATCCTTATTAGCAGTCAAAGCACAGGCCTTGGTATTTGCAGGAGCTTCACCGAAGTATTCGGCTGCCTGTGCATTTACCGCAGGGCTGATGATGTGATTTAGCCACTTGTAGGCACAATCAATTGCTTCAGTCTTGGAAGAGATCATCCAAGTATCTGACCAACCGGTTGCTCCCTCTTTAGGCTTAACTGCACCCACAGTCGCTTTCTCACCATTTAGTACATTGGCAATAACTTGCCATGAAGTTCCAACGGTGATGCTGCCACTTTGGACTGCGCCGATGTACTTGGTGTAGTCAGACCAGTATTCAGCAATCAAAGGCTTCTGTTGTTTCAAAAGCTCCAGTGCTGCATCGAATTGTGTTTGATCAAGTGCATACGGATCGGTGATTCCAAGTTCTGGCTTAGTTGACATCAAGTAGACCGCGGCATCAGCAATGTAAATTGCTGAGTCATATGCGGTGACTTTGCCCTTAGCAGGTGAATTTGGCTCCCAGACTACTGACCATGAGGTCGGTGCTGGGTTTACCTTTCCAATTGTGTATTGCAAGACGTTAGCGCCACGACCATGTGGAACACCATAATTCTTGCCATCGATCGTATTCCAAGGGCGATCCTTCAAATTATCAAAGATGTCCTGGTAGTTTGGAATCAAATCTAAATTAACTGGTTGCAAGTCGCCACCATAAATTAGACGTAGTGAAGCATCACCAGATGCAGAGATTACGTCGTAACCTCCTGCTTGCATCAACTGAACTGCCTCATCTGATGTGCCGTAAGTCTTAACGTTTACTGTGCAACCAGTTGCCTCTTCGAAAGGGGTGACCCAGTCGACATTTGGATCGGTTGATCCATCTTCGGCATAACCTGGCCAAGCAAGAACGTTGATCGTTCCTGGCGTATCTTTTAAGGGACCCTCGTAAGCGCCCCCCGTTGCATCCTTGCTGGAGCTCGAGCATCCCGCAAGGAGCAATGTACTTGCAGCAAAAATAGCTGCAATACCGCGAACTTTATTTCGCACGCTTCCTCCTTATTTATTGCACGGCTTTGTGCAATAAAAACAGTGGAGTTTCCACTGTTATCCCATCTTTGGAATGGGAATTCTTAACCTTGCTTCAATCTCTCAACTCAAATTCGCTACTGGGGTCCCAACTCAAGGTGATCCGGCTATCTCTTAGCGCTTCGATATCGCTGGAATTCTCAGCTGTATTCTGTTTGAGCGCGACTAGATTGATCCCTAAATCAAGTTGCACTAGATATCTAGTAGCCGGTCCCAAGTACTCGACCTCCTTGATCGTCCCTGCAGCGCTACGACCTACCGTGTCTCCTTTGGTCAATTGAATTTTCTCTGGTCTGACCGTAAAGGTGCCATCTCTACCAATTAGCGCTCTGGCTGCTTCCCCACTGATCAAATTGGAAACACCAACAAAATCTGCAACAAAGATGTTAGTTGGATTTTCGTATATCACCGAAGGCTTATCTATCTGTTGGATCTTCCCTTTATCAAAGACTGCGATTCGATCGCTCATTGTTAGCGCTTCTTCTTGATCGTGAGTTACAAAGATGAAGGTAATACCCACTTCGCGCTGCAACTCCTTTAACTCAATCTGCATCTGCTGTCTTAACTTCAAATCCAATGCGCCTAGTGGTTCATCAAGCAAAAGCACAGAAGGACGATTCACTAAAGCTCTGGCAAGTGCCACTCTCTGTCGTTGGCCACCAGATAGTTGATTAGGTTTGCGATTTTCATAACCTGTTAATCTAACTTGATCCAAAACCTTCA
>JBJTHJ010000040.1:0-1221 GCA_046094385.1 Candidatus Nanopelagicaceae bacterium
GGTTTTGGAGTTTTTGGCATTCCATCAAAGTATGGTGGTTTACGTACGTAGGTACTCTTCAAATCCCATTCGAAGATCTCGCCAGTTGGGGTATCCAATGATTTCCAGCGATTATCGCCATCGAAGACGGTGGCATATTCATGATTGAACATCTCTGATGAGATCGCAGAATCAATAACGCTCTGGACCTCATTTGGAGTTGGCCAGATATCCTTTAGATAGACATCGCTTCCGGAAGCATCTTTGCCTAGCGGATCTCTCTCGAAATCGTGATTCATGGTGCCAGCTAGCGCATATGCCACAACCAGTGGTGGCGATGCTAAATAATTCATCTTCACATCGGGGCTAATTCGGCCTTCGAAATTTCGATTGCCAGAGAGTACTGCCGAGACCGCCAAATCATGATCATTAACGGCCTTGGAAATCTCAACAGGTAGTGGTCCAGAGTTACCGATACAGGTAACGCAACCATAACCAACTAGATTAAATCCTAAATCTTCCAGGTATTTCGTTAAGCCAGCTTTTTCATAATAATCGGTAACGACTTTTGAGCCAGGAGCTAGCGTGGTCTTTACCCAGGGCTTGCTCTTTAACCCTTTGGCAACGGCATTCTTTGCAAGTAGCGCTGCGCCAATCATCACGGAAGGATTGGAAGTATTTGTGCAAGAGGTGATCGATGCGATCACGACATCACCATTTTTGACTCTGGTATCTCCGGCTGGCACTTCATCTTTTGCAGTCTTCTCTGTGAAGTATCCAGGTAGGTGCTTTTCAAAAGCGCTCTTCGAATCAGATAGCGCGATGCGATCTTGCGGACGCTTTGGCCCAGCAATAGATGGCACCACCGTTGCCAAATCCAGCTCTAAATATTCGCTAAATCTTGGCGCTGCCGATGGGTCATGCCATAAACCTTGTGCTTTGGCATAACTTTCAACGAGCGCAATCTGCTCTGATTTTCGCCCAGTAAGGCGCAAGTAGCGAAGCGTCTCTTCATCAATCGGGAAGATTGCACAGGTTGATCCATACTCTGGAGACATATTTCCGATCGTTGCGCGATTTGCCATTGGCACTGCAGCTACACCCGGGCCATAGAACTCTACGAACTTACCGACTACTCCATGTTTACGTAGCATCTCGGTGATTGTTAAGGCCAAATCAGTTGCAGTGGTGCCAAGTGGCAGCTCACCTTTTAATTTGAATCCGACCACTCGTGGAATCAAC
>JBJTHJ010000041.1:0-2974 GCA_046094385.1 Candidatus Nanopelagicaceae bacterium
GCTCTGTGTATAAAAGATTAGTTTTGTCGCCTTCAATTAAGAAAATTCTCCTTGCCTAAATTTCTTACCCAATTTCTTACCCAATTTCTTATCCAATTAGGAGGGCCATGAGAGTAAAAAATGCTCGAAATTCAACGAAAAATTCCACTAGAAATTCAATGAAAAATTCCACTAGAAATTCAAGAAGTGACGTCAACTTAGCTGAAGAGGTTGATTACTCATTAAATGATGTTGCCTTGCGTGGTTGGGTAACCACCGTTGCAACCGAGCGAGAACTCCCAAGTGGGGACTGTGTCGTTTCATTTCGAATCGCTATCACTCGGCCAGAGGGTGGTGTCGACACCATTGACCTAGAGAGCTGGAGCGCAAGGACCCGTAGAAGTGCGCTCTCGCTCAAAGATGGAGATTGGGTCGAAATTCAAGGCTCAATCAGGCGTAGATTTTGGAAGAGCGGCCAGGGTCTTGCAAGTCGTTGGCAGGTAATCACCAATGAGATAAAACGAATCCAAACTCGCGCTTGAAATGCTTATTAAGAAAATTGAGTAAAGTTAAGGCGTGGCTATCAAAAATATCAAAGATAATTTGAAGCGCCTAAAAGATGCCGATCCGGTTGAGCTCGCCGGACAGGTCAACTCTTGGCTTCAAGAGAGCGGCGAAGCCCTTCGCCTTCGCATTGAGGATGAGGTTGAAAAGGCGGTTACCAAAAGGGGCTTTGTAAAGCGCTCTGAATTCTCAAAGTTAGAGTCTCGTATCTCGCAATTAGAGCTTCAATTAGAGCTTCGATTAGAGTCGCGATTAGAGGGCAAGTCACATAGTAGCAAGAGCAAGAAGAGCACGAATGTTAAGAGTGCAAAGGCCAAAGGCAAAGTAACTGTGAAAAAGATAAAAGGTAAAGAGAAAAAGGGGGCCAAGAGGTGAATGAGATAAACCTAGATGAGATTCGCGCCGAACTTGCCTCTCTTGAAGGTTCAGCTCTTCCTGAACACCAAGCTCGCTATGAAGCTCTCCATGCAAAGTTAGTTGATGCGCTAAAGAGTATTGAAGAGATTTAATGAAGAACCGTTTAGATTCAGAGTTGGTCCGTCGTGGATTGGCCAGGTCACGCGAGATTGCAGCAGACCTCATTGAATCTAGATCGGTGTTAGTCAATGGAATCCCTGCTACAAAATCCGCAACTCAAGTCTCTGCCGAAACCTCAATTGTGATTCAAGGTGATCGCGATGATTTCGTCTCACGCGGTGGTCACAAATTAGCGGGAGCGTTAGATGCTTTTTCAGAGGTAAAAGTAGAAGGAAAGCGGGCGCTGGATGCGGGCGCATCTACCGGTGGATTTACCGATGTTCTTTTACGTCGGGGAGCGCTCGAAGTGGTGGCTGTTGATGTTGGCTATGGACAACTTGCTTGGGAACTTCGCCAAGATCCAAGAGTAAAGATTTTAGATCGCACCAACATCCGCCATCTCACCGGCGAGCAAGTTGGCGCTCCAGTTGATTTAATCGTGGCCGACCTCTCCTTTATATCCTTGACACTGGTATTGCCGGCCTTGGCTGCAGTATCAAAACCCGAAGCCGATTATTTATTGATGGTGAAACCGCAATTTGAGGTTGGAAGGGAGCATCTAGGTGCAGGCGGGGTGGTACGTGACTCGGCGCTTAGAAAAGCTGCGGTCCTAGAGGTTGCCGATAGCGCCTTTGACGTGGGGCTTGGCACCAAAGGGGTAGTAGCCTCAGTGCTACCTGGTCCTGCTGGAAATGTTGAATATTTTCTCTGGCTACGAAGAGGTGCAGGTGCCATCGATGAGAAACAATTGGATGAAGCGATCGCGATTGGACCACAGTAATGGCAAGTAACAAACGTAGAGCGGTTTTTGTTGTTAATCGAAATCGACAGGAAGCAATCGACGCTGAGTTAAAAATCAAATCGCTATTGACAGATTTTGATTTCGTAGAAGAGTCAGATGCCGAAATCGTCATCGTACTGGGTGGCGATGGCACGATCTTACGTGGCGCTGTGGTTGCCAGACGTCTAAATGTTCCGTTACTTGGGATCAATTTGGGGCGAGTCGGATTTATGGCAGAGGTTGAGAAGAGTTCATTTGAAGAGATTGCAAAGGCGATCATCGATAAGAGTTATAGCGTCGACCCCCGTCTGGTTCTTGAATACCACATAGAAAGAAGCGGCAAAAAAGTAGCTTCTGGTTGGGCTTTAAATGAGGTCACTATTGAGTGCGAACAAGGCACCATGATCGAACTGCTTCTACAGATAGATGGTCGTCCGATTAGTAGCTGGTGGGCAGATGGATTGATTGTGGCAACTCCCACCGGTTCTACTGCTTATGCCTTCTCCGTCGGAGGTCCAATTATTTGGCCACAGACCGATGCCTTGGTAGTTACACCGATTGCAGCGCATGCGCTATTTACAAGGCCTCTTGTGATCCCACCATCCTCTGAAATTGCGATTGATATTCTCTCTGAAGATGGCATCGTCAAAGCAGATGCTCTGCGCTTCGAGGGGTTATTAGTAGGAGACCGCGTAATAGTAAATCGCGCAATGGATGCGATTCAATTGGCGCACGTTAGACCGACAAGTTTCAGTGATCGGTTGGTGGCGAAATTTAAGTTACCCATTGAGGGCTGGCGCGGTGAGTGATCGTCCATTTCTCAACGAAATTAGTATCGCTGGTATCGGAGTAATCGAAAAATCCAACTTAACCTTTGATCCGGGCTTAACGGTAATAACAGGTGAGACCGGAGCTGGAAAGACCATGGTTTTAACTGCTTTGAATCTGGTTTTAGGTGGCAAGGCCGATTCGGGATTGGTGCGCCATGGCCAAGAGCGTGCGATAGCCAATGCGACCTTTACGATCCCCGATGAATTCGTAGATCACTTTGAAGATCATGGGGTATTAACCGAATCTGGTGAGTTGATCTTAACTCGTACAGTGAACAAAGATGGCAAGTCCAAAGCAATAGCA
>JBJTHJ010000042.1:0-28083 GCA_046094385.1 Candidatus Nanopelagicaceae bacterium
TATTGAAGGTTATTGAAATATCTGCCAACGCATGGTGTTTACTAAACCAAGCATGCACACCTCTTGCTTCTAAATCTGAACTCATCATCCGACCTTTCTTGATCCAAAAATGCGTGCTAACGAGAAAAGTCCCAGAACCAATAACAACAACACCAATATTCCAGTCCAGGCACGTTGAATGGATTCGGGTGTTCCAAGCAGAAGTCCCTTCCAGACATAAAATGGCAACGCTCCCTGATACTCAACGAAGGGGTTCCAATTCAATTTATCCGATCCGCCGATGGTAAATATAAGCGGTGCAGTCTCCCCTGCAATTCGAGCGACTCCCAAAATTGTGGCAGTCAAAAGTCCGTTTCTAGCTGCGGGTATTACGATTGTAGAAACTGTTTTCCATTGCGTGGCACCCATCGCTAATCCCGCTTCTCGCAGATCATTAGGAATAAGCAGCAATACCTCTTGGGCAGTTCGAGTAACTGTCGGTATCATCAAAATCGATAGGGCAAATGCACCCGCAATTCCAGATGCTTTTATAGGAGTAGATAAAATCAAAGCAGCATATATAAATAAGCCCGCAACAACTGATGGAACACCAGACATAGCTTGAACCGTAAATTGAATGAATCGACTTCCTGGTCCTTTAATTTCAGTCAGATATAAAGCTGTTAGGATCCCGGTTGGAACAGAGATTAAAACAGTCAAGATAATTAAATAAAGAGTTCCAATAATGGCGTGAAAGAGTCCACCTTTATCAAATGGATCCAAGTATGAGGCTGAAAACATGGTGTCCGTGAATAGGGTTGCATGTAATCCCGGAACTCCGCGCTGAATTGAAGAGAATAAAATACTTAGCACTGGCATAAAAACTGCAAGTGAGGCGGCTAGAAATAAAGAAGTTGCTAACGAGTCTCTTGCGGCTTGCAAGCCTCTAAGTCTGAGTTTGTAAAAGAAGAGTGAAAAGGTTGATAGCAGAAAGAATAAACCAAAGAAACCTAGTTTTCCGTTGAATCCAGTTGTTTTAACCATTAGTCCAGCTGCCAAAGCGCTAGAGAGAATCATGAATGCCGGATAAGTGATTTCTTTAGTGGATAATCTCCACGGCCTCTGTGGTGTCACTTGGATCGTCATCATGCCCGACCTGACTTAACAGCACGATTCACCACAAAGTCAGCAAAAAAGTTGACCATTAAAGTGAGTATGAAAAGTACAAAACCTGCTGCCAAGAGCGCTTTGGTTTCGATTGGAGTTGCCTCTCCCCATCTCAAAACAATCATTGAGGCAACGTTTCCGCCCATTCCAAAAAGAATTTCCCAATTTACTTTAAATACTATATTTAGAATTGAATACACTGCGACTGTTTCACCGAAGGCGCGCCCAAGGCCTAGCATCGCCCCACCAACTATGCCGCCAGAGCCAAAAGGAAGCACTACAGATTTGATCATCGACCATCGGGTTGCACCCAGTGCATAAGCGGCTTGAATTCTGTCTAATGGGGCTTGAGAAAATACTTCCCTAGTCACGGAAGTCACAATCGGAATAATCATTACCGCCAACACAATTCCGGCTAAAAATGGTGATCGTTCATAAAAAGATTCTCTGACATCAAATATTGGTATCCACCCAAAATATTTGTGAATCAATTTTGACCAGTAAATAACCATTGGCATTATGACAAAATAGCCCCAAAGCCCATAGAGGATTGACGGAAATGATGCCATCAAATCTACAACTGTGACTAAAAGCTTTTTAACTCTTTCGGGAGCGTAAAAGTTCAAGTAGAGTGCCGTCATAACTGATAACGGGACTCCAATAATCAAAGCGGTAATGGCAATCAAGACTGTGCCTATGAGCATCGCAGCTATGCCAAATGTATAAGTCTGATTTCCAGAATCATCAGTGGTTACAGACCAATCTGACGTAGTCAAGAATTTAAAACCTTCGATCCTAAAGATTTCAAATCCGCGGAACACGAGGAATAAGCCAATTAATAGCAACACCGCAAAAGCTACAAGCCCTACAGAAGAGACAATAAATCTAAACGCCTTGTCGCTGGTTCTAGGGTTTGTGGTAACGGGTCGAGCTTTAACAGTGTCAAACACGCTCGTATCCTGCGCTATTTCGGAGTGCAAAACCTGATTGTTTGGTTAACGGAGGGTGAACTGGCTATGAAATTAATGGCAGGGGTTACTCAATCAATGGTTTAGGGTTTGCCTAGATATGGCGAACGAACAACCCCCTCTGGTCTGGATCGACTGCGAGATGACTGGACTTGATTCCAGTAAAGATGCGTTGGTTGAAATTGCAGTTCTGGTGACGGACTCGGAATTGAACATCATCGGCGATGGAGTCGATGTGGTCATCCACGCCAGCGCTCAAGAATTGGCTGGCATGAATGAATTTGTCACCAAGATGCATACCGATTCAGGACTGATCAAAGAGATTCCAAATGGTATCTCGGCCTCAGAGGCTGAAGAATTGATCTTGAAATATCTGGAATCGGCTGGAGTCACAGCAGGCAAATCCCCATTGGCTGGAAATTCAGTTTACGTAGATCGCATCTTTATCGCTCGAGATATGCCCAAGCTATCTGAATTTCTGCACTATCGCACCATTGATGTCTCATCAATCAAAGAGTTAGCTCGTCGATGGTATCCAAAGGTTTACTTCAATGCACCTGTTAAGACCGGAAATCATCGTGCGCTGGGCGATATCAAGGATTCCATCGCAGAATTGATTTTTTACCGGAAGACGGTATTCCTACAACAACCGGGCTTAGAAAGTGGCGATATCAAGCAGATTGCAGCGGAGATAAATGGTGAATCTGCCACTAAAGAGGACTGATAAACTTAATCCGTCGTAACGATTAGTTACGGCCCAAACGACATGGTGGATGTAGCTCAGCTGGTAGAGCACCCGGTTGTGGTCCGGGATGTCGCGGGTTCGAACCCCGTCATTCACCCCAAAATTTTTTTTATTTCTTAACTCTTCGTAGTTTATGGCAATGGCTCGTTTGGACACTTTGCCAAAATCCTCTCCATTGCTCGCTTCTCAGGAGCGGTAAGCCATAACCCATACTTTGCTTTTACTGAAATTTGTCGAGCCACATACTTACATCTAAAACTCTTAAGTGGTGGCAACCAAGTAGCAGCATCCCCATCCCCTTTCTGAGAATTGAGACGACCTTGGACTGCTAATAGATTTAAAGGGTCATTGGCAAATTGAGTCCGCATCTCAATTGAGAGCTTGAATGCGCCAGTCTGCCAAGCATTAGATAACGCAACTACATGATCGATTTGAACTTCCATACTTGAAACATTACCTCTGACAAAGTTAATAATCTTGCCCGAATAGGGGTCAACCAAATCCCCACTTGCTACAACACAATTCCTTGTACCAGCTTTGAATTGAACATTACTGAGGTCCCTATTCAAAATATCATTTCGAGTATCGCACCCGTTTCTATTTATATCTGCCCAGCGTTGCCCGAATTGATCTCGATCGTATCCAGTTTTAGGAGCGCGACCCTTTGTCGGAAGTGAATCAAGTGCTGACTTAGCGGTTTCAACAGCTGCCTCTGCGGTAGATGCATTTAACGCAACTATCAGCGCAATTGCCCAAAGACTTCGCGCTTTCATATATGGATATTAGTGTCCGAATTTCACTTCGTGGCTGATTTTGCCTCGCTACCTAGTATTGGTAGGGTCTGCTCCGTTCGGTCTTTGGGTTGTTAGCTCAGTTGGTAGAGCAAGTGACTCTTAATCACTGGGTCGTAGGTTCGAGTCCTACACAACCCACCAAAGCGGCCCTATAGGGTCCACGCAAAATATAATCACTCATGGCCCAAGAACAATCTAACGACTTTTCATTTATGACGCACTACAAATTAGACGAACTATCAAGTGACGAATTAAAGGCAATATACCCACACATAGCTGCTAGGCGGCAGAATTTTGAAAATCTTCTTTGGCAAGTTCCGATGCTTTCGCTTACCGGCGAGTCTTTTCTTTTCACGATAATCCTGGGCGAATCTAGTACGTTTTTTTCAAGGCTTATCAGTTCTTCGCTAGCGATGGTGATTGCCCTAACCTCCTTGTCTTCGTTAGCCAGGCACCGTCTATCTGAGACACATGATTCGCAATTAATCTCAGCAATAGAAACAGTTTTTTTAAGAAGTCATTTCATGGGTTGGGTTTTAGAGACTCAAGAAAAGAGTTTTTTCATTCAAAAAAGTCAATACAAAGTGCAGATTTTTGGGATTTCTTAGTAAAGATCTTGAGCAAAGGCCGAGCGTATCCAATTTGGATGTTTGTATTTACATGTTTCTTTATCGCTGCATTAGTTTCTTTTATTTTTAATTTCTTTGACCCCGGTGTCTTTTCGATTTAGTAGAGCTTCAATTCTCTACGACCTGCAACTTGCTAATTTAGTAAAGTCAGAAGAATGAGAATTCCTGAGATCACCAGGATGGCGATATTGGAAACTTTACTTTCAAGGTATTTCTGAGTCGATTCATTGCGTCTGGCTAGGAAAATAGCGCTTCCAAATAGAATCAACAGGTAGCTAAGATTTAATGAATTTGTATCCGAATTGCGATAAACGGCATTAATAATGCCGACTGCAATAAGTGTGTACGGGATAAATTGAAAGTTTTTCATAAATATAAAAAATGGGGCTTTGGTTTTATCCAAAGCCCCATCTCCTAATTAGTGGGAATCAGCCATTCCTTCAGCTGCCGACTTTAGTCGTGCAATTCTGAAGACCACTAGACCGAACAAGCACTTTGCCAGCACGTCTGCCACGGTATAGCCAACTTGGCGATACGTGAATAGTGATGCTGCTTCTGATGCAGTTGGGTTTGTGATGAAGACTGGGATTAGATATGAGATTGGGTATACCAACCAGGTGACCATAAGCAATGTGCGTAGCTGTCCAACAGCCTTTGCCACGCCTTCTGGCTGCCTATCTAATGACTTGCTGAGCTCAACGAAGAGTACATACAAGATGTAAACAAATGGAATCATCGATAGTACGAAGTACAACATCTTGGTTCCATTTTCAGTTGAGATTTCACCTGGGTAACCAAGAATGATCATTGCAGATGATGCAATTACCAAACGGGTCATAAGTGACTTCGAAGCTTCTTTAGCAAGTGCAAGTACCGCGATAACTTCAACGAGCAATAGAGGTACGGTCAAAATCCAATCGACATAACGATATGCCTCGTTGAAGGCATGCTGAGATGTGCCGATGGCAACTGCATTGTCCTTTGAAGAATCTTCAAACGAGTTGAAGATACGGAAATAGTGGTATGCCGCAATGAATGTGACCATTGAAGACATCACCAATGCTGGTTTGTATTTTGGTAGTACACGGTTTTGCGCAACCAACGTATACACAGTACAAGCCATCATCGAGATCAGGCCAAAGGAGAACATGTTGTATAACGAACTCCATTGACCATTTGTTAGCTGTAGCATTTATATCTCTCCGAGAGTTCTGCCTCAAATACGGGATTTCCGGTTACGGCAGAGGTAATTAGTATGTCCTGAGGACCTCCTTATTGAAAGCACATTTGTGCAAATAATTGATATTTCGATCAATAATTACGCTTAAATGTCCGAATTGAGAACATTTCTCAAGGAAATGAAACTTGGATGATTCTGCGAGGTTAACGAGATACCAATCTGCAATTCTCACATTAGCTAAACGATTTATAAATTAAAAGCAAAAGTAAAAGCAAGAGTGAGGAATCATATGAATACTTTCAAAAAGACCGTATCTGGAGTTGGGACTTGCGCCTTAATATTTGGTGGAATTTATGCTGCCAACGCACAGGATATTAATGGCGGTGCTGATCTTCCAATCTATGGAATCTCAGCATCAATTTCAAAAGCGCCTTCTTTGGAGTTAGGTGGCGGGCAGTTCTTCCAAGTTCAGAATAAGTTAAGGCTCAATCCAGATGTCGATACTGCCGGCGTAAAGATCATGAGTAACAACGGTGAGGAATTTCTTCTTGAAGAACGGGATGGCGCTATCGATGTTGGTGGCGAAGTCAGATACTCCGAGGTTTATCTGGCGCACTGGCCAGAGATCAATAAGTACGTACCTGTGCCGGTTGTTCTACAGGGGCCCATGAATATCGGACATATCAATTTTGGTAATGGCTCTAGCGCTTTAGATTCAGCAGATCGCCAAATTCTAAGTGCCATGGCAGATGAAATTGAGCATACCGGGCTAAAGGCTGTTTACATGGTTGGCCGTGCAGATTCAGTCGGTAGCTATGAATCAAATCTAGAGATATCTCGTAAAAGAGTATTGGCTGCTAAGAACTATCTGCTAAATCACCTTGCAGAGATGGGAATTACTGATGTCACAATCAACACTGAGTACATGGGAGAATTGGCTTCCAAAACAAAGCCTGACTCAGAGGATCGTCGAGTAGATGTAACCATCTATCCCTAAGTTTGATTTTCAGGGAAAAAATAATTTACGCTCTCCTTGCGTGAAAAAGATCCACATCGGCTAATTGGATGGAATTTCAGGCAAATTCAGGCACTCTTAGTCAGTGGCATTTCTTTGGGCTGCATTGTGCGGGTTGGTAACTAGCGCTGCTTTTTACCCGCTCGCACTTTGGCCCGCCATATTTGTAGGTATTGCTGGGCTTTACCTTCTAAATCGGGATCAAAATTTCAAAAGGCGCTTGGCTTTAAATTTCACCTTTGGTGTTGCCTTTCAAATCATCTCGCTTTATTGGATTGGTACATATGTAGGCTGGTATGCCTGGCTGGCTTTAGTTGCAATGCAAGCAACTTTCTTGATGGTCTTAAGTTTTGCCAACCATCCCCTGACTTTTGCATCCGCCTGGATCCTCTTTGAATTTATTCTTCGAAGCTTTCCTTTTGGAGGATTTGGGTGGTCAAGGTTGGGTTTCGCACTTACCGAAACGCCACTTAACTTTCTCTATCCAAGAGTTGGAATATCAGGGGTAGCTTTCCTTGCGGTTCTAATATCTGCACTCATAGTTAATCGACAATGGAGAGGCACGGCAGTAGCGCTATCGGCGCTTGCCATTATCTCTTTACTACCAATCTCCGTTATTGACGGTAAGAATATTGATGTTGCCTTGGTCCAAGGAGGTCAGATTGAAAAACTAGATAACACCTTTGAAAATGCCGAAGCCGCAATTAATAAGCACTTTATTGCCACCAAGAAAATTCCAGAGAACTCAGTAGATCTTGTTATCTGGCCGGAGAATGCAGTCATGCATGATCCCTTTCTAAGAAAGACCACTAACCAAGCCTTTCTCTCAGAGGCTGATCGAATCAAGGCCCCAATTCTGGTCAACGCAAATTTGAGAGATGGCACAAATGGCTCAGTTCTCCTGGGAGATGACTTGGATCAAAGGTATTCAAAGCGCTACTTAACGCCATTTGGGGAATTCATACCATTTCGCTCCATTGTCGAGAGAATCAACGAGAAAGCCAAGCGAGTAAGTGGTTATCAACCTGGCCAAAATCCCTACCTGTTTAGGACAGAGAGTGGCACTTTTAGGACTTTAATCTGTTATGAATTGTTATCTGATTTGCAAGCTCGTTCTGAGATGGGTGATGCTGATTTCATTGTCACTCAAACCAACAATGCCACCTATTTCCAAACTTGGCAGTTAGACCAAGAGTTAGCCATTGCCAAGGCTAGAAGCGCGGAGACTTCAAGACATAGCGCATATGTTTCAACCACTGGTGGAACTTCTTTGATTGATGAGGATGGTCGTGTGGTTGAATCGTTGCCTAAATATGCCAACGCCGTATTAATTGGTGAGGTCACAACCAGATCCGGAATTACTTTGGCCACAAAATTTGGTGGATATTTAGAATTGCTATTGATTGCTCTAGGTTTCATCCCCTTTGTAACCCGCCTACTTAAACGCCAGTCACTGATCCCAATCAATATCGCAACTAAGCGTGGAAAGTGATTTTTAAAAGCGGTAACCCTTACTTGTAGAATGCTGCACATGGAGCTACAGAAGGTCATCTTGTATTACGGCTTTGCGCCGGTGGCTGATCCTGAAGCCGTACGCCTGTGGCAAAAAAATCTCTGTGAAACTTTGGGTTTAAAAGGTCGAATCCTGATCTCTAAACATGGGATCAATGGAACGCTTGGCGGAGATATGTCGGCGCTAAAGAAATACGTCCGAGCAACCAAGGAATATCCTGGCTTCAAGAAAATTGATTTCAAATGGTCCGATGGCACTGGAAATGATTTCCCGAGATTAAGAATCCGTGTTCGAGAAGAGCTTGTGACATTTGGCGCTCCTGACGAGATTCAAGTTGATATCAATGGCGTGATAAACGGTGGTAAGCACCTAAAGCCATACGAAGTCAATAAATTAGTTGAAGAACGCGGAGAAGAAGTGGTCTTCTTTGATGGTCGAAATACCTATGAAGCAAAGATCGGTAAATTCAGGAATGCGGTTATACCTGATGTCGTAACCTCCCGAGATTTTATCAAGGAAATCGAAAGCGGCAAATATGATGAACTTAAAGATAAGCCAATTGTCACCTATTGCACCGGTGGAATTCGTTGTGAAATTCTCTCTGCAGTAATGGTCAATCGAGGCTTCAAAGAGGTCTATCAAATTGATGGTGGCATCGTTAAATATGGTGACAAATTTGCAGACTCTGGCTATTGGGAGGGTTCTCTATATACATTCGATGATCGCATGACCATCGACTTTAGTGATCAGACCAAGATCATTGGAAAGTGTGATCGCTGCCAAGCGTCAACTAAGAGTTTCCATAACTGCTCTAACCAAAATTGCCATGAACTCTTTCTGCTTTGCGATACCTGCGTACAAGAGTCCAAAAACTTAGAGTGCGTTCATGATGTCAGCAGAAGTCATAAACAAGGTCGAGAAGAGTTAGTTGGCTAGTGGCCACAGCCTGGGTTGAAGGGCCTGCACCAGATCGAATTTCGAATTATGGTTCGCATTCAGATCAAATAATCGAGTTCTATGGCCATGGCGGTCCGCTAATAGCCATGATTCATGGTGGTTACTGGCGAGCGATTCATAATCGAGAACACATGAGGGCTTTGGCTTGCAAAATTGCCGACCACGGATTTCAAGTTGCAAATATCGAATATCGTCGCGAACCGCTAAAACCCAAAGAGACCTTTGATGATGTGACCATGGCATTGAACTCTCTGGGTTCTATAGAGGCAATAATCGGTTTCTCAGTGGGTGGTCAGATTGCGCTATTAAATGCGACTCTTGCGCATAAGTTGATTTTGTTAGCTCCGGTCACCGATCTTGAACGAACCAAATCGGAGGAACTCGGTGATGGCGCGGTCAAAGAATTCTTTGGCTTTGAAAATTTACAAGATTTCGATCCTATGAAACTAACTTACTCTTCACATATCTACTTACTACACGGAGATAATGATCAAAGAGTTCCTATCTGGCATTCCAGAGATTTTGTAAAATCCAAAGGTGGTTCATTGATGGAGATTGCTGAGGCTGATCATTTTGAGGTCATTAACCCCGAAGGCCTAGCCTTCCAATTGATCTTAAATGCGTTGAAGTAACTTACTTTTTTATTTATCTGACTGATCTGGTTTATCTAATTCTCCGACTAATTTGAATTGGCCATCACCTAATTGACCTTGGGCAGCATAGAGTTCCAATTTCGATCGGGTATCGGCGATATCGAGATTACGCATCGTCAATTGACCAATTCGATCAACTGGGCCAAATGCGGAGTCCTCAGTGCGCTCCATGGATAGTTTCTCTGGGTGATAGCTAAAAGCAGGACCTTCGGTGTTAATGATTGAATAATCATCACCGCGGCGAAGGCGAATAGTGACTGAGCCAGTAACAGCGGATGCAACCCAGCGCTGTAATGATTCGCGGAGCATCAAAGATTGTGGATCAAACCAACGACCCTCATAAAGCAAGCGACCTAATCTGCGCCCCTCTGCGTGATAGTTGGCGATGGTATCCTCATTGTGAATTGCAGTAATAAGTCTTTCGTAAGCGATGAAAAGTAAGGCCATTCCGGGTGCTTCATAGATGCCACGACTCTTTGCTTCGATGATTCTATTCTCGATTAGATCCGACATCCCAAGTCCATGTCTGCCGCCAATTGCATTGACTTCGCGCATCATCGCAACTACATCATCATAAAGTTTGCCATTTATAGAAACTGGTCTGCCTTTAGCAAATTCAATTCTCACATCTTCCGAATCAATCTTGATTGATTGATCCCAGAACTTAACTCCCATAATTGGATTGACGATTTCGATGTTTGAGTCTAGAAACTCCAGAGATTTGGCCTCATGGGTTGCTCCTAAGATGTTGGCATCAGTTGAATAGGCTTTCTCAACGCTATCGCGATAAGGCAGTTTATGTTTAGCCAAATACTCTGACATCTCTTTACGTCCACCTAACTCGGTGACGAACTTTTGATCAAGCCATGGTTTATAGATTCGCAGGGCTGGATTTGCCAATAAGCCATAACGATAGAAACGCTCAATGTCATTGCCTTTGTAAGTTGAGCCGTCTCCCCAAATTGATACTTGATCCTCAAGCATTGCGCGAACCAACAATGTTCCGGTTACTGCACGACCAATTGGAGTGGTGTTGAAATATTGTTTGCCACCTGAACGGATATGGAAAGCGCCGCAAGCGATTGCAGCAAGGCCCTCTTCGACCATCGCGCTTTTACAATCCACCAACCTCGAACCCTCAGCGCCATATTCCTTTGCGCGACCAGGCACTGACTGGATATCTGGCTCGTCATACTGTCCCAAGTCTGCGGTATACGTAAATGGAATCGCACCATTGTTGCGCATCCAGGCAACCGCAACCGAGGTATCAAGACCACCACTGAACGCGATTCCTACACGTTCACCTACTGGTAGCGAACCAAGCACTTTAGACATAGTGCGCATTCTAATACCCTTTAACCATGCGGATTTCCTCTGAAAATATCATCACTAGATTCAACCGAAAGTTGGCGCTCTTCATTACTTCAAGCGTCGGCACCATGGCATGCGCCTATTTATTTGCGGCAATCGCACTTATTTCCTTGCCAAAAGCAATCGCATCTCGCGATGTCATTGTTATTGTCTCTTGGGTAGCACAAACCTTTTTGCAACTAGTCCTGCTCTCGATAATCATGGTGGGTCAGCAGATTAACTCCGAAAAAGTGAATAATCAGATCGCAGAGACACATGCGGCGACCTTGGCTGAATTCGAGTTGGCCAAAATGGAATTGGCTGAACTAAAGCAAATTTCCGCAGAAGTTCATGAACTTTTGAAAGATTTTCAAAATCGGATTAAGTAATTTATCCCTAATCTCCTGAATCCTTGGGTTGAATCCTAGGGTTGAATCCTAGGGTTGAATCCTTGGGCTGAATCTTTAGGATGCAATTAGAAGTTAGCCGCAATCTCTCTGAGTTGCTGGGTATGACTTACGATATGGCTATCAGCTTTTTCAAATAATTGCGAGAGCGTCACTTCTCCTAATTCCGGATGATTAGAAACCTTATTCCAATCTGCATCTGTAGCATTTCCTAATATCTCATAGGCCATAGTGCGAATGCCAACTAAGGCCGCGAGTGAGGTTTTCACTTTTCGAAGTGCGTAATTAACACGCTCTGGATATGCCTCTTCGTCAAATGGAACGACGCTTGGATTGATATCGCCAATTGCATGTAGATAACGAGATGTGAAATGTAACTCCGCATCTGCTATGTGATGCACTACGTAGGCCGCAGACCAACCTCCCGCCACCGAGGTGTAGCGATGCGCTTCTGGGATAGTCGACAAGGCATCTTGAAATTCTTTGCCATGGGAGATGAATCTATTTAATCGCTCGTCAATGTTCATGGGATAGAGTTTAGTGGTGAGCAAATGGTGGAATGAAGCGGTTGTATATCAAATTTATCCCCGCTCTTTTCAAGATAGTAATGGAGATGGTGAAGGTGATTTAAAGGGAATCACATCAAGACTTGGGTACATCAAGGATCTCGGTGTCGATGCCATCTGGCTTAGCCCTTTCTATACCAGTCCAAATAAAGATGGTGGCTACGACGTAGCTGATCCGAGAGATGTGGATCCAAGATTTGGCACTCTCGATGATGCCAAAGAGTTGTTTGATGCTGCGCACAATCTTGGTCTTCGAGTAATTGTTGATATCGTGCCAAATCATTTCTCCAGCGCACATAAATGGTTTCAAGAAGCGCTACTTGCCAAGCCTGGTTCACCTGAACGGGCTAGATTCCATTTTTACGAAGGAAAAGATCAATTTACTCCACCAAATAATTGGATTTCACTCTTTGGTGGGCCTGCCTGGACGCAGGTATCAGATGGCCAGTGGTACCTACATCTCTTTGATTCGTCTCAACCTGATTTGAATTGGGATAACCCTGAGGTCAATGCAGATTTCGAAAACACTCTGAAGTTTTGGCTAGATCTCGGAGTTGATGGTTTTAGAATCGATGTTGCACATGGATTAGCCAAAGATGATATTCACAAAGATCATTATGATCCTCAAGGTCTCAGCGATGCGCTTCGATTAGATGTGCTAATGGAGCCAGAAAAGCGGAACAGTTACTTAGCAGATATCCCCTTCTTTGATCGCGATGGGGTTCACGAAATTTATAGAAAATGGCGGAAACTCTTTGATTCATATAGTCCAAGAGAGGTTATGGCTGTTGCAGAGATTTGGGTCCATCCACCACAGCGTGCAACTCGATATGTAAGAGCAGATGAACTTCATCAATTCTTTAATTTTGATGTCATGAATGCGCCTTTTGATGGAGAATATCTTTACGATTCGATCTCAAAGATGTTGAATCTGGTCAATGCCGAGAACGCTTGGCCAACTTGGTGTCTATCAAATCATGATTGCGAACGGGTAGCTTCAAGAATTGGCGCAGATGCTGCCAGAGCTATGGCCCTCTTTATCTTGGGACTACCTGGATCGACCTATATTTACAATGGACAAGAATTAGGTTTACCAAATGGTCAGATGGCAGATTCAGATCGCCAAGATCCTATTTTCTTTAGAACAAACGGGGCGCAGAAAGGTCGCGACGGCGCAAGGGTTCCTATTCCTTGGAGTGGAGAGCTTGCCCCATTTAATTTCAGCACTGGAAAACCTTGGTTACCAATCCAGCAGAGTTGGCAGGAATTTACGGTAGAAAGGGAGTTGGCAGATCCAGGTTCCTCATTAAATCTCTATCGAACAGCGCTCAAATTGCGGAAGAAAGAATTTGTATCGGCTGGAAAGCTAACTTGGTCTAACAAAGATGGCATCCTCTCCTACCGGCGCGGTCGGATTGAAGTGGTGCTAAATACAACAGATCAGCCAATTGCAATCACGCAGGAACTGCTGCTATCTAGCCAGCAAGATTCTGGCGTGATTCCACCAAACGCAGCAGCTTGGTTATTGCTTTAGTTGGTTCTTGATCGAATCTCGCGAGAAATCCTTGGATTTCTCGTGGATCTTCCGAAGTTGTAGCTCGAAACTCTTAACTGCTAAATCAAAGGCTGCAACATCATTAAATTCTGAAGCTTCCGAGCGCACTAAAGGTCCTGCGCCTTTTGCGGTAAGCACTACTTTATGTGAATGCTTTCCTTGTTTTGGATTTTGTTCATGAATGATTTCGACCTCTACTCGATCAAGTAATACATTGAATCGACCCAAAGTTTTTAATTTCTCTGTAGCGATATCTTTGAAGTCTTCGGCAAGGTGTGCTTGTCGGGTATGGAAAATAATCTGCATTTTAAAGACCCTTCTAGTAAGGAATCTCTGTGGAGATTGCTTAAAGTCTAGACTTAAGCGTCTTCAAATTCATCATCCTCGGCCCAAACTGAGGCCGGGGAATCCTCTTGTTTTTCCACCCAAGAGAGGAATGATCCGACTGCTTTGAAGGACAATACTACGAATGTAGCTAGCGCCGCTATCCGTCGAATCAATTTCATGGCTTAATGATATCTCTTCTTTGAGAATTAACCGTGGACGATTGGTCAATGACTTTGAGTGAATTCCACTTCACTAACAGTTACCAAAAGTTAACTAGATACTAGAGAGCGCTTGTTCGATATCGCGCCAGAGGTCATCAACATTCTCAAGTCCAACGCTAAGGCGAATCAAGGATTCAGGTACTACGGAACTTTCCGCTGGCCAGCGCCTTCTACGCTCCCAAAGCGTTTCAACGCCGCCGAGACTGGTGGCATGAGTTATCAACTTGGAAGATTCGCAGACCAGTTCTGCTTGAGACGCGCCACCTTTGATCTCAAATGAAAGAACTGCGCCAAAACCCCGCATAAAGCTCTTGGCACGCTCATGCTGTGGATCTGTAGGTAGCCCGGGATAGCGAACGCGGGAAACCTTTGGATGTGCGCTTAAACGTTTAGCGATTTCAAGTGCACTCTCTGAACCCCGCTGGACGCGTACTGCAAAGGTGCGGACTCCGCGAAGTGCAAGCCACGCTTCAAAAGGTCCAGGGATGGCGCCACCTAACTTTCGCTGCCCTTCAAGGCGAGTAAAGAGCGCTTCATCTTTGGTAGAGAGCGAACCCATCAAAACATCGCTATGCCCAGCAAGAAACTTGGTAACCGAATTCATCACGATATCTGCACCCATCTCGAGTGGGTTTTGATTTAACGGTGTGGCAAAAGTGTTATCAACTGCAACGCCGATATTTGCCGCTTTCGCCGCTTTTATTAAATTTGGCAGATCAGCCACTTCAAGACAGGGGTTTGTAGGCGACTCAAGCCAAAGTAATTGAGTGCCAGGCAGCGCATCTATGACCTCTTGGGTATTGGCTAAATTTACAAATCTAACTTCGAGTCTTCCGCTCTCATGAGATTGCTTTAGTAAAGACATAGTTCCGGAGTAACCCTGATTTGATGCAGTTACCACTGCGCCAATTGGCAAAATATTAAATACGGCGCTGATTGCGGCCATGCCAGATGAGAAAGTCAGTGTGCGCCCACCCTCTAACTCAGAGATCACCGCTTCGAGCGCGCTCCAAGCTTCATTGCCATAACGTCCATAACCGAGCTCACCACCTGCAACAAAGGTCGAGGTAAGTTGAATAGATGGATTAAGTGGCGCATCTGGCCCATGCGCTGGGCGACCTGCTGTGACCGCTAGAGTCTCATGGCGTTTCATGGGTAAAGATTACTTAATCCCAGTCACTTAGTATCGCCATAGCTGCGTTATGGCCTGGAATTCCGCTTACTCCACCACCTCGTTTTGCACTTGCGCCACAGATAAAGACATTTGGCAGATTGGTCTCTACTCCCCATTTACCAATTTCCTGATCACTCTCTGCAAATGGCAAGGTTAAATCCTTATGAAAGATATTGCCACGTGGCAGAAATAGATCGGCCTCAAGATCAAGTGGTGATTTCGCTTCGATACATGGCTTTCCGTCACGAGAATACGCAAGCACAGATTCCAAAGGTTCAGCCAAATATTGATCAAGGCCTTGAATGCACTTTGCCAATACCTCTTTGGTGATTGCCTTATTGTCATCTTCGAATGCAGATGCACAAGTGTGTAAACCAAATAAGGTGAGTGTGTGATAGCCAGCGCTACTTAACTCTGGACTCAAAATTGATGGATCGGTGAGGGTGTGGCAATACATCTCAGCAGGGATTACGGTCGGAATCTCCCCCATTAAAGCTTGATCGTAAGCGCGCTCTAACTCCGAGAAACTCTCATTTATATGCAAAGTCCCAGCAAATGCCAACTTAGGATCCACACCTGATTTGAGTTGGGGTAATCTCTTTAGAAGCATATTGATCTTAATTTGCGATCCTTCAAGACTACTTCGACTCTGTATTTTATCGCTGACAAATTCTGGGGCCGCGTTACTAAGGAAATACCTAGCGCTCAGACGGCGCCCATTGATGTCGGTTACTTGCACACCTGATTGATCTGCATCAATTTGATCAACTTTTGCGGAGCATTCGATATGTACACCGTTTTCAATTGCAACTCTATTTAACTCTGATACCAATGCCCCCATGCCACCTTGCGGAACTTTCCACTCCCCAGAGCCATTACCGATCAAATGGTATAAAAAACAGATATTTGCTTGAAGTCCATAAGCACTTGAGAGTGTTCCAATCAACCCATCTGTTAATACCACCCCACGCACCAAATCATTCTTGAAACGTTCAGTGATGATGTTGCCAATCGGACTTTCAATCAAGTAATCCCAAACTTGGGGCATCGCAATCTCGGTCTTGAGTTGACTGCGACTTTTTAAAGGTTCCAACATAGTCGGTGCGATACGCGCAGCAAATTGCGCAATCTCCCCATAAAACTCGTTCCAAGCTTTGGCATCACCAGCGCCAGCACTTAACTTATTAAATGATAATTCGGTGCGCTCGTCCCACTGCCTTGATATCAATAACCCATCTTGAGCATAAGGTGTAAATGAAGAGATTTCCCTGGATAAATTTTTGAAAGAGAGTCCTAAATCTTTCACGATCTTATCTGGAAGAAGTGCAATCAAATAGGAGTATCTAGAGAGTTTGGCGTCGAACTCTTCAAAGGTTCTTACGCTCTGAGTTGCGCCACCTATGACTTCTTGGGCTTCAAGAACCAAAACCCTCTTGCCAGCTTTAGCCAAATAATTTGCGGCGACCAGACCGTTGTGGCCAGCTCCAGCAATAATTACATCGTAATCAAACATTGCTTGCCTAAAGAGATTTAACCATGCGATTTACCGCCTCTGATAAGACGCTCTCGCTGGTTGCCAAATTTATGCGAATAAATTGGGAAGCGCTCTTTCCGTAGATTTTTCCAGAGTTAAACGCTACCCGGCCTTTTTCAAGAAAGACTGCGGCTGGATCATCTCCCAAGTTCAATTCACTTACATCCACCCAGGCTAAATATGAACATTGTGGAATTTGATATTTAGCAGCTGGGAGCTGGGTATCAAGTAAGGTCTTTAAGAAATGGGCATTAGATTCGATAGTCGAAATCGCTCCATCTAGCCAATCTTCACATTCGTTGAAGGCAATAACTGCTGCAAATGCACCCAAGATGGATGAGCGAAAATGTACGGAGACTGGCATCTTCCCCAGTAACTGGTGCCTCTGCTCTGATTGCGCAACAATCAAAGCAGATTTTAAGCCTGCCACATTGAATGCTTTGCTTGCACTAGTTACACAAATTCCAACTTCTGCTGCTTCGGGGCATACAGAGAGAAATGGGTGAAACTCATATCCAGGAAAGGTAAGTGGCGCATGTATCTCATCGCTGATAATTGTTACTTGGTACTGTTTTGCCAATTTCGCGAGCTTGATTAGATCGACTCGGCTGAATACTTTCCCAAGTGGATTATGCGGACTACAGAGGGCGTGAACTTTGACACCTGAGGCATACTGCTGCTCGATACCTTCGAAATCCAGCTCCCAATCAGCGCCATTTTGGATAAAAGGAACATCTACTAACTCGACTTTGGTCTCATTGATCCAGTTATAAAAATTATGATAAATCGGTGAATTGATCATCACTTTATCGCCAGGATTGGTAGTCACTCGCAGTACTTCAACCATGCCCACTCCAACATCGGTACATAGTCGAACATATTTAGGGTTCAACTCCCAGTTCCAACGGCGCTTGGCAAATCCAGCAAAGGCTTCACCTAATTCTGGAATCGAACTTAGGTATCCCATATCTGAATGAGAGATCATTTCAATCAAGAGATCTTTGATGGGCTTAGCAACTGGAAAGTCCATCTCGGCTACGAAGAGTGGCAGCACATCTGGCGGAAACCCACGCCACTTCTCACTTCTGTGGGTTCGCATTTCAGATAGTGGTAGCGCCTCAATCTTCATCCCACGAGAGTAATACAGCAGCCAACTTTGCGCAGTAAGATTTGCAAGATTCCAAGATTTAAACAAGATTTAAAGATGTCTAGAGAGGTTTTCGGTGAACACCCAAGCGAAGATGCGAAAGATAGTTGAACAAATCGCTGAAACCGACTCAAGATTCACCCCAATTATTGAAAATTCAGAGTTATGTGATTTGGGGATCTATCAGCCAAAAAGTAGCCATTTTGAATCTCTCGTTTCATCCGTAATTTCACAGCAACTTGCCACTGCAGCTGCGCGCACTATCAATGGAAGATTTAAAGCAGCGGTCGGAAAAGTAACCCCAAAGAATATAGCTCGATTGAGTGATGCAGAGCTAAGAGCTGTGGGGCTATCGGCAGCCAAAGCTAAGACCATCAGAGGGCTGGCAACTGCCGCAAATGATAAGGAGATCAACTTCAACAAATTACATGAAGAGGAAGATGAATATCTTTACTCCAAATTAACTTCGCTTTGGGGTATCGGACCTTGGACTGTAGATATGTTTATGATGTTCCAACTTGGAAGATTGGATATTTGGCCCACTGGAGATCTTGGGGTAAGACGTGGTTGGGAGAGAATCCATAGATTAAAGAGTGAGATCACGCCAATAGATTTAGAGAAACGAGGCGATAAATTTAGGCCTCATAGAAGTGTGGTGGCTTGGTATTGCTGGAGAGCTATCGATAACTAACGCGCTTCAAGCACCAAACTTACGGAATTGATACACCATCTTTGATCGGTTGGAGTGTCAAAACCTTCACCCTCAAAGACATGCCCTAAATGTGAATTACACATGGCACATCTGACTTCGGTTCTGACTCTGGGAGCTAGCGAGCGATCTTCTAGCAAGATCACCGCGTCGTTCTCGGTAGGAGCATAGAAAGATGGCCAACCACAACCTGAGTGGAATTTGGTCTCACTTCTAAATAGCTCCGATTGGCAAGCTTTGCACTTATAAACTCCAACTGTTTCGGTATCCGTATATTCTCCTGTGAAGGGGCGTTCGGTCGCACCATGGCGTAATACTTCATAAGAGAGCGGATCTAACTTTGCCTTCAATTCAGACTCATTTATTGAAGGATAAGCAACTCCGGTAGATGAATGGCAGTCGTAGCCATTTGGATTCTTCTCCAAATATCTTTGGTGGTACTCCTCGGCCAGCCAATATCTATGAGGCTTTGCATCTTCGATCTGAGTAACTATCGGTCCAATACCCTCTTTACCTAAAACTTTTCCATAAACTTTTGCCGCATTAAATGCGAGCGCTTCTTGCTCTGAATTGGTGTAGAAAATCGCACTGCGATATTGAGTACCGATATCGCCACCTTGCTTATTAAGTGATGTGGGATCGTGCATCGTGAAGAACTCTTCAAGCAGTCGCTGATAGCTAATCTGTTGTGGATCGAAGTTCACTTCCACAGTCTCCGCGTGATTGGTACTTCCCTTGCACACCTCTTCGTAGGTTGGATTATCCGCATGTCCTCCCATGTAACCCACCGAAGTGCTAATCACACCGGGCAGATTCCAAAATCTGCGCTCTGCACCCCAGAAACAACCCGTGGCAAAGTAAGCCCGCTCTGATCTGTTAGCGCCATTTGAGATCATCTTGAAATCCTCTTCAAAGTAAACTTCCGAAACTCATTTTGATATCCAATAGTATTAGCCCGCTGGAAGCAGGTTTTGCAGAATTCTTAAGCCTTGAACTGCGTAATTTTGAGGATTTTTCGGAGTGTGTAGACTGCTTGTTCAGGTTGTTTAAGTATTGAGAGATCTTGCTTAAGCCCTCGTAGCTCAGGGGATAGAGCACGGCCCTCCGGAGGCCGGTGCACAGGTTCGAATCCTGTCGAGGGCGCTTTAATGCGCTAAATCACCCTGAATGTTTCAGTAGCCTCTTGTAACGAAAAGATAACTATTGGAGAATAGCGCGTTGGTCAGAAAGATTGTCTTCGGTTTTCCCTGCAAAGGTTTCAAAAAGAGTTAAGAGGGTGGTTCACGGATGGATTGGCGTCATCAAGCAGCGTGCCGTGATGAGGACCCAGAGCTCTTCTTCCCCGTCGGAAATACTGGGCCAGCGATCACTCAGATCGAAGAGGCCAAGAAAGTTTGTATGCGCTGCCCGGTCAAAGAGCCTTGCCTAGCCTGGGCCCTTGAATCTGGCCAAGATGCTGGCGTTTGGGGCGGGTTATCTGAAGATGAGCGTCGAGCTATGAAGCGTCGCGCCGCAAGAAATCGCGCTCGCCTAGCTGAGCTAAATCGCCACGATAATTAACGAATATCGAAATGTAGTTGCACGGTAGTTCCAATTTTATCTGCCGAATTGAAACCCTGAAACTCTAAAGTTCCATTTAGCTCGCTCTCAGTCAAGGTACGAACAATTTGTAACCCTAAATTTGAATTCTCTTTCAAGTTAAAATTCTGAGGTAACCCAACTCCGTCATCTTCAACTTTAACCGAACAACTACCGCCAGTTCTGCTAAAGATAACTTCGACCCTACTTCCAGATGTGGCCAAACCATGTTCGATTGCATTAGCTACCAGCTCTGTGATGATCAATGAGAGCGGTGTGGCAATCTTCGGATCCAAAGCGCCAATGCTTCCTAAACGTCTTACCGTCAATTCTTTGGCTCGATTAGGCGCACGCAGCGCCAACTCCGCTGCATGCCCGATCAATGAATCAACGACCGAATCAAAGTCAACTTGATCTTGGCCGCTGGTAGAGAGCGTTTCATGCACCAACGCAATAGTTGAGATTCTGCGCACCGCCTCATCTAGCGCACCTTGTGCCTTTGGGTCCTCTACTCGTCGCGCTTGAAGTCGAAGCAAGGCCGAAACTGTCTGCAAATTATTCTTAACGCGATGATGAATTTCCTTGATGGTGGCATCTTTTAGCAGCAATTCGCGCTCTCTGCGGCGCATTTCAGTCACGTTATGTAAAAGCGCGATCGCACCGATACGTAGTCCACTCTTCAAAAGTGGTAGCAAGGTCAACTCCACTACCCCGCCCGCACTTTCGAGAATTACTTGGCTCATGGAAATTTGATTTAAAGCATCACCAATCTCGTTCTGTGATTTCCCAGAGATCTGATGAGCGATTTCGTTTAAAGATAAACCTTCCAGCTCACTCTCCCAGCCCAACCTGCTAAATGCAGATCGACCATTTGGGCTGGCATATGAGATTAGGCCATCCTTATTTAATTTAATAAAACCATCTCCAACTCGAGGTGATGGATTTAGCGAAGTGATCGCAATTTCAAATGGAAAATTCCCTTCGCAGGCCATCTCAATTAACTGCATGGCAGATTCTTGGTAGGTACTCTCAAGCCGTCCAACGCTTCTGGTGGCATCTGGATTTCGATGTCTAGTTAGGATCGCCAATTCATTTTGATGCAGCTTTATCGAAAAATGTTCGACGCTGGCGCTTTCTGGGATCTGCTTTACCTCTAACCCAACAAAATCTTCTGGGAATACCGTAGCGGCGGTCGCTGCACGAACATGCGCGATTGCAATGTAACCACCTGAATCTAGTTTTACCCATAATGCCAAATCTGCAAAACTCAAATCTGCAATTATCTGCCAATCCAATGCCAATCGCTTTAGAAAATCTAAATCTGAGTTGGTAATTTGGCTACTACCTGAAACCAACTCTTCAATCTGCTTCATGAGAGCCAAGTACCAATCTCAAACTTGATCTCCTCGGGCGCAAACCACGAGAGAGTTTCACCATCTTCTGAATATAAGACCGCTGCCACTTGGCTAAATTCCAACTTGAAATCTTCAGTATCCAGCTGCGCATCATTTAGATCAGCGGCAATCACTAAACCAAATTTCCCGCCATTTAAGGTCAAAGCATCTTCAGCTGCCAATAGGCTGATCAGATGCTCTTGCTCTTCAACATCTACGGCGCCATCAAATTCAAATTGTTCCGGTGTTAAGTAATCGGCGATAGCGATTGGGGCAGATAGGAGCGCTTGGAGCTGCTGGGGGGTTGCCGCTATATAGACTCGCACCGGCCAAGAGTAGCGATGGCTTTTCGGGCGTGCGAATTGGGAAATTCTTCTAGCAAAGCGCTCCTTCGCTCAGCTGTAATCTCAAATGACTTCGGCTCATAAGGAATCAACACGACTCTTGGAAACTCTGATTGAATCTGACGCAACCAATTAATTTGTGCCTTGCTCTTCTCATAGAAATTGCAGATCAAGGTAAAGGCACCAATAGATAATCCCTGCAATCTGCTTAGAGTGTTTGCGTTTAATCTACAAACCACATAAATTAAATCTGACTGACCTAGTAACTGACCTAATAATTGTTCATTTGGATTGGAGCCTAGATCGATCACAAAGCTCTCACAATCAGCAAATGAGGTTAAACCTTGAATCACCTGAAGATTTGGACCAACTTTTTCATTGCGTCCTTCGATGCGATGTAGCCCTAAGTTTTTGGCGATTTCAGGATATTTTGCATCAAGATCCAATAGCGCCACCCGCTCTTTTAACGATAATTCGAATGCTAAATTAGTGGCAAGAGTGGTGGTACCAACACCACCAGAGAGTCCTAGCAGGGAGATAACTCTGCGAGAACCCTTGAGCAGGATCCGCTGCTGGCTTTGATGTTCTTCAGAGAGTAATAGCACCAATTCATGAAGTACCATCTGGCGATCTACCAATAAAATTGTATTTCTACTTTCAACCTTTAGATTAGAAATCAGGATTACTTCAGGTTCTAGAAGTTGAAGTTGTGGCAACGAGACCGCCCTTAAAGCCAACTCTCCGCCCACTTCGGTGATTGCTCTGATTGCCAATGACTCTAAATCAGAATCTAAGATGTAGGTTGCAAATCTAGCCATGATTTACAACCACGACCATTCGCCCTTTTCTGGTCGCATTTAGTACGCTTTCAATAAATTCATTGGGAATTGCGACGGTCACAATAGATAAGCCACCTAAATTTTCCGCCTTACGATTTAAATCAACTATATAGACGCCTTCGATGACCAATTGGCTTGGTATCTCAGTTCCATCGCCGTTGTCATTTATTACTTGATAGAGGTTGACTAGATCGCCAACTTTAATTGCAGTTGGTAGATCTGCAGCCAAAGCTGCAAAAGATAGTAACTTCTGGGAACTCTCTGTATCCGATTGGGCTAAAGCGCTCTGATGAAGATACTCCCCGGCCGCCACAAACTTTGAAATTGAGAATCCTGCCGGACTTTGCGAAGCGATGAGATATCCCTTGGCCTCCCTGGCGAAGGCACCCTTAATTTCAATGAAATCTTGGGCTTCGATTAAATGTCCAGGAGTTAGATCTCTGGTGGCAAGCCAGTAACTGGTGCGATTGTTTGAGATAACCGCAAGACCAATTGCGACCAGAAAAGATGCAATTATTACTAAAGTGGCGACTAAATTCTTTATATCAAACCTATTTTTCATAGGTAGAGGCTAGAAATTAGTGAGCTAATGAGCTTTAAAGATGAACAGTAGAACTTTAGTTCTACAAAGATTGGAGCTTTTAAGCGATGAGATACTCCTTGATTTGTCAGAGCTTTAGGGTATGGAAAATCAAATTGAATTTAAGCAAGCACCTTATCTATACAAATCATCGTCTCTCTTTAAGGAGGATTACGCTCCTGGTTTCGAACCAGTTTTAACTTCGGCTAGCGAGCTGCCTGAAATCACCGCTTTTGCCAGCAACTTTGCCAAAATGGTGTTGGAGATTTGGGCAGGTAAACGACCTCCTGCGCAGTTATCAAAATGGTGTTTAAGTAGCGTTCACCAAGATTTACAGAGTGCGATTGGATTTCAAAGGGAGGTTGGTAAATTTCGCAGAATTCATGTGAGCCAGCCCCTTGATGGACTTTGTGAATGTGCTGTCACAGTTCGTTTTCAAGATCGACTTCGAATCATGACCATGCGTTTTGAAGGCGTTGATCACAAGTGGTTATGCACAAGCTTGGATCTGATTTAGCAAAATATCAGTTCAGAAATTAGGCAGCGCCATGGCAGCGTTTGTATTTCTTACCTGATCCACATGGACATGGGGAGTTTCGAGAAACATCTCCACTTCTGACAACTCCAGTCTCATCTGCGCTTGAGTATGCCAACTGTGCAGGTCTAGCTGCTTCTAAGCCTGCTCCTTTAATCTCTTCGGTTTCGATTTTGACTTCAACGTTAAATATGAAGCCTGCAATCTCTTCCTTGATTCCCTCCATCATGGCCGAGAAGAGGTCATATCCTTCACGTTGGTATTCGACCAATGGATCGCGTTGCGCCATTGCGCGAAGCCCAATTCCCTCTTGTAGATAATCCATCTCGTAAAGATGTTCGCGCCACTTGCGATCAAGTACGGAGAGCAGAACTCGACGTTCTAACTCACGTAATACTTGCGGGGTCAACTCAGCCTCACGCTTATCGTATGCAGCCATCGCATCTTCGGTTATGCGTGCGATCAAGAAATCTGGATCTAGACCTTGGCGACCTCCGACTTCGCTTTCAAGATGGGCCAATGTGAATGTGATTGGGTAGATCGCACCGAGCGCCGCCCAAAGTGTGTCTAGATCCCAATCTTCTGCATATCCTTCTGCAGTAGCACCCATTACATATGCATTGATGGTCTCTCCGAGGAATCGACGAACTTGTTCGGAGATATCTTTTCCTTCAAGTACCGAACGCCGCTCTCCGTAGATTACTTCGCGTTGACGATTCATGACATCGTCATATTTCAGAACATTCTTTCGAATCTCGAAGTTCTGCGACTCAACTTGGGTCTGTGCTGACTTGATGGAGTTTGAGACCATCTTGGACTCAATTGGTTGATCCTCTGGAATTCCGGCAGCAGTCAAAAAGCGCTCGACCATGCCCGAGTTAAATCTGCGCATCAAATCATCTTGTAGCGATAGGTAGAAGCGTGACTCCCCTGGATCGCCTTGACGACCTGAACGTCCGCGAAGCTGATTATCAATACGACGAGATTCGTGACGCTCGGTGCCAAGAACGTAAAGGCCACCGAGTGAGACCACCTCTTCATGACCTTTGGCCACTGCCTCTCTCTGCTTTGCAATCTCTGCTGGCCAGGCCGCCTCGTACTCAACCGGATTATCTACCGGCGAGATGCCTCGTTTTTGGATTTCGAAATCTGCCATGAACTCTGGATTTCCACCCAACATGATGTCGGTACCACGTCCAGCCATGTTGGTAGCAACGGTGACTGCACCTTTAACACCAGCTCTGGCAATGATTGCTGCTTCGCGTTGGTGCTGCTTTGCATTTAGAACTTCGTGCGGAATGCCATGTTTCTTTAAAGTCGCGGAAAGTTCTTCGGATTTTTCAACGCTAACAGTTCCGACTAGCACCGGTTGGCCTTTGCGATAACGCTCGACAATATCTTGTGCGACCGCCTCAAATTTGCCAACTTCGGATTTGTAAACCAAATCTGATTGATCAATTCTCTGCATCGGTTTATTGGTAGGAATCGGGACGACGCCTAACTTATAAATCTGCATAAATTCAGCAGCTTCAGTCATAGCGGTACCGGTCATACCTGAAAGCTTCGAATAGAGGCGGAAATAATTCTGCAATGTGATCGTAGCTAGCGTCTGGTTTTCTATCTGAATTTCAATCCGCTCTTTCGCCTCTAAAGCTTGGTGCATTCCTTCGGAGTAACGTCGGCCAGCCAAGATACGACCAGTATGTTCGTCGACAATCAATAGTTCGCCATTCATGACCACGTAATCTTTGTCGCGTTTGAATAACTCTTTGGCGCGAATCGCATTATTTAGATAGCTAATCAATGGGGTATTTGCTGATTCGTAGAGGTTGCCAATTTGCAATAGCTCTTCGACTTTGGTGATACCGGCTTCTAGGATGCCAGCGGTTTTCTTCTTTTCGTCCACTTCATAGTGAACATTTCGTTCCAATTTGCCTACGATATTTGCAAACTCTACATACCACTTGGTCGGTTTATCTGCAGGTCCTGAGATGATCAATGGAGTACGAGCTTCGTCGATGAGGATGGAGTCTGTTTCGTCTACGATTGCAAAATTATGACCTCGTTGCACGCACTCCTCTAAGCTCCAAGCCATATTGTCACGCAGGTAATCGAAGCCAAATTCGTTATTGGTTCCGTAAGTGATATCTGCGTTGTAAGCCTCACGACGTTCAGCCGGAGTCATTGATGCCAGAATCACGCCAACTTTTAAACCTAAGAACCTATGAACACGCCCCATCCATTCGGAGTCACGTTCCGCTAGATAATCGTTAACCGTTACTACATGAACGCCATTACCGGTCAAAGCATTTAAATAAGCTGGAAGAGTGGAAACGAGAGTCTTACCTTCACCGGTCTTCATTTCGGCGATATTTCCGCGATGTAGCGCGGCACCACCCATTAGCTGTACGTCATAGTGACGTTGTCCCAAAGTTCTCTTTGCCGCCTCACGAACTACTGCAAAGGCTTCCGGTAATAGATCATCCAGATCTTCGCCATTTGCAAGGCGATTCTTAAACTCTGGGGTTTTTGCTTGCAACTGCGAGTCACTCAAAGCCGCGATTGCCTCTTCGAAGGAGTTGACTTCGCTGGCAATCTTGGCGAGTTCTTTTAGAATTCGCCCCTCACCAGCACGAAGAATGCGATCGAGAATCGACATCTGCTCCCTCTCTAAACCTATTTCAGCCCCCTATGTTAAGGGTCTGCGCCATGCAGGCGGTAATCGCCCGATTGACTGAAATTCCTTGGCTATTTAAGGCCCTTTTGGCCTCTAACAATGTGGACCCGGTTGTGACCAAATCATCAACCAAAAAAATCTCGCCTTTGATTTCGGGGCCGTTAAATTCAAATGCTCCAGAGATATTTCGATTACGGTCAACCGCGCTAAGTCTGCTTTGATCTAAAAGCTTGCGATTTATTTGCAAACCAGAGCTAACTGGAATTCCAGTTCTTTTAGAAACCTCAATGGTGATAACTCGGATGAAATCACGTCCTCTCTTTCTGATGGCTCTCTTTGATCCAGGTATCGGAAGCAAAGTCGCATCTCTTAATAGACTATCCGGCAATCTCCTAACCAAGTCCACTAAGGCGGCAATCATCAAATCATCTGCTTTGCGAATTGATGACTCCTTGGCGCTAAGCAGAATGGATTTGGCGACTGGTGAATATTTAATGGAAGAGTAGATATTCAAGCCTGAGATATATTGGTGATAAAGGTGAGAATTCCAGAATCTTCGACATTTAGTACATAGGTCGATTCCGAGATTATTACAACCAAAACAACGGCTTGGGAAAATTAGATCTTTAAGTGGCGCTAACACCAGCTAATTTTGAAGCTAATTCAAGATTTAAATCTCAGAGGGATGATCCTTTGTGGAATCTCACCACCTGCTTGTTTAGGTAGCGTCAATACAAAGTGAGCACCCTTGCCTGGTTCGACATACACCTCTAATTCCCCATTATGTACTCTGGCATCCTCAAGGGCTAGTGATAGACCAAGTCCGGTGCCACCTCTAACGCGGGATCTAGATGGGTCCGCTCTCCAGAACCGGTCAAATACTCGAAGCGCAGTTTCGCGATCCAGACCGATACCAAAATCTCGTACGCCAATTGCAACGGCATGCTCATCCTGTTTGATCTCCACATGTATTGGTTTACCTTCGGCGTGATCGATGGCGTTTGTTAATAGGTTGCGCATAATTCGCTCGATGCGACGAATATCCCCCTTTATATAAATCGAATCTGCTGGACGATCTAACTCGAAATGAATCCCCATTTCACTTGCCACCAAGCGCAAATCATCAACTGACTTAGCCACTAAGTTACAAAGGTCAAACTCCACCGGTTCAATCAACGCGACCTGGGCATCAAAACGGCTGATTTCAAGGAGATCCTCCAATAATCTTTCGAACCTATCCAACTGCACCATCATCAATTCGACACTTCGCTGAAGGGTTGGATCAAATTCCTTACGGGCTGCATGAATGACACCAGCTGCCATTCGCAAGGTGGTAAGTGGGGTTCGAAGTTCATGTGTCACATCGCCGACAAAGCGTTGTTGAACGCTAGAGAGATTCTCTAAGCGATTGATCTGAGTCTGCAATGAGTTGGCCATCTCGTTGAAAGCGTTGCCAAGTCGCGCTAATTCATCATCGCCGTGCACATCCATACGAATACTGAGATTTCCAGATGCCAAAGATTCGGCGGTTTTGGCAGCATCCCTA
>JBJTHJ010000043.1:0-45350 GCA_046094385.1 Candidatus Nanopelagicaceae bacterium
TAGTAATGCCACGAATATCAGCCTCTTGGAAGGCATCGGTTCCGATTGCAGGTCCTGGAACTTGTCCAGTGATTGCAACCACCGGCACGGACTCCATTGCAGCATCTGCAAGTGGGGGGACTAAATTGGTTGCACCTGGACCACTCGTTGCAATACATACACCTGCCCGACCAGTAACTTGCGCATAACCTTCAGCTGCATGTCCAGCGCCTTGTTCATGGCGAACCAAGATATGGCGAATCTTTGAATCGTAGATTGGATCGTAAGCTGGCAAGATCGCGCCACCAGGTAGGCCAAACATCACATCAACGCCAGCTGCTTCTAATGACTTGACGAGTGCGCTTGCTCCCGTAATTTTCTCGCCCATCTGCCTGCTTACTCCTTTCTTCTTCTTTTACTAAAACTCTCTTGCCTTGCTAATGATTAAAGTAAAAAACCCTCTGACTTTGCAGAGGGCGCGTTTACCGATTTTCGGGTACGCGCTATCGAATGACCACCACAATCACTGAGGTTGAGATCGCTAACGCTTTACGCATGGACCAATCTTCTCTCATCAATTGTGGTGCGTCAAGAGATGAGATACGCATCTCATTATTTGAACGACTCTAGGAGCTGGTAATTAGTCGCAGACTGCGCCCTTTGATGCGCTGCCTACCAATTTGGAGTACTTACTAAGTACACCGGTCGTGAACTTATGAGGTATCGGTGCAAAATCCTTACGTCGCTCCGTCAACTCTTTCTCGTCAACCAATAAATCCAGTGTGCGATTAATGGTATCGATTTTTATCCGATCACCATTTCTAACGAAAGCAATAGGTCCACCATCAACAGCTTCAGGGGCGACATGGCCAACACATAGACCAGTGGTACCACCAGAGAAGCGGCCATCTGTAATTAGTAATACCGATTTACCTAGCCCGGCACCTTTAATGGCACCTGTGATCATCAACATCTCACGCATACCAGGTCCACCTTTTGGGCCTTCGTAACGAATTACCACTACGTCGCCTGCAACTATGTCTCCACTTTCTAAAGCTTCCATTGCTTGCCATTCACGCTCAAAGACTTTTGCTGGACCTTCAAAGATATCAACCCCTACGCCAGCGGTCTTACAAACTGCACCGTCAGGAACAAGCGAACCATTTAGAATCGTGATTCCGATTGCAGTAGAAAGTGGTTTGGCTGCCGCATGAAGAATTTCACCATCTGGATCTGGTGGATTGATTTCAGCCAAATTCTCAGCCATGGTTTTTCCGGTAACGGTCAAAATATCTCCGTTTAACAAACCGGCATCTAATAGCGCACGTAGTACCACTGGAATGCCACCGATCTTGTCGACATCGCTCATCACATATTTACCGAAAGGTTTTAAGTCTCCAAGCAACGGAACTTTAGAGCCGATGCGGTGGAAATCGTGCAACGACAGATCTACTCGAGCTTCATGTGCAATCGCAAGTAGATGAAGAACTGCGTTGGTAGAGCCACCCAATGCCATCAGCGCAGTGATTGCATTTTCAAAAGCAGGTTTGGTAAGAATTTGCCTTGTAGTAATTCCTTCTCGGATTAAATTAACTACTGCAGCGCCGGCAGCTTCTGCGTAACGATCGCGGCGTCTATCAACTGCTGGAGGTGCAGCCGATCCAGGCATTGAAAGCCCAATTGCCTCCGCGATCGTGGCCATGGTGTTTGCGGTGTACATGCCACCACATGCGCCTTCTCCGGGACAGATTGCTCTCTCAATCTTGTCGACATCTTTCTCTGTGATCATGCCTCGTGCGCAAGCGCCAACTGCTTCGAAGGCATCAATAATCGTGACATCTTTGCCATCGACGCTACCGGGCAGAGTAGATCCCGCGTAAACAAAAACTGAAGCGACATCAATGCGTGCCGCTGCCATCATCATGCCTGGCAGAGATTTATCGCAACCTGCAAAGGTAACCATGCCATCTAGGCGTTCTGCTTGCATTACCGTCTCTACGGAATCGGCAATGATCTCACGGGAGACCAATGAGAAATGCATTCCTTCATGTCCCATTGAGATGCCATCAGATACCGAGATGGTGCCAAATTGCATTGGGAATCCGCCGGCATCAATTACACCTTGGCGCGCAGCTTTCGCTAAACGATCTAATGAGAGATTACATGGAGTGATCTCATTCCATGATGAAGCGATACCAATCTGTGGTTTTGCAAAATCTTCATCTTTCATGCCAACGGCACGAAGCATGCCTCTAGCAGGAGCGCGCTCTAATCCGTCAGTAACCATCCATGATCGTGGCTTCATATTGCTCATAAGGAAATCATAAAGGTTTGAAAGGATGATTAGAAGTGTTCAATCCATAGCAATCTGTCTCATTGAGTGAAACTTACCTCTAGACTTGGCAGGTTAATCAAGCAGAATAGAGACTCGGAGAGTATTTTGAAAATTGTTCCACCTGAAATCATTTACCGCGATCGTTGGAAAACCTTATTTGTATTAGCAATATCTCAGTTGATGGTGATCTTGGATGCATCCATCGTAAATATCGCAATCCCCAGCGCCAAAACTGACCTGGGAATTTCTGACGCGAACCAACAATGGATTGTCACTGCATACACCTTGGCCTTTGGCAGTTTGCTACTTGTCGGTGGACGAATCGGCGACTTTATTGGTCGCAAACAGATTTTTATCATCGGACTGTTGGGTTTTGCCGGCGCATCCGCACTTGGTGGAATTGCTCAAACTCAAGGGCAATTATTTTCAGCGCGTGCGCTACAAGGCGTTTTTGGTGCGCTACTTGCTCCGGCTGTGCTTTCAATTCTGAGTGTTACTTTTCTAGACCCAAAAGAGCGCGCCAAAGCTTTTGGTGTTGTAGGCGCAATCTCAGGTGGCGGAGCTGCAATTGGTCTGATTCTGGGTGGAACTTTGACGGAATACTTTTCATGGCGTTGGTGCTTAGGTGTAAATGTTCCTTTTGCAATCTTTGCGGGAATCATGGCCGCCAAGTGGCTCCATGAATCAAAATCTGGTGGCGAACACGGTTATGACATACCAGGAGTAATCACCGCTACCGCTGGTCTCTTCTCTTTGGTTTATGGATTTAATCATGCCGCCAACCACGGTTGGAGTGATCGCACCACCATCAGCTTCTTAGTGGCCGCAGTGCTGCTGCTAGCAATCTTTTATTTCCAAGAGCGTAGGGCGAAATACCCACTAATGCCGATCCATGTTATTGCCGAACGCAATCGAGGTGGTTCCTATCTTGGAATGTTAATCGTTGGCGCAGGACTCTTCTCGATGTTCCTATTTCTAGGGCTTTATCTACAAGTGGTGCTTAAGTGGACACCGCTTCATAGTGGCTTTGGATTCTTGCCATTCTCAATCGGAATCGCTGTTAATGCTGGCATAGTCTCCAAATTACTGCCAAAGAATGGGCCAAAGCCACATATGATCATTGGATTACTGCTAGCTGCCAGTGGGCTGCTCTTACTTTCAACAATTACACCCACAAGTAATTATTGGACCCACGTCTTCCCTGCTCTGGTAATCATGAGTACCGGTATGGCCAATGTGTTCATTCCGGTGACAACTACCGCGCTTCACGGAGTTGGAAATCGCGATGCAGGCGTGGCTTCAGCTTTAACCAATACCAGCCAACAAGTAGGTGGCTCTTTGGGTACTGCGCTACTTAACACAGTTGCAACAACCGCAACTGCTAAGTTCATCGCTGCAAATCAAGCGTTAGGAGCGATGGCAGTGCCAAATGGATTGGTACATGGCTTTACTCAATCATTCCGAGTAGGTGCGCTATTTCTAGTAATTGGCGCACTGGTCTTGGCAATTGCAATCAATGTTGGAAAAGATGCAATCGTTGAGAATGAGAGTGGTTCAGTAGCTCTTTAATTTATTGATTGACCTAAATGGCCAAGTAGAAGTTCGCGAACCTTCGCAGCATCTGCTTGGCCTTTGGTCTCTTTCATGACCGCACCGATCAAAGCACCGGCTGCCGGTAGATGTCCGCCGCGTACTTTTTCGGCTACATCAGGCATCGCCGCACAAGCTTTTTCAATGGCTGCAAGTAATGCACCATCATCGCTGACTACTTTAAAACCACGCGCTGCAATCACATCAGATGGTTTTCCTTCACCGCTTACAACCCCTTCGACAACTTGACGGGCCAATTTGTCGGTCAATTCACCTTTATTTATCAATTCGATAATCTCTGCTACATCTGCAGGCGTGATTGCTAGATCTGAAACTGGAATCTCTCTTTCATTTGCCAAGCGCGAGATCTCACCGAGCCACCAACCGCGAGCCTTGGTTGGATCTGCTCCTAAATTTACAGTCGCTTCTACGATATCAAGCACATCTGCATTCACCATCGCAGCCATCTCTTTGTCAGGAACCGACCAAGCAGCTTGTAGGCGTTTGCGACGAGCAGATGGTTTCTCTGGCAAGGTGGCTCTTAATTGCTCGATCCACTCAACACTTGGCGCAACTGGCACCAAATCTGGATCTTGGAAGTAACGGTAATCCTCAGCCTGCTCTTTCGAACGACCGCTAGTGGTAAGCCCAGTATCTTCGTGAAAATGTCTAGTCTCTTGAATTACCCGTTCGCCCTTATCTAACAATTCGGCATGTCGAATCATCTCGCCACGAATAGCACGTTCGACCGAACGAAGCGAATTTACGTTCTTGGTCTCAGATCTAGTACCTAGCTGATCCGAACCGATCAAACGAAGTGAGACGTTGGCATCACATCGAAGTGACCCCTGCTCCATCTTTACATCAGATACTCCAATGCTACGTAAAATATCGCGCAATTCGGTTACATATGCCTTAGCGACTTCTGGACCATATTTGCCGGTACCAGGAATGATCTTGGTTACGATTTCAATCAACGGAATTCCGGCGCGGTTGTAATCAAGCAGCGAGTAATCCGCACCATGGATACGGCCGGTAGCGCCACCCATATGAAGTGATTTACCGGTGTCCTCTTCCATGTGAACTCGTTCGATTTCGATTCGGAATTGCTTTACTCCCTCATCAGTCTCGATCTCCACATCCAAATATCCGTCGTAGCAGATTGGCTCGTCATATTGTGAAGTCTGATAATTCTTCGGCATATCTGGATAGAAGTAATTCTTTCGAGCAAAACGACTAAATGGCGCAACTTTGCAATTTAGCGCTAGACCGATCTTGATGGCTGATTCGATCGCCTTTTCGTTTACTACTGGAAGCGAACCAGGTAACCCAAGACAGACCGGACATGTTTGGGTGTTAGGCGCTGCGCCAAATTCAGTGGCACAACCACAGAACATCTTAGATTTGGTATTTAGCTCTACGTGTACCTCTAAACCCATAACTGGTTCGTACTTCGAGATCACTTGTTCGTAGTTCACTTGGCACCACCTAATGCCGGTGCTTTATCAAGAATTAAGCCGCCCCACTTGTTCACTAGCGCAGCTTCAAGTGCTGCGCCAACGTTATAGAGTCGTTGATCTTCCATAGCTGGTGCCATAATCTGAAAACCTGCTGGCAAGTTATCTTCATCGGCCAAACCTGATGGCAAAGACATGCCACAAATGCCAGCCAAGTTAACTGGGATAGTTGCTATGTCATTTAAGTACATGGCAAGTGGGTCGTTTGCTTTCTCTCCAATTTTAAATGCAGTAGTTGGCGCAGTTGGTGAGACCAAGACATCTGCACCAGCGAAAGCTTTCGCGAAATCTTGCATGATTAAGGTGCGCACCTTTTGCGCACTTCCATAATATGCATCGTAATAGCCACTCGAGAGCGCATATGTTCCAAGAATTATGCGGCGCTTTACTTCTCGGCCAAATCCAACTTCACGAGTTGAACTCATTACCGCTTCGGCATCGCCGTCTCCGACTCGAATGCCATACCGCATCGCATCAAATCTTGCTAAGTTTGAAGAACATTCAGATGGTGCGATCAGGTAATAAGCGGCAAGCGCATATTCAAATGAAGGGCAAGAGACTTCTACGATCTCGGCACCTTCGCCTGCTAGTAGCTCGATGGACTCGTTGAATCTATTAAGTACGCCCTTTTGATAACCGTCACCTTGAAGCTCTTTGATGATTCCGATCTTCAGGCCTTTTACATCGGCTCGCTTTGCAGCTTCGACAACTTTTGGAACAGGTGCATTAATTGAAGTGGAATCCTTTGGGTCATGTCCGGCAATGGCTTCATGAAGGAGCGCTGCATCTAGAACAGTTCGCGCACAAGGTCCACCTTGATCGAGTGAAGAGGAGAATGCCACCAAACCATAACGAGATACACCACCATAAGTTGGTTTGACTCCAACTGTTCCGGTGACTGCAGCTGGTTGGCGAATTGAACCGCCGGTGTCGGTACCAATAGCAAGCGGTGCTTCAAATGCTGCAAGCGATGCTGAGGAGCCACCACCTGAACCACCAGGAATGCGAGTTAAATCCCAAGGATTATGCGTTGGTCCATATGCAGAATTCTCAGTAGACGAACCCATCGCAAATTCATCCATATTGGTCTTACCTAAGATCACAATTCCATTTGACTTTAGATTTGCGGTGACAGTTGCATCATAAGGAGGACGCCAACCCTCAAGGATCTTAGATCCACAGGTGGTCGGAATGCCTTTCTGTGTGAAGACATCCTTTAATGCAATCGGCACACCAGCTAATGGTGGAAGATTCTGGTTATTAGCTCTAGCTTCATCAATGGCTCTTGCTTGCGCTAGCGCTCCTTCTTGATCGACATGAAGAAATGCGTGAACTTCTCCATCAACTTCTGCGATGCGATCTAAATGTGCATTGGTAAGTTCTACCGAGGAAATCTCTTTGGCAGCTAATGCCGCAGCCATTTCGGATGCGCTCTTACGAATCATTCTTCACCCAAGATCTGAGGTACTTGAAAACGCTGATCTTCTTGTGCAGGCGCACCGCCTAATGCAGCTTCTGGAGTAAGAGATGGAATCACCACATCTGGTCTAGTCACATTGGTTATTGGCAGCGGATGCGAAGTTGGTGGCACATCACTCTTGGCGACCTCTTGAACTCGATCGACTGCGCCTAAAATTACTGAGAACTCATTTGATAATGCATCGAGTTCGGCGTCGGTCATTTGAATTCTTGCCAACTTTGCCAACTTGGCAACTTCTGCTCGCGAAAGGCTAGACATGCGTGGAATTCTATTTGCGAATAGGTTTACTGGCGAATTTGGCCATCACCGGTTACGACCCAAGTGGTGGTAGTCATCTGCTCGAGGCCCATCGGACCACGGGCATGTAATTTCTGATTTGAGATTCCGATTTCGGCACCAAATCCCATCTCTTCACCATCGGTAAATCGAGTTGATGCATTGATCATCACTGCAGCGCAATCTGAGAGCTGTACGAACTTGTTTGCGTTTTCCTTATTCTCAGTGACAATTGCTTCGGTGTGATTGGTACCGTATTTGGAAATATGTGCAGCAGCATCTTCAACTGAATCCACTAGCCCCACATTCATCTCTAAAACGCCATATTCAGTGGACCAATCTGATTCTGTGGCAAGTTTGGTTGAGATTCCAAGATCCGCTGAAACTTTCTGCACATCAGCATCCACATGTAATTGTACATTCGCCTCATTTAATGCTTTTAGAGCAGCTGGCAGGAATGAAGATTGCAAATCTCTATGGACCAGTAAAGTTTCAGCTGCATTGCAGACCGAAGGTCGATGAGTCTTGGAATTTATCAAAATCGGAATTGCTTTTTCTAGATCTGCTTCTTTATCAATATAAACATGGCAGACACCAGCACCCGTCTCGATTGTTGCCACTGTAGCTTCAACGACCACCATTCGAATTAGTGATGCCGATCCTCTTGGGATTACCAAATCCACATGGCCACGAGCTTTAAGTAAAGCGGTAGTCGTTGCCCGATCGTTGCTTGGTACTAATTGAATAACATCAGGTGAGATTTTGGTTTTGGAGAGCGCATCTCGCATCACTTTCACCAAAATCGCATTTGAACTCTCTGCTGAAGATGAACCTCTTAGTAAGGCGGCGTTGCCACTCATCAGCAAGATGACTGCCGCATCTACAGTGACATTTGGTCTCGCCTCATAAACCATGCCAACTACCCCAAATGGCACGGAAACTTGGCGAAGATGTAACCCGTTTGGCAAGGTACGTTCGCGAAGAGTTGCTCCCAGTGGATCAGGTAACGCGGCAACTTGTCTTGCACCATTTGCGATGGCTTTGATGCGGGCATCATTTAATAGCAAGCGATCTAGTAGCTGGCTATTTAAGCCATCGCGCTTACCCCGTTCCATGTCTGATTGATTAGCCTCTTGGATCTCAAAGGCCCTGGCTTCAAGCTGTTCTGCAATCAATTTAAGCGCTGTGGCACGCTCTTGGGCGGTAGCGCTGATTAAAGTGCGCGCAGCAGCCCGGGCGGTATCCGCTAATTGATTTACCAACGCCTGGGCATCCATGCCCCGAATCTTAATGGGCGATACCCTATTCACGTGTTCAAATTAATTAAGTTCATTAAGCGCATATTGATATCGGCATTAGTCATCTATTTGGCTCTCTTTGGCTTGACGAAATTAATTAGATATCCAGAACCGATTGCTGCTATCAAATTGGGTCTAGCACCTGCTTCCAAGACCCCAGATTTAATGCCGGCCCACTTTATCGAGCCAGCAGATACCCGTGTGCCATGGTCTATCGGACAGGTGCAATTGCCATCACAAATTAATTATGACGGAAGCAAGATCTCTACAGATCAATTTCTTGAAGAGACCAAAACCAATGCTTTCTTAGTCGTTAAAGATGGAAAATTGGTCTACGAAAAATATTTCGGCAAAACCACCAAAGATTCCTTACTACCCACTTATTCAGTTGCAAAGACTTTAACCTCAATAATGATCGGACAATTGATAACTCAGGGCAAATTGAAAGAGACCGATACCTTTGTCAGCATTTTGCCTGAATATAAAACAGGTTCAGATTTCGACAAAGTAACCATCAAGCATCTCTTAGACATGGATTCAGGCATTGGCGTAAGCGATAACTACCCCAGCGGTCCTTCAGGTTGGGGCGTAGCGATTGCACAGATGTATGCATCAACAGATCTATATTGGTGGCTCCATAACAATCAGAAGATGCGCGAAGAGCCTGGCAGCAAAGCAGAATATCGAAGCGTAAATACGCAATTACTCGGAATGGTGATTGCAAAGATTACGGGACAGAAAGTTGCTACCTACTTCGAGAAGAATATTTGGCAACCAATCGGCGCACAAAGTCGGGCCAAATGGAATGTAGATAAAGTAGATGGCATCGAGAAGACCTTTTGCTGCTTTAATGCCACCGCCCGAGATTTTGCACGAGTCGGTCAACTATTTGTAAATAATGGCGCTGCCAGCATTGGTGGAAGTTCCGTGATCAGCTCGCAATATTTAAAGCGAATGACTGCGCCAAAACATAGCCTTGATTATGGCTGGGGTTACTCGGCGCAGACCTGGTTGCCATTTCCAGATACCATCTTGATGATGGGACTTCATGGTCAATACATCTTCATTCAGCCCACCAATCAACTGGTGATTTTGAAGTTTAGCGATCTACCAACCTCTGCAGATGGAATATCCTCAAAGATTGTTCCGACGCTGGATGAGATTGCTAAGTCTTTAAGCTAAGTAATCAAAGAATTACGAGGTCATCGCGATGCACGAGTTCGCGTTCGAACTCTGGGCCAAGCTCCGAAGCCAAATCCTTCGTTGAACGTCCCAACATTTTAGGTAGTTCATCGCTATCAAAGTTGACTATTCCTCGGGCGATTACTTTGCCGACACTGTCGACTAAATCAACAGTATCGCCAGCATCAAAGGTGCCTTCCACAGCAACTACACCGGCTGGCAGTAGCGATACCTTCTTTTCAATCAGAGCTTTGACTGCACCATTATCAAGAACTAATTTGCCACTTGAGCTGGAGGCATGTGCCAGCCAGAGCGCACGTGCGCTGTTCTTATTGGTCTTGGCGTGGAAATAAGTCCCGAATTCATCTCCTGCAAGCGCTTTTGCCAAATCGGTTGCGCTAGTTAGAAGCATGGCAGTTCCAGCGCTGGTAGCGATTTTTGCCGCTTCGATCTTGGTAACCATGCCCCCACTACCAACACCAGTTCCGGCTCCACCTAGTTTGATGTCAGCGATTTCGCTTAAATCTTTTACCTCAGAGATTTTTCTTGCATCTGCTTCCGTAGGCGGTGCGTCGTATAGCGCATCTATATCTGAGACGATCACAAGTAGGTCCGCTTGAGTAAGTAAGGCCACCAATGCAGCAAGACGATCATTATCTCCGAAGCGAATCTCGCTAGTTCCAACGGTATCGTTCTCATTGATGACTGGAACCACGCCAAGTGAAATCAATTTAAATAGCGCACGTTGGGCATTTGAATAATGTGATCTTCTAACCACATCGGTGGTGGTCAATAGAACTTGGGAAGCTGTGATTCCATACCGCGCAAAACTTTCGGTGTAGCGATGAATCAAGAGACCTTGTCCGACAGATGCCGCAGCTTGTTGCGTCGATAAATCCTTCGGTCTGGATTGCAAGCCCAGCGGAGCCAAACCTGCAGCGATCGCACCTGATGAGACCACTAAAACTTCAACACCATTTTTTCGTGCGCTAGCGACGGCATCCACTAAACGATCTACAGCTTTTGCATCTAATCCTGCACCACCGTCTGTCAAAGAAGAGCTACCGATCTTGATTACGATGCGCTTGGCAAGCTTCACTTCATTTCGCATCGTGATCCTCACTTTCTGGCAATTCTTCGATCAATTCTGGGGTATTTGGGTTTGAGACCGAGTACTCCCATTGTCTAGCAATCTCTTCTTCAGTTAGCTGATCTTGAACCTTTTCGCTCTTCCAAATCGTATCTAAGCGGGCATCTTCACCGCGTCGTTGCAAGTTCTTTGCCAACATCTCAGCGCCAGCCTCGATGGTTGGTTCCCAATCGAAAATCACCGCGTTCTCATCGTTTCCGATTCGAACTTCGCTGCCAGATACGGCACCTGCTTTGAATAGCTCTTTCTCAACACCTGCTTGCGCAAGTCGATCAGCCAAATATCCAACTGCCTCCGAATTGGCGAAGTTTGTCTGACGCACCCAACGTTCAACTCTCTTACCAATGACTGTAAATGATCCATCTGGATTGGCTATAACTTTGAAACCGCTGTCGTTAACTGCAGTTGGCCTAATCACAATCCGAGTGCGTTGATCGCTCTTTATCTCTGCACGGGAGGCTTGTACCAATTTCGCCATCGCATATAGCAATTCTTGGACGCCTTGCCTGGTGGCCGCTGAAATCGGATAAACCTCATAACCGCGATCCTGGAGATTCTTAGTGACCATCTCTGCCATTACTTTTCCATCAGGAAGATCAACTTTGTTTAACGCGACTACTCTCGGCCGATTATCCAAACCACCATATTGTTTCAACTCTGATTCGATAATTTCCAAGTCATCTATTGGATTACGATCAGTTTCCAAAGTTCCACAATCCAAAACATGCACCAAAGCGACACATCGCTCAACGTGACGTAAGAATTCAAGTCCCAAACCTTTTCCTTGTGAAGCTCCTGGAATTAGACCTGGTACATCGGCCACCGTAAATCGAGTGTCACCAACGCTTACTACTCCTAAATTAGGAACTAGAGTCGTAAATGGATAATCTGCGATTTTAGGACGAGCAGCTGAGATTGCGGCAATCAATGAAGATTTTCCAGCGCTTGGAAAACCAACTAAGGCAATATCGGCGACGCTCTTTAATTCAAGAACTAAAGTGCGCTCTTCACCAGGTTCACCAAGTAGCGCAAAACCAGGTGCACGACGCTTTGAAGATGCCAGTGCGGCATTTCCCAAACCACCACGACCGCCTTCTGCGGCCATGAAAGTAGTTCCAATCTCGATTAAATCTGCTATTTGATTCCCGTTTTCATCGAAGATCACTGTTCCTGAAGGAACTCCCAAGATCAGATCTTCGCCTTGTGAACCATCTTTTCGATCGCCATAGCCTTGGCGGCCGTTGGTTGCACGACGATGTGGTGAGTGATGGAAATCTAGGAGCGTCGTGATATTTGGATCAACGACTAACACGATATCTCCGCCACGACCACCGTTACCGCCATCAGGGCCACCAAGCGGTTTGAACTTTTCGCGATGGATAGAAACGCATCCGTCACCGCCTTTTCCGGCAGCAACATGAAGGGTTACGCGATCGACAAATGTTGTCATCTACGTCCTCCCTTCTTGAAAATAATAAAGCGGACCAGCATCGCCGGCCCGCTCTTAACTAAGAACTGATTTAGTACCGAAATTAAGCCACAGGAACTACATTGACTACATCGCGGCCACGTGCGCGACCGAATGTGACTGCCCCTGCAGAGAGTGCAAATAGCGTGTCATCTTTTCCGATGCCAACATTTGCACCTGGGTGGAACTTGGTTCCGCGCTGACGGACGATGATTTCGCCAGCCTTAACTACCTGTCCACCAAAACGCTTGATGCCAAGGAATTGAGGATTGGAATCGCGACCATTGCGGGTTGAGGAGACACCTTTTTTACTTGCCATTTACTTTCACTCTCCTTCTTTGCCTGCTAGCTAATCTATTTAAAACTTTTACTTAACACCGTTAATAGCGGTGATTTTTACCTTGGTTAATTGTGAGCGGAAACCTTCACGACGGCGATAACCAGTCTTTGATTTGTAACGAAGGATATGAATCTTCGGTCCCTTGGTTTGATCGACAACTTCTCCGGTTACCTTCACGCCAGATAGCACCTTTGGATCGGAAGTCACCGAAGCACCGTCGACAACTAGAACCGCTGGGAATGAGACAGTTGAACCAGCTGCCGCATCAATATGATCGACGGTAACAGTGTCGCCAACTGCGACCTTCTCCTGGCGCCCGCCAGCCTTCACGATTGCGTACATGATTTCCTTCTACCTGTCTTTATCCAAAAGCCCACTTGGGCAGGGGGTTATCTTACGAAATGTGGTCGGACAACTACAAATCAAGTATGAACTACCCCTGTGCTGACCGCTCGACGGCGCTTTCTAGGCTTAATTCCGCGCTTTTCGCTCTTGGATTCGCGCTCCCCTGAACTTTGCTCAGAGTCATCTTGCGAATCATCCTCTGCTTCATGATCATCATGTCTACCTGCGAATACCGGTTCGACTGCCTTGGCGCGAACTGGTTCCGTATGAATATGTATACCTCGACCATTACAACTATCGCAAGTAGTGCTAAATGCTTCAATCAAGCCTTGGCCGATACGTTTGCGCGTTAGCTGCACCAATCCAAGTGAAGTTACTTCAGCGACTTGATGTTTGGTGCGATCGCGACCAAGGCACTCAATTAAACGGCGCATTACAGCTTCACGGTTAGATTCCAAGATCATGTCAATAAAGTCGATAACTACGATGCCGCCCAAGTCACGAAGTCGTAATTGACGAGCGATCTCTTCTGCAGCCTCCAAGTTGTTCTTAGTTACCGTCTCTTCGAGGTTTCCACCTTTGCCGATAAATTTCCCAGTATTAACATCGATAACCACCATCGCTTCGGTGCGATCAATAACCAACGAACCACCTGATGGCAGATAAACCTTGCGATCAAAGGCTTTGGCAAGCTGCTCATCGACTCGGTAATCACTGAATATATCTCCGGTACCGGTGTACTTTTCAATTTTCTTGGAGAGTTCAGGCGCGATAAAACCCAGATAATCAGAGATATCGTTGTATACCTGGTCGCCTTGAATCTTTAGCGCGCTAAAGTCTTCTGAGAAAATGTCACGAATAACGCGAACTGCGAGATCCGGTTCGGTGTACAGCGCAACTGGTGGGTGAAAGTTCGGGTTTTGTGACTTCTGATAAATCTCTTCCCACTGCGCTTTAAGTCGTGCGATATCGCTGGTCAGCTCTTCTTCGCTTACGCCTTCGGCTGCAGTACGAACAATGACTCCTGCTTCTTCTGGAACTAAATCTTTCAAGATAGCTTTGATGCGATTACGTTCGGTTTCTGGCAAGCGACGTGAGATTCCGCTCATGCCACCGCCTGGAACGTAAACGACATATCTACCCGGAAGCGAGATCTGGCTCGTTAAGCGAGCGCCTTTCTGGCCAATTGGATCTTTAGTAACTTGCACTAAAACAGCTTGGCCGGTCTTTAACGCCATCTCAATCTTTCGAGATGAGGAATCTTCCATACCAGCGGCATCCCAATTGACTTCTCCTGCATATAGAACTGCATTTCTACCTTTGCCAATATCAACGAAGGCCGCTTCCATGGATGGCAAGACATTTTGAACTTTTCCAAGATAGACGTTACCTACATAAGAGGTTGCAGAATTTCTATTTACATAATGTTCGACCATGACATCGTCTTCAATTACACAAATCTGAGTGCGATCGCCCTTTTGGCGAACTAACATCTCACGCTTTACCTCATCGCGTCGAGCTAAGAATTCACCTTCGGTAATGATGGTTCCGCGACGTCTGTAGCTCTCGCGATAACCCTCGCGAAAATCACGACGCTCTTCACGATGACGGCCTTCGCGACGATGATGACGGCCTTCGCGTCTTGATGAGCGATCACTCCGATCGCCTCGTGGTTCTCTAGCTGGTTTACTCTCTTTGGCTTCTCGCACCTTAACAACGGTTATTACGCCATCTTCATCAATGCTTTCGCCAGGTTGCACGCCATCCTCTGCGCTACGACGGCGGCGACGGCGGCGATGCGAGGTAGCTTCACTCTGCTCATCACTTGAGGTTAAATCATTGCTCTCTTCCTGCGGATCATTTCCTTTGCGACGGCCACGTCCACCACGGCGACGGCGGCGTCCACCGCGGCGCGAATCTGAATCCTCGTCAGCTCGCTCCTTGCCTTCAGGCGCATCTGACTTCTCACTCTTCTTGCTCTCGCTCTTGGCTTTCTTTACCGTGGCTGCAGGAGCCGCTTGAAAGATCGGTGCCGCGATTGCAGCCGGGATTGATTTCTTACGTGATTTTTTCTCAGTTGTCGCATTTTCAGAATCTGCATCAACGGAATTTTCAACAACCTCTTTGGAGGTAGCTTTTTTGCTTGCGCGCTTACGCGGCGCTTTTGGCTCTTCGGCCATGTACACCAAATCCTTTTTACGCTAAAGCTATTTAGCTCTAGCTGTTTCGGGTCTGAAATCAATCAGACAAATCTTTTTTCGGTAGCTCCGCGCTGCGGCCCAAGGGGCGCGCGCTGGTTACTGGCTAAGTATGGCAGTAATTCTCAGAAATTACCATTACCTAGAGATTAGCCTCGTAATCGAGCGTTTACGTTCTGCAGCAAACCTATACCGATCATGTTTGCGAACATGCTTGAGCCACCATAAGAGAGAAATGGAAGTGGTACACCAGTCATCGGCATTAGCCCAAGCGTCATTCCGATATTTTCAAATGTTTGAAATGCAAACCACGCTACGACACCAACTGATACCAATCTACCAAAGGGGTCGGTGGTTCTTCGGGCAATACTAAAACCGCGCATCATCACAGTGATCAATAACAGCAAGATGATGCTACTTCCGACAAAGCCCGTCTGCTCTCCGGCTACTGTAAAGATAAAGTCCGTCTGTTGCTCTGGTACGAAACGACCATTGGTTTGTGGGCCTTCAAATAGCCCAGTCCCTAATAAACCACCTGATCCAACAGTGATTCTGGCTTGTCGTAATTGATAACCAGTTCCTTGGGTATCTGCATTTGGATTTACAAATGACTGTAAGCGCTTCAATTGATAATCACTTACTAACCAAGCTTTCACAGCTACGAATCCACCGATTACTGCAAGTAGCAGCAGGGCTACTACCCATCTTGCCGGTGCGCCACTAGTTGCAATGATAGTTACCACGATTGCGCTAATAATTAAGATAGTTCCCATATCTGGTTGGGCCACAATGAGAAGCACTGGAATTGCCGCAACTGCTAGAGCTTGCAATACGTCTTTATTTCCAACCTCCTCTTGGCCATGCATCCGTTCGGTAAGAATCATGGACATACCAATGATGATGGTGATCTTTGCCAGCTCTGCAGGTTGTAATGAGAACCCACCAGGTAACACGATCCAGGCCTTTGCGCCATTGATAGTGCTACCTATTCCGGGAATAAGCACTGCAATCAAACCAAGCACTCCGGCTCCCCATACGAATGGTGTGTAAGCACGTAGAGCGCGGTAATCGATGAAGGTCATTCCCATCGCAAGTGCGATTCCAATAACCACATTAATTCCATGGCGTTTCAAGTAATACTGTGGATCTTCCCCAGCTGCCGCATACCAATTTCGAGTTGCCGCATAGACCAAAATTGTTCCGATTATCAGTAAAGCACCCACTGCAAAAGTAAGTATGGGATCAAAACCTGCCGTTAAATTTCGCTTCGGTCTGCGATAGGTAAAGCTACGTAACGCTTCGCTCATTAGCCCACCTTTCTGGTACTCGGAGTTGGTGAAGCGGTCGCAGTAGGAGAAGCTTCGATCACTTTGGTGGTAGCTGAAATCTTCGGAAGTTTACTTGGTGGACCAGATGGATAGACCATCTTCTCTGGAATCTGTCTGCCATTTACCACTCCAAAAATGGTGTCATAAATCTGTCTAGCACCAATACCTGCAGCAGCTGCGCCAGTTCCACCTTGGGAGACCATGACCACTACCGCAGATTTTGGTTTCTTAACAGGAGCATAAGCGGCAAACCAGGAAGTTGAATTTTTCTTGGTGCCATCAAGATTTAATCCGAAAACTTCCGCAGTTCCGGTCTTGCCTGCCACCTCTACTGGAAAACCAGCAAAAGCGCCGGCGGCGGTACCATCAATAGTCACTTGATGCAATGCATCAGTTAACCACTTAAATACCTCTGGGTCTGCTTCAACTTTTCCCAACACTTTTGGAGTAAAAGTTTTGAGGACCTTACCATCATTTGCAATCACTGCTTTTGCAATCATAGGTTGCAAAATCGTGCCACCATTTGCGATAGCTGCATAAGCTTGGGTGAGTTTCAATGGGGTAATCACGGTATCGCCTTGACCAATCGAGAAGTTGACTGCATCGCCGGCGCGCAAAACTCCACCATCAATGCAGTTCTCTCTTGCCAATTCAATTAAGAATGGAGTTAAGTCCTTCTTTGCAGCGCGCTCTTTGTAATTGCAGTAGAAATTCTTATTCTCATTCCAGTAATCCAAACGCCATTGACGATCCGGGATACGCCCATATGCTTCACTAGGTAGGTCAATTCCGGTGCGCTGCTCCAGCTGGAACTGATGCGCTACATTGAAGAATAGATCCTTGGGGTTCTTGGGACTTAGCCCGCCATCTTTCAACCACTCTGAATAGGCGATCTTGTACCAAAGAGTGTCACAAGAAGCAGCAATGCCACGCTTCAAGGTGATTCGGCCAAGCTCCCTTGACTCATAATTAGTAAATTCTCGATTACCAACTTTATAAACGCCAGGACAGTCGTAGACAGCATTCAAGTTATATCCAGCTTTGGCAGCTGCGAATATCGAGAAGGCTTTAAAAGTAGAAGCTGGTGCAAACAAACCTTGAATTGGACGAGAAAGCGCTGGAACATAAGTTCTTTCACTGAACATAGCTCGTGCTTGTGCGACAGTCAGCCCCTTCTCCCAAATATTTGGATCATAAGTTGGATAGGAAGCCAAAGCCAAGATCCGACCACTTCGCACATCCATGACAATTGCAGCTCCACCATCAGCGCGGTAGCCCTGTGCGCGAGATGATCCAACTGCAGTTGCTAACCCTCTCTCGGCTGCGCCTTGAATTCGCACATCCAGACTTGTAACTAAATTCGCACCAGGTGTTGGTGCAGTGTCTCGGGATTTCTCAGTGACTGACTCTTTGCGATCGACAATCACAGTTTTGATACCGGGTCTGCCGCGCAAATAACTATCGTAAACAAATTCCAAACCATCTTTGCCGATGGATTCACTACGGTAATAGCGTGTGCCACCATCCTTAGCTAAATCTTCATCTGTCAGCGCACCGATATATCCCAACACATGCGCACCGGTTGCTCCCAAAGTTCCTGGGTAATAACGCACCGCAGTTGGTTGGGCATCGATTCCTGGAAATTCACTACTTCGTTCAACAATTTGAAGTGCGATATTTGGATCAGCATCTTTTGTGATCGGAATTGGTTGAAACCTATTGCCAATCCAGCAGCCTGATTTGTCTCCGCTTATGATCTCCCCACAGAGGCGAGTTCTCCGCCAAACATCTTTCGGATTCAATTCAAGAATCTTGGCAACCCGATTGATGATGGCTGCTCCCTTATCGCTCTGCTTATCGATGATGCTGCGATCTACCGTCACGGCCAATCCCACTCGATTCATAGCAAGTGGCACTCCGTTTGCATCGACAATCAATCCACGAATAGCTGGAACCACAATATCTCGGCTTTGAATATCAAGCGCAGCTGCTTTATAACGATCGCCAGCTGCCACTTGTAGATAAAAGAGACGTCCCATGAGCGCAGCCATCAAACTGATTATTAAAGCTTGAACTACGAAGATACTTAATCTGGTGCGCTGATTCATTTTGAACCTGAATAGACAATCAAATGCGCTCTAGTGATGAAAGGGACCACAATCGGCGCCAATAAAGCGCTCCAGAGTCCAAAACCAATGATGGTTCGAAGTACTTGCGCCGGATTTCCTAAAGTTAAGCCGAAAAGTAGTCCTATGAAAAGATAGTGCAGGATTGTGGCTACCACTGCGCTTGATGTCATCAGAATCAACCCAGCTGGATTGGAATTTACGGCATCATCACCATAACCAAGATATGAGATTGCAATACAAGAAATCACCATCACCACTGTCCAATGTCCAAATGGGCCATCGTTAGCTGGAGATAGATCCATGAAGATTCCAGCGATGAAGCCGGTTACCGCCGCTAATTCTGGTTCATTGATTGATGACCAGATTAGCGCTGCCAGCAGAATTAAAGAGAAACCACCAAGTGGTAAATGGATTTGATTAACTAAAGCTTCTTGCGCGATGAACAGCGCAAAGAATGTCAGAGTGGAAAGCAGTATCTCCCGACGCCACATCAAGCACCATCACCTTTGCCATTGGCAGAGTTGGTATTTTTGGTATTACTTACAGATGCATCTGGAGATGGCGTTACAAAGACCGTAACCGTCGGAATCGGTGTTGGCGTTGGCGCTTTAGGTACCAATGCATTTCTTGGATCAGAGTCCGGTGCTGATAACACCACTGAAACCACTCCAATCGCATTTAAATTGGCATAGAAAGCAACATCGGCAACTTGGGCCACATAATTAGAGCTATCAGGAATCTTTGTAATGTAACCGATTGGAACTCCAGGAACAAAGGGGCGGTTGTTATTGCTGCCTCGTGCTAAGAGCACATCTCGCTTTTTGATTTTGGTGGTGTTATCCAGTAACTCCAAAATTCCTTGATTGTTGCCCTGTCCAGAGAGAATTCCAATTGTCTGGGTTCTAGCGATGCGAACGCCAATCTTGAAAGATGGATCTGATGCCAAAAGGACTATTGCACTATTTGGAAATACCGCTTTTACGACCCCCACTAACCCCTGTCCATTTACCACGGTCATATTTGGGCGAACCCCAGCTTTAGTGCCTTGATCAATGGTTATGGTTTGAGTAAAGGAGATTGCAGAACCTTGGGCAATTGCTTTGGCATTCACAACTTTCCATTGTGCGCGACCTGCTAGCTGTAAAGATTCCCTTAGCTGTTTTGCTTGACCGTCTAGGTTCTTCTGTTCAAGCAACTCTGATTTCAAACGGGCATTCTCTTCTTTTAGCTTAGAGATAGTTGCACGAGTGCTTCCTAATCTAAATAGATCCGAGAAGAAATTCCTAAATGGGGTCACGATCGCATTACCGACTCTTTCGGCAGGTGCCAATGCTGTACCAACCGCATTTCGTGCACCACTTACGACAGATAGACCACGCAGATCCAAAGTAATCAATAGAAGTGCCGAGACAATCAACATGACCAGCAGTAATCGACCCCGATTGCTGCCAGATGAACGTGCCACTTGATTGCCTTTGCTAAACGGCTACTAGCGACGTGGCTCTGAGATCAGAACCTTTTCTAATGATTCGAATTCTTCGATGCACTTACCTGAGCCATCCACCACACAATTTAAAGGTTGCTCTGCAATATGAATTGGCATACCGGTCTCACGACGCAAGCGCTCATCAAGTCCTTTAAGTAGTGCGCCACCACCAGTAAGTACGATGCCCCGATCCATCAAATCTGATGCTAGCTCTGGTGGACATTTATCCAGAGTTGCCTTTACCGCATTAACGATTGCATTTACCGGTTCTTCCAGAGCTTTTCTAATCTCTGCAGCAGAGACGACAATGGTCTTTGGTAAGCCAGTTGCTAAATCACGTCCGCGAATTTCCGCATCTGGTTCGTTTGGCATTGGATATGCAGAACCGATAGCCATCTTGATCTCTTCTGCGGTGCGTTCTCCGAGAAGTAGTGAGAATTCGCGCTTCACCCAATTGATAATGGATTGATAGAGTTCGTCTCCGCCTACACGAATGGAGAGGGATGAGACGATTCCGCCCAATGAAATAACGGCAACTTCAGTGGTTCCGCCACCAATATCCACCACCATATTTCCGGTTGGCTCATGGATTGGTAAACCAGCTCCAATTGCTGCCGCCATTGGTTCTTCGATTATGTAAACCTTGCGAGCGCCAGCTGCATAGCCAGCATCTTTTACCGCACGCTGTTCAACGCCGGTGATACCAGATGGTACGCAAACGACAATTCTTGGCTTAGCTAAGTAGCGACGTTTGTGAACTTTTTGAATGAAGTAGCGAAGCATGCGCTCTGTGGTATCGAAATCTGCGATCACGCCATCTTTAAGTGGACGGATTGCCACAATGTTTCCGGGGGTGCGTCCGATCATCTTCTTGGCTTCTAACCCAACTGCCAATATGCCACCAGTGTCTTGGTTGACTGCGACTACAGATGGCTCATTAAGCACGATGCCACGACCGCGTACATAAACCAAGGTATTGGCAGTGCCTAAATCAACCGCCATATCTCGTCCGATAAAGGACAGTTTTCCATTTGGATTAGCCATTTACTTCCCTCCGAAGAAAATTGAAATCTCACGCTCTGCAGAGCTTGCTGAATCTGAACCATGCACGATGTTCTGCACAACTTTTGTAGCTTGTTGTCTTGCCAAGTCACCACGAATAGTTCCTGGAGCTGCGACAGTTGGATCAGTAGTTCCAGCAAGTGAACGGAAACCTTCAATCACTCGCTCGCCCTCTGCAATCAAAGCCACGATCGGTCCACTCATCATGAACTCAAGTAAGGGTTCGTAGAAAGGTTTTCCTTCGTGTTCTGCATAATGGCGTTCAAGTAATGCACGGTCAGCTTGGAGCATACGAAGCGCAGTTACTTCATAACCTTTGCGTTCGATGCGGGCAATGACCTCTCCGATTAAACCGCGACGGACTCCGTCAGGTTTGATCAAAACCAAGGTGCGTTCTTTGCTCACCCGGTCATTCTATTGGGCGTCGCGCTTAGCGACTAATTCTCGCCTGATGGCCTCACCCTTGCGTCCGAAGTAGATAGCGCAGACCCAAAGCAGAATGAATATTGCGGCGATAATCGATAAGGATGGAACTACAACGGAATAACCCGCCATGGCTATTTGCAGAAGCGAAGCAATGATCCAGCCAACCTTTCTCTTTAACAATCCCGCTGAAAGAAATAGCAAGAGTGAAATCAATGAGCCGATTACTAGCGCAGTAGTGGAGCTATCTTTCATTGCAAGTAGGAGCGCAAAACCCATGACCATGGACTCCATTACCAAGACCGCTGCGCCAAGCATTCTCATGATCTCTTCAGCTCCTTCAAAATACTTCTGGCCTCTCCGACTGTGATTACCGAGCCGGTGATCAAGACTCCCACGCTCTGATCCTCCATTGGATGGTTAGCATCGGCAAGCGCTTTGGCAATAGCAGTTCTTAACTGCGGTTCCACGAAGACCCTATCTGCACCTAAGTGGCGAGTAGCGATCTTGGCTAAATCATCAGCTGGTAGCGCTCTTGGTGAAGAACTTTGCGTCACGATGACGCCATCAACCACATCTTTGATCTCTGAGAAGATGCCATCGGCATCTTTATCTGCAAAGACTCCTACTACGCCAATTACTCTGCCAAAAGTAAACTCTTCTTGCATCGCATTGGCCAAAGTCCTGGCCCCATGCGGGTTATGCGCCGCATCCAAAATCACGGTTGGATCACGTTGAATCACTTCGAGTCTGCCCGGTGAAGAGGCGCTTGCAAAACCAGATCTGACAGCTTCAACGTCCAGTGGTTGATCGCCAAAGAACGCCTCCGCTGCAACTAGCGCCGCTGCTGCATTTGCCGCTTGATGCCTGCCATGTAATGGCAAAAATAGATCCGAGTACACATCTTTGGTACCCCGGATTGAAATCAATTGCCCACCCACTGCAATTTGGCGTGAGATCACTTCGTATTCAATTCCTTCTCGAGCAATATCAATTCCAAGTTCGGCAGCCCGCGCCAATAAAACTTTCGCAGCTGGAGCTTCTTGATTGGAGAGGACCGCAAATGCTTCAGGCTTCAAAATCCCTGCTTTGGTCGAGGCGATCTCCTCTAGTGAATTCCCGAGATATTCCATGTGGTCCATACCAATCGGCGTAATCACTGTTACCGCAGGTTGGATGACATTTGTAGCATCCCATTGCCCGCCCATACCAACTTCGAAAATACCAACATCCACGGGATGTTCAGCAAATGCAGCCATAGCTAGAGCCGTTATCGCTTCAAAAAATGAGATTGGATGAGGTGATTTCGAATCGACAAAATCAAAATATGCAGCGATATCGTTGTAATTAAAAATCAACTCTTGCGCTCCGATTAATTCGCCGTTTATACAGATGCGCTCTCTGAAGTCCTCCAGGTGGGGACTGGTGAATCGACCGGTCCTCAATCCATGCGCAAAGAGCAGAGAATCGATAAATCTAGTCGTAGAGGTTTTGCCATTGGTTCCGCCGATATGAATCGTCGGGTATGAAAGTTGCGGCGAACCTAGCGCATCGCAAAGTAGCGAGATGCGATCTAGTGATGGCTGGATTCTGGTCTCTGGCCACCTAGCAAGCAGTGCGCTTTCGATTGCTGCTAATCGTTCAAGATCTTCTTGGTTAATCATTTTTCAAGCAATCTCTTAAATCAATTAGGTAATGAAGCTAATTGGGTCTTGATTCTTTCAATTTCAGAATCACATTTTGCAAGTCGCTCTTTGATCTCTGCGACCACATTATCTGGCGCTTTGGCCATAAAGCCTTCGTTGTTTAACTTAGCAGTAGCAGTTGCCCGATCCTTTTCGGCGGTTGCAAGATCTTTTGTTAACCTGCTGCGCTCTGCTGCAATATCAATCGAACCGGTTAAATCGAATTCTGCTCTAATTTTGCCGATCTCTAACTTTGCAGATGGTGTAAATGACCCCGGTTCTAGTTTTAGCAAGAACTCAGCACCCGCTACATATGGTGCTAATTCCGCAGGAACTACTAAGCGTCCCGGAATCTTCTGGCTGGTCTTGATACCTTGATCATTGCGGAAACGCCTTACTTCAGTGATCACCTCTTGTAATTGCATGACGATCTTCTCGGCATCTTTATCAATTTTTTTCTTATCAACTTTTGGCCATTGTGCGATCACCAATGACTCTTGGCCAGTTAAATTGACCCATAGCTCTTCAGTGATAAATGGCATCACTGGATGCATCAAACGCAGTAGTTGATCAAGCACATGGCCCAGGACACGCTTGGTGGCGGCTGCATCGCTCTTTTGGAAGGCATCCTTTGAAAGCTCTAGGTACCAATCACATAGATCATCCCAGGCAAAGTGATAGATAAGCTCAGAAGCTTTGGCGAACTCGTAACTCTCAAGAAGCTCATCTGCCTCTGCGATTGTCTCGTTAAGGCGAGTCAAAATCCAACGATCAATCGCATTTAACGACTCGAATGGCGGCAATTCACCTTCGACGGTCGCGCCGTTCATTAATGCAAAGCGAGTGGCATTCCAAAGCTTGGTTGCAAAATTGCGCGCGCCTCCGATCCACTCCTCAGCTAGCGCTTGATCGGCACCAGGATTGGCACCACGTGCTAGCGAAAAGCGCAACGCATCAGATCCATACTTGTCCATAAACTCTAAGGGATCAATTACATTGCCTTTGGACTTGGACATCTTCTTTCCAAATTTGTCACGTACCAATCCATGAAGTGCAATCACATCAAAAGGTTGCTTGCCATCCATTGCAAATAAACCAAAGATCATCATTCGTGCAACCCAGAAAAAGAGAATGTCATATCCAGTTACTAGAACCGAATTTGGATAGAACTTCTTTAAATCATCGGTTTGATCCGGCCAACCCAAAGTTGAAAATGGCCAGAGCGCAGATGAGAACCAGGTATCCAGCACATCTTCATCTTGTCTCCAACCAGCTGGTGCTTGTTCGTCTGGTCCAATGACTTTAACTTCATCGTTTGGCCCATACCAAACTGGAATGCGATGGCCCCACCAAAGTTGTCTGGAGATACACCAATCGTGCATGTTATCTACCCATTCGAAGTAGCGCGGCTCCATCTCCTTTGGAGAGATCTTCACTTTCCCACTACGAACTGCATCGCCAGCCATCTTTGCAAGCGGTGCCACTTTTACGAACCATTGCAATGACAATCTTGGTTCTACGATTGTTTGGCATCTTGAACAATGTCCAACGCTATGAAGATATGGGCGCTTCTCCCAACCTAAAAGCCCATCCTCGCGTAATTGATCTACGACTGCACGACGAGCTGCAAAGCGATCCATGCCATCAAATTTGGTATTGGTACCAGCCATCACGCCGTGCTCATTCATGATCACAATCAACGGCACGCCATGGCGCATTCCCATTTCGAAGTCATTTGGATCGTGAGCTGCAGTTACCTTTACCGCTCCAGTTCCGAACTCTGGATCCACTAACTCATCTGCAATGATTGGGATCATTCGATTTACATAAGGTAAGCGCACTGATTTGCCGATCATATGACTGTAACGATCATCATTTGGATTTACTGCAACTGCACCATCACCAAGCATGGTCTCTGGTCTCGTGGTGGCGACCCAAATCTGGTCTTCACCATCAGCGCCGTATCGCACTTGCACAAATTCGCCATCGATTTCATGGTAATCAACTTCAATATCTGAAAGCGCAGTCAAACATCTTGGACACCAATTGATGATTCGTTCTGCTTGGTAGATCAATTCTTGATCGTATAGTCTCTTGAAAATAGTGAGTACCGCACGAGATAACATCTCGTCCATCGTGAAACGCTCACGGGTCCAATCGACAGAGTTTCCAAGTCGCTTCATCTGCCCAAGGATTGCGCCACCGGATTCGGCTTTCCATTCCCAAACCTTCTTCACAAATTCTTCGCGACCAAAGTCATGCCTAGATTTACCTTGGGCAGCTAATTGTCGTTCGACCACATTCTGTGTCGCGATACCAGCATGATCCATACCTGGTAGCCAGAGAGTTTCAAATCCCTTCATACGCTTCATGCGCACCAAGATGTCTTGCAAAGTGTGATCTAGCGCGTGACCGATATGTAGTGAACCTGTCACATTGGGTGGCGGGATCACGATTGTGAACGGAGGTTTTTCTGACTTTGGGTTTGCCGTGAAATATCCGGCATCGAGCCACTTTTTGTAAAGCGGGGCTTCGATGTCAGCAGGCACAAAACCTGTTGGCAATTCACGCGTCATAGCGTCGTAGTCTAGATTAGAAAGTAATTAATCCCTTACGCGCTCTTCTCTTCGGAGCGTTTGGCACGCTTCGAAGCTTCGCCACTGCGCATAACTAGCTTTGGTTGCGCATCATTTGTAATACACGCTTCGGTGACAACTACCTTTTCAACATCGATGCGACCTGGGATGTCATACATCACTCCGAGTAAGACATGTTCCATGATCGCACGAAGACCACGCGCACCAGTTCCACGCTTCAAAGCCAACTCTGCAATCGCAGTTAGCGCTTCGGCCTCAAAATCTAGCTGGACACCGTCTAACTCAAATAATTTCTGATACTGACGAACGAGCGCATTCTTAGGCTCTTTAAGAATCTTTAACCAAGCCGTCTTATCTAAATTAGAGACTGAAGTGATAACTGGAAGGCGCCCAATAAATTCAGGGATTAGACCGAACTTCAAGAGATCTTCTGGCATCACGTCAGCAAAGATGTCCGATGCTTCTCGCTCTTCCGCTGTGCGAAGTGGCGCATTGAATCCTACGCCAGATTTGCCAGCACGACCTTCGACGATTTTTTCAAGACCAGCAAATGCGCCACCTACAATGAACAACACATTGGTGGTATCAATTTGAATGAATTCTTGGTGTGGATGCTTACGACCACCTTGTGGCGGTACAGATGCAACCGTTCCTTCGAGGATCTTCAAGAGCGCTTGCTGTACACCTTCACCGGAGACATCGCGGGTAATTGATGGATTTTCTGCTTTGCGTGCAACTTTATCGATTTCGTCGATATAGATAATCCCGGTCTCAGCTTTCTTCACGTCATAGTCGGCTGCTTGTAAAAGCTTGAGCAAGATATTTTCAACATCCTCGCCAACATAACCGGCTTCGGTTAACGCGGTGGCATCTGCAATCGCAAATGGAACATTTAGCATTCGCGCCAAAGTCTGCGCCATCAATGTCTTTCCACAACCGGTTGGACCAAGAAGCATGATATTTGATTTTGCTAATTCAACAGCGCCATCACGTTTGCCTTCACCTGATTGCACGCGCTTGTAATGATTGTAAACCGCAACTGATAGAGATTTTTTGGCGCGTTCTTGGCCAATCACATAGTTATCAAGGAATTCGAAAATCTGGTTTGGCTTGGGTAGCTCCTCAAAACCAGCTGCGCTGGCTTCGGACAACTCTTCAACGATGATCTCATTGCAAAGTTCGATGCACTCATCACAAATGTAGACGCCGGGACCGGCGATCAACTTCTTCACTTGCTTCTGGGTCTTGCCACAGAACGAACACTTTAGTAATTCGTTGGCTTCGCCAATACGGGTCATCAATCGCTCCTAGGGGGAAGTACTTGGTTAAATGGTAGGTCTTGGCAGTTACTTCTGCTCGGGATTTATGCTGGAATCTTGTTCGCTGTTAGAGGAATTGCGCGGAGTGGCTAACTCTTTTACCCCTGGAACCTTGTAAGCCAAATAATTAATTAGAAGATGGAAGATAGCTGCAAATATCAGGAAGTTTCGCTCCCCAAATAAATTGGTCAACGGTCCAACCAGCGCCATGCCTAACGGCATCAGTCCAGCTGAACCAGCATGGTCTAATGCAAATACTCTTCCTAATTTTTCTTTAGGAATCTCCTTTTGCAATGCGATTGGCCAAAATGCATCCCATGGTCCAACGGAGGTGCCAGCAATCAAATAGGCCACGATGATGATGGTTGGATTTATTGGAAATGCCAATGCAATAGGAATGATTGCAAAGATCGACCAGATAATTAGTGAGACTTTACCTGGGTATTTTGGCTTTAACTTAAGAGACCAAAGCGCAGAGATAGTTGCGCCAATTGCAAAAGTAGCAAGTGAAGCCGCCATGGTGGTATTTGATTCGAATTCTCGTTTGGTGATTATAGGCAGTAACACGGTCTCTGCTGCCACCACGATCATCAATTGAAACGTTGCCATGAAAATCATGGCTGCAACCCATGGCATCTCCCGTACCGTTTTGATGCCTTCCTTTAACTCAAAGATGAAAGTTTCTCGGTCTTCAACCTTTGAGACTACTTCCTCTTTAATGCCACGCAACAGAATCGCACCAATCAAGAATGTAAGCGCAGTCATCAAGAAGGTAAACCTTGCGCCAAATATCGCAACTACGATGCCACCAAATGCAGGTCCTAGAATCTGACCTAACCTAGTGGTGACTCCGCGAAAAACATTTGCCTGTTGCAAAACATGTTCGGGAACTATCACGTTCATGATCGCTGCTGCAGCTGGTGCGCCAAAGGCATCGCCCACACCAATTAGAAAGACAATTAGCGCCATCCATAATCTAGGCAATTCTGGTGCAGAGACCAGAACTAAAATCACCAGCAATAAGGCACGAGAGATATCTGCTGCCATCATCACATGTTTGCGCTTCATGCGATCAGCCCAAACGCCGCCAACTAAAGTTAAAACCGTACCGCTTAGCATTCTGGCGGCAAGAATCAATCCAAGGGTGGTCGCATCTCCACCTGAATCGATAATGACAATGGCGATCGCCATCGGGAATGCACCAGAACCTATGGTGACCAATAGGTTTGATAACCAGATTCTTCGGAAATTACGGTAGGAAAATAACGCCCCAGGTTCGAAGTAACTCTTGAGGTTTAGCAAAGCAATTACTACTTAAAGCAAACTTAAACGGTTGGCTTTGCTTTGCGTGATGAAAGAACTTGATCGATCAATCCGTATTCCACCGCTTCCTGAGCAGTAAGGATCTTGTCGCGTTCGATATCAGCAGAGATCTGTTCTTTGCTCTTTGTCGAATGCTTCTCGAGCATGATTTCTAGTAACTCGCGCATACGCAAGATCTCTTTTGCTTGTAACTCGATATCGGATGCTTGTCCGCCACCTTCTGAGTATGGCTGGTGAATCAAAATACGAGAGTTTGGAAGTGCCATGCGCTTTCCTTTGGTACCACCTGCCAACAAGATCGCCGCAGCTGAGGCTGCTTGTCCCAAACAGATGGTCATGATGTCTGGGCGAACGAATTGCATAGTGTCATAAATTGCAGTGAGCGCAGTAAAAGAGCCACCAGGAGAGTTGATGTACATCATGATGTCACGGTCAGGATCCATTGACTCAAGGGTCAGCAACTGAGCCATTACATCGTTAGCCACAGTGTCATCAATTGCTTGCCCTAGGAAGATGATGCGCTCTTCGAATAGTTTGGTGTATGGATCTAAACGCTTAAAGCCATATGAAGTTTTCTCTTCGATAGTTGGAAGAACATAACGATTATTAATCTCAAAATTACTCATTATTTCTTTCCAATCTGTGAAGCTAGCTTGACCACGTGATCTACAAAGCCGTACTCCTTGGCTTCTTCTGCAGTGAACCAACGATCGCGATCTGAATCAGCGGTGATGGTTTCCACTTTCTGGCCAGTGTGGAATGAGATTAGCTCTGCCATCTTTCGCTTGGTGAAGCCGATCTGTTCTGCCTGAATTCGAATATCAGTTGCGGTTCCACCAATTCCGCCAGATGGTTGGTGCATCATGATGCGTGCATGTGGCAATGCATAACGCTTTCCGGGCGCACCTGCACACAGCAAGAATTGGCCCATGGAGGCTGATAGACCCATGGCAACAGTTGCCACATCATTTGGAACAAATTGCATGGTGTCATAAATCGCCATACCTGCTGAGATAGATCCACCAGGTGAATTGATGTAGAGGTAAATATCCTTCTCTGGATCTTCGGCTGAAAGTAGAAGAATCTGAGCTGCGATTGCATTAGCCATCGCATCTTCTACTACTGATCCTAAGAAAATGATTCGTTCGCGTAGCAAACGGTTGTAAACCTCAGAGTCCAAACCTGCATTCATGGCGTTACCAGTGCGCAAGATAGTCTCCGAAGCTGGTGTCGGAATTAAGTCCACGAGGAACTCCTCTACTTCTTCTAACCGATTAGTCAGAGATTGACGATTTCTATATACGACCCTAACGCGTCAACGCGGAAAATGCTTCCCGAAAGCCAGGAAATGCCACCTTGTTCGCCAAAGGCATAACTTTCACCGGAAAATTAATCCGGAAGCCCAATCCGAAACCTGGGAAAGAAGGTAGGTATTACTTCTCTTCTTCAGTTGGCTCGGTAGCGCGCTTTGGGGCCAACGCTTCGAGATCCACTTTCTTACCAGACTCAGTCACGACTGAAACGCGATTTAAGATATTAGCGAGAGCTTTAGCACGAGCAACTTCCGCAAGCATTTGATTAATGCCACCAGATTGAGCAACGCGGTTAGCAAAATCCTGAGGTGCCATTCCGTATCTTGAAGCGGTACGCATAACGTACTCAGTTAATTCAACTTCGGTGACATCTACGGCTTCAGCCTTTACAACCTCGTCGAGCAAGAAGTCTTGCTTGAACATCTGGCGGGTGTCTCGATCTACCTCTGCGCGATGTTCCGCATCATCTAGTCGACCTTCACGCTCTAAGTGAGCATGGATTTCCTCTTCGACCAGCTTCTCGGGGACTGGAATCTCAAGTTCACTAAGCAGTTTATCTACGAGCTTGTCGCGTGCCTGCGCACCTTGTTCGAGAGCTTTCACGCGCTCTAAACGCTTTGAAATATCTTCCTTTAGTTCTGCCAAGGTATCAAATTCCGATGCTAATTTGGCAAATGCATCATCAAGCGTTGGAAGTTCACGCTCTTTCACAGACTTAACAGTTACTGTAACTGAACCAGTCTCGCCTTCTTGCATGCCAAGTAGTGTGGTTTCAAAGATCTTGGATTCATCGACTTTAAGCCCGACAACTGCTTCATCCAATCCTTCGACCATACTGTTAGAACCAACCTCGTAAGAGATGTCGTTTGCGGTCCCGCCTTCAACCTCTTCGCCATTTACCTTTGCAATTAGATCAATATTTACAAAATCACCAGTCTTGGCTACACGCTCAACTACATGCAAGGTTCCAAAGCGAGCGCGGAGCGAATCTACTTGCTCGTTGATCTCAGCTTCAGTGATGCTTACATCATCGACAACAATTTCAATCTTCGAGAAGTCAGGGAGCTTAATCTCAGGGCGTACATCAACCTCAATAGTGAAATTTAACTTTTCATTATCTACAAACTCTTTGATGTCCACTTCCGGACGACCAATAACAGCTATCTGATGTTCACGCGCTGCTTTGGTATAAAAATCTGGCAGCGCTGCATTTATGGCCTCGTCAAGGACTGCTCCACGACCGACTCTCTGGTCGATCATCGCAGGGGGTACTTTTCCTTTTCTAAAGCCAGGTATGTTCACCTGAGATGCAACTTTTTTGTATGCATCTGCTACGTGTTCCGACATCTCATTGAATTCAATAGTAATGTCGAAGCGAACACGGGTTGGTGAAAGATTTTCTACCGAGCTTTTCACAAAGCGCTCCTTGGAAATTATTTAACTTGTTTTTGGTCGGGGCGGAGGGACTCGAACCCACGATCTTCTGCTCCCAAAGCAGACGCGCTAGCCACTACGCTACGCCCCGTTTCTTGCGAGGCAGAAGTCTATGGCAAGAATTGGAAGTTCATAACCAAACCAATTACTCTTAGCCCGTTCGCAAGAATATGCGGGTGTAGCTCAATGGTAGAGTTCTAGCCTTCCAAGCTAGCTGTGCCGGTTCAATCCCGGTCACCCGCTCCAATTAATTCAATTAAGTGCTTCGGTTCTAGTAAATATAGCTCTTCCACTTAAAGTCATCGGTGCGGTTGCAAGATTTCCCATTTGCTCTGTCACTCGAACATAAACGGCAGTTCCTGAACTTCCGGTTGAAATTGTCCCAAATACAGTAAATACATAACCTGCACTAGAAGCTTGCGAACCATCATATTTTGAAGATGGTGAAATCACATAGTCGTAGCTGATTGTTGCTCCAGAGGCAATTACCTCTATACCTAGATATACCGACTTGGTTGTTAATCCAGTCAAAACTGTTTGGAAAGAAAAGTGTTGATCTCCAGGAAGATTAACTATTAAATTTGAATCAATTGTTTTCGCATTCATTGCATTCATGAATGAAATTGTTTTATTGTAAATCTCAGATGGTCCCGCGGGTCCTACTGCACCAGTGTCACCTTTAGCTCCTGCTGATCCAGTATCGCCTTTGGCACCTGTTGCACCGGTTTCACCTTTAGCTCCCGGCTCACCTTGAATTCCTTGAATGCCTTGCAAACCAGCTGGACCGGTTGCACCAGTATCGCCTTTAGCACCAGCTGCACCTGTTTCACCTTTAGCTCCCGTAGCTCCTGTCGCACCTGTTAATCCAGTTGCTCCCTGCGGACCAGTTGCGCCAGTTAATCCAGTTTCACCTTTTTCACCTTTTGGTCCTTGTGGACCTGTAGCACCGGTGTCACCCTTTGGGCCTTTTTCACCGGTAACGGATTTAGTAATGGTTGCGCCATCTGTTCCGTTCTTTCCATCGGTACCGCTTTTGCCATCGGTACCCTTTAGCGAAACTCCTAGTGGCCAAAGGCCATTCTTCTTTGGGCCGTAAAACATCAAATTCTTAACATCGATATAAAAATCGCCATTCTTTCCTACTGAAGAAACCGGTGGAGTCTTTCCATTTAAAATCGTATTGATTGTTTGAGTAGAGGTAGTGATTGCAGGTCCTGCTGCAACTGAATTCATAGGGATCATTGAGATTAGTAATGAGATCCCTGTGATTATTGTGATCGGGCGTTTTTTGAACATACCCAGCTCCTTTCAAATGGGGTTCTAGTTTGCGCTCACAGAAATTTCTAAGAAATAAGGAAAACCGCCTTCAATTTGCCGCATGAAGTAGTGCTATCCCCGCATATATCAGTTTCGTGATTTGGGATTCTAAGGATCTTCACATATTTATTGGGTATAGTTGCCAGCATTGAGTAGTTATATGGGTTCCAACAGCTTTGGACAGTTGGACAACTTTTCGAAAGGATTGAAATGAAGAATTAAAAAAAAGTAGCAGCTGTTTTAGTAACCGCTTTATCTATAACTGGTTCTGCCTCAGCGCTTGCAAATGCAAGTTCAAACAAGGGCAAGTCAGATCGAAGCTCAAATTCGACCGGCTATAAAGGTATGGATTCAGATCATGCAAAGATCCATGCAAAGATGCATAAGGATGGAATGGGTAAGCGCGGCCCTAAAGGTGACCGTGGCGCAATGGAGACGTTAATTACCTCAACTCTTGGAATTGATGCCGCCACTTTGCGTAGCAGACTACAAGCGGGAGAAACCTTGGCTTTTATTGCAGGTACCAAGAAAGATGCTTTGGTAGCTGCATTAGTGGCAGAACACTCAAAGCGAATTGATGCTGCCGTGGCTGCAGGAAAATTAACTGCAGATAGAGCCAAGAGCCTCAAAGATGGTTTAACTGCACACATCACCGAAGAGATTAATGAGGTTCATCAGCCAGGTAAGGGCAAAAAGGGTGAGCGCAAAGGACATGGTCCAGGACATGATCACAAAAAGGGTCAGCATGAGGACTCGGACTCAAACGATTAATTTAAATATTAATTAAGTCAAAGCCCGCTGAGAAATCAGCGGGCTTTTTCATGTAGATCTAATATTTTCAATAAATTTCGTGGCAACATTGCGCCATGCGAATTCATATAGGTGCCGATCATGCTGGACTAGAACTCAAAAGTGCCTTGATCGAACATTTCAAGAACCAAGGTCATGAAGTCAAGGATCACGGACCTTTCACATATGACGCTTTAGATGATTATCCAGACTTCTGCATTCCAGCTGCTGAAGCCGTGGTCAAAGATCCAGGCTCGCTTGGAATCGTGATCGGTGGATCCGGAAATGGCGAACAGATCTCTGCAAATAAAGTTAAAGGCGTGCGAGCTGCATTAGCTTGGAGCGTAGAGACTGCAAAGCTGGCAAAGCAACATAACAATGCCAATGTAATTGCTATTGGCGGTCGAATGCATTCAATCGAAGAATGTAAAACTATTTTAGATGCATTTATTGCTGAACCATTTAGCAATGACGAACGCCATATTCGTCGCATCGAGAAGATTGCTAAATACGAGAGTTAATTTCGGATATATCTCATATCGGTGACCCGATGCTCTTTATCTAAACCTTGACCTTCAAATCTAGTGATAGGTCGCCAGCTGGGTCTTGCAACTTCTCCACCTTCAAACTCTGGCACTTTTTCAAATGACTTCATAACGAATTGTGCATATGGAACCCAATCGGTTGCAATGTGTATGAAACCACCTGGCTTTAGCTTTGGATAGATCAATTTCAAGAATTCAGGTGTAATCAATCTGCGTTTATGGTGTCGCTTTTTAGGCCATGGGTCCGGAAAGAAGATATGAATTCCATCCAGAGTTCCATCCGCTAATTGATGATTGATCACATCGAATACATCGCTGTGCAGAATTCTGACATTTGTTGATTGATTCTCTTCAAGTCTGGCGCATAACTTTCCAACGCCCGGGCGGTGAACTTCAACTGCTAGAAAGGCAGTCTCCGGAAATTCTTTTGCCAGAATCGCGGTGGCCTCACCCATCCCAAATCCAATCTCAAGAATTCGGGTTTTGAAATTTGGGAAGATCAAATCCAAGTTAAGCATCTGATCATTGGGCAATCCATATCTTTCCCAATGCGCCATAAGCGCCGCCTCTTGGGCCTCTGTGATGCGATTACCGCGTAGGCGATAAGTCAGAATCCGCTCGCGTTGCATTGGGCAACGCTTTCATATTGGATAGCGCAATAACAAATTGGCTGTTAAACGGATGACCATCAAGAGGAGTAGTAATGCCAGGCATAAACCTGACCAGTATTGAAGCAGCGGAACGTTCATCGATTCTCAAGATTGATAACTACAAGGTTGACTTGGATTTAACCACCGGTGATGAGACCTTTAATAGCAAGGCAGTCATTACCTTCTCTGCAAAGCCAGGTAGCTCAACATTTATAGATGCAGTCGCCAAGCGAATTATCAATGCAACTCTCAATGGCCAGCCAGTGGATCTCTCAAATTACGATGGAGAATCGGTATTCCTAACCAATCTCGCTGCAGAGAACGAATTGGCAATTGAGATGGAAGCGATCTATTCGAAGACTGGCGAAGGACTTCATAGATTTGTGGATCCGGCTGATGATGAGGTTTATCTCTACTCGCAACATCAAGCTAATGATTGCCGACGTACCTTTGCATCTTTCGATCAACCAGATTTGAAAGCAACTTATGAGTTTTCGGTAATTGCTCCCGCCAAGTGGGAGGTAATTTCAAATAGCCCTGTCGTTGAACGAAAGGATCTAGGTAACGGCTATCACCATTGGACTTATGCCAAGACCCAAAAGTTCTCCACTTATCTAACATGTTTTGTAGCTGGCCCTTATCACTATGTGACCGATGAATATAAAGGTGAAAAAACCATTCCACTTGGAATCTATTGCCGCAAGTCATATGCCGAATTCTTGGATGCCGAAGAATTCTTCTTGCTTACTAAGCAGGGATTCGCCTTTTATGAAAAGGAGTTTGGCCTTCCATATCCATTCGAGAAGTATGACCAGCTCTGCGTAGCTGAATTTAATGCCGGAGCCATGGAGAACGTCGGTTGCGTGACATTCCGCGAGGATTACGTTATTTATCGTTCCAAAGTCACTGAGTCCCTATATAACTGGCGTGCAAATGTAATTCTTCATGAAATGGCGCATATGTGGTTTGGTGATTTAGTGACGATGAAATGGTGGGATGACACTTGGCTAAATGAATCATTTGCAGAGTGGGCTGCTTACTACACCGCTGTTAATGCCACCAAATACAAGAACTCTTGGACTGAATTCACCGGTGCTAGAAAGAATTGGGCGTATCGTCAAGATCAACTCTCATCAACTCACCCGATTGCGGTTGATATGAAGAACATGGAAGAGGTACGGACAAACTTTGATGGGATCACCTATGCCAAGGGTGCATCCGTGCTTCAGCAATTAGTAGCTCATGTTGGCAAAGAGAATTTCTTTGCAGGTCTAAAGAAATACTTTGCAAAGCATGCTTGGGGAAATACGGTTCTCAAAGATCTATTGGTAGAACTTGAGGCGACCTCTGGTCGTGATTTAACGGCATGGACCAAAACCTGGCTACAAACTGCCGGTGTGAACACCTTCCGCCCAGATTTAAAGATTGCTGATGGCAAATACAGCGAAGTCGCAGTAATCCAAGAGGTGCCACAAGTTCCAGCCGGATCTACAGAACTTCGTCCGCATCGAATGGCAGTTGGTTTATACGATGTAAAGAATGGAAAACTTGAAAGACGAAAGAGCATCGAGCTTGATGTTGCTGGCTCACGCACCGTTGTCACCGAATTAGCTGGCGAAGCAGTTGCTGATCTTTTACTGATAAACGACCACGACCTAACATACGGAAAAATTCGATTTGATGAGCATTCGATCAATACTCTAAAAAAGCATTTGGGTGACATCACCGACTCATTAACCCGCGCACTTTGCTGGTCTGCCGCTTGGGATATGCATCGCGATGGCGAACTCTCTGCCACCGTTTATGCAGAGATGGTTTTAAATGCCTTAGGTAAAGAGAATGAAGCATCTGTAATTCAGGCGCAGATTGGAAACTTAGAGATTGCCGTAGAGATCTACGCTTCACCAAGTAACAGAGAAGCACTTCGTGCCAAGCGATCAGCTGGGCTTTACCAACTAGCTTTGGCAGCAAAGGCGGGAAGCGACGAGCAATTAGCTCTAGCAAAGGGGTTTGCAAATGGCGCAACTATCGCTGATGCTCCAAAAGTTCAAGAGATACTAGATGGCAAGCTAGCTGGCTTGACGATCGATTCTGAGATGCGCTGGTCGCTTGTAAAGTCTCTTGCAGAACGTGGCATATATACGGATTCAGAAATTGATGCAGAGCTGCAAAGAGATAACACTGCAGATGGTGCAAGACATGCTGCTGAAGCAAAAGCCATGATTGCAAGCGCCGAAGCTAAGGAAGCCACCTGGCAAACGCTTACAACCACCGAACTTTCAAATCACATTCAACGCCATATGTTGATTGGTATTAATCGACCAATGCAGCAAGAGCTATGGACTCCATATGTCGATAAATACTTTGCAATCGTTCGTAATTTCTGGGATCAAAATTCTTACGAAATTGCCAAGCAATTTGCTGACATTGCCTTCCCTAGATTCGCTCCTACCGCAGAGAACCTAGCCAAAGCTGAAAAGTGGATCGCCGAGAATAAAGATGCTTCAGATGGAGTCATGCGCTGTGTCAAGGAAGGGCGAGATTCATTGGCCCGAGCATTGAAGGCGCAAAAGGCAGATCAGTAAATTATTCGATGTGATCGACCAAGGAGTTCCTCTTATTTCGCTTTGTTGATGCGGAATAAGAGCCTGCATATGAAAGCGCGCTGATCACTACAAAGAGTGCAATTGGCGCAACCACAAAGTAAATAAAAGTCTCGGTTGCGCTAAGTCCAGGGCCTGGGACCATGCCTGGTTCTAAAGTAGTGTTTAAGAAATTCATAGCGCAGAGTTTAGGCAGTTGCGGTTGCGACGCCAAATGGTTCCAAGTACGGAATCCATGCGTCTTCTGCTCGTGTGGCACCCAACACACGCCAAGCCGCACCCATTGGTTCGCGAGGAAGTGCTCTTAATCTCCAACCCAATTCTTTCAAAGGCTTATCTGCCTTCAGGTGATTGCAACGATGACATGCGCTAACCACATTCTCCCAAGTATGAGAACCACCTCTGCTTCGCGGAATCACATGGTCAATTGAGGTAGCAGGTGCGGCGCAGTAAACACACCTTCCACCATCTCGCGCAAAAATGGCACGCCGTGAAAGTGGAACGGCATGGCGATAGGGAATTTTCACAAATTTATGAAGTCGGATCACGGCAGGAAGTGCAATTTCTCCAGTTGCATAACGCAAGATTTGATTGGATTCTTCGACCATAGTTGCACGTTCGTTTAAGACCAATATGAGCGCGCGTCTATCACTTACAACACCTAGTGGTTCGTATGTTGCATTGAGCACTAACGCTCTAGACATATCCGCTCCCGTCCGGCACATGGCTTGGGCCGATTCGCAAATCCTGCCTTAACTTCCTCTCTTTTGCTGGCATTTACGGCTAAACAAAGGTAACAATTTGGGAAATTTCACCCTGGTACTGGGTAGATTTACGCATATGAATAACCTAGAAAGCTTTTGGGAATGGTTTGGTGGGGCCCCAATACGAATCACGGTGATTCTGGTGGTTGCAATTGCAGCCCAGCAATTGGGTCGTCGAACAATCAGAAAGATTGTAGATCGCATCTCTAAAGCAGATTTATTACCTGGGCCAAAGAACATCGGTTATAGACAAGCTGAGCGAGCAAAGACTTTAGGGACAGTACTTACCAGCACCTTAAATGGCGCTGTTTGGCTAATCGCTCTCTTCATGTTACTTGGTGAATTTGGGTTGAATCTTGGGCCACTTATTGCATCTGCTGGTGTTATAGGTGTCGCACTTGGATTAGGTGCACAGACAATTGTGCGCGACGTACTCTCTGGAATTTTGATGTTGATCGAAGATCAATATGGCGTTGGTGATGAAGTTGACGTGCTTGAGGTCAAGGGAAAAGTTGAGCGCGTAGGACTGAGGATTACCGCAATCAGATCAATTGACGGGACTTTATGGTACTTAAGAAATGGTGAGATTTTGAAAGTTGGAAATAAATCTCAATCAGGTTGATTGACCAAGCTATTTGCAGCCAGCTCTAAATAATTCCAAAGTTCTGCTCGGTGCGCAGTATCTATCTGCATAGTATCGAGCGCTTTTCCCATAGCCATTAACCATGCATCTTTAGCTTTGGAATCGATAAAAAATTGGCTGTGACGCATTCGAAGCCTTGGATGGCCCCGTAACTCAGAGTAAGTGCTTGGCCCACCCCAATATTGTTCAAGGAATAATTGCAATCGCTCTGCAGCTCCATGTAAATCTGACTCTGGATACATAGGTCGAAGAATGGGATCCGTAGCTACATGAGCATAGAAAGCTGAGACCAACTCTTCGAAGAAATCGCTTCCACCAACCTCTTCCCAGAAAGTACTCACCTAAACTCCCTACGGAAGTCTTAGCCAGACTGCGGTATCAGCCGGAATGTGTTCGCCTTTCAAAGGCGCAGATGAGATCAATACCGTTGCACCGTATGGAATCACCACTTCGGCTGGACCAAAATTCACGTAACATGCAAACTTACCTGGTCTTTCAAAGGCGATGACATCATCATTTACATCTATCCAGTTCATATCGCCATCGCCAAGTCCTGGTTCGGTCTTTCTGATCTTCAAAGCTTGCTTCACGATTTCAAAGAAAGAACCGGCAACTCCTTGTTGAGTATCAACAGCGCGCTCTCCCCAGCCGGCAGATTGCGGTAACCACGCCTGCTCTAATTTCAAATCCTTGTTGGATGAGAATCCATGCGCGCCTGCTGAATCTTTGGTCCAAGGTAGCGGTACCCGACAACCATCTCGACCGCGATCGGTATGTCCAGACATCTTCCAAATCGGATCTTCTAATCTATCTTCAGGAATATCCCGCACTTCGAATAGGCCGAGTTCTTCGCCTTGGTAAATATAAGCACCACCTGGAAGCGCCATCTCTAATAATGTTGCAGCTGCCGAGCGTTTTAATGCACGCTCTTTGTTTAACTTCTTTGGATCACCATATTTTTCTAGGCCTTTTCCTTTATTTTGAAGCCCCAGATCTAGTCGATCGGTTTTACGAACGACATCGTGATTCTCCCAAACCCATGAAGGTGGCGCACCAACTTTCACTACCTCCGCCATCGATTGATTAATGATCTCTTTCAAAGATTGTGCTTCCCATTTGGCAGTTAAGAATGAGAAATTAAAGGATTGATGTAATTCATCAGGGCGAACATACATTGCAATTCTTTGGTCATTTGGCGCCCAAGCTTCAGATACCAGCATTGGATCATGTTTGTAAGTATCGGTAATTTTTCGCCAATCACGATGAATCTGATGTACCTCTTCTTGATCCCAATACGGTCGATAGTGTCTATCTAAAAGTTCAAGCTCTGCTTCATCTACATCAGGTAGCCCATCTTCTTTCCACATGCCATGAGCCACATCAATTCGAAAGCCATCAAATTCCAGATCCAACCAGAATCGGAATATCTCTCGGAAGTGTTCCCAAACCTCTTGATTTCTCCAATTGAAATCGGGTTGTTCGACTGCGAAAAGGTGCAGATACCACTGCCCTGGCTTGCCATCTTTTTCAATTACGCGCTCCCAGGCGGGGCCACCGAACACTGCTTCCCAATTATTTGGAGGCAGGTCACCGTTTACACCTTTACCATCTCGGAAGATGTAACGATCACGCGCTTTAGATCCTGGCTCAGAATTTAATGCTTCTTGAAACCAAACATGCTGGTCCGAAGAGTGATTTGGTACTAAATCCAGAATGATCCGAAGGCCAAGTGCATGCGCCTCTCTAATTAAAGCTTTGGCATCTTCAAGAGAACCATAATCTTTGTTAATGGCCATGTAATCCGCGACGTCATAACCATGATCTTTCTGCGGCGACTGGAACCATGGATTTATCCAGATGCAATCGACTCCCAGCTCCTTTATATATGGAAGCCTCGAGCGAATACCGTTGATGTCGCCAATGCCATCACCATTTGAATCGGCATAAGAACGGATATAAATCTGATAAGTAACGGCATCGCGCCACCAAGAACGTTCTTCTCGAGCTGGCAGATTTGTATGCATTGTTTAACCTTCCAGATATTTCTCTAGATACTCACGTTCGTAGTCACGAAGCGGTCTAGATTTCTCGGTCTCCATGTCCACGCCGACTTGAACCGTCTTGCCTTTGGCCCGGAGCGTACCTGCTTGTGACATTTCATAGACCATCACAAAGGAAGAGTTGCCAATTTTCTCTAGATAAATCTCAACATCAAGTGGGATATCGGTCGTATGTATAGGTGCGATGAAATCAACCTCAGCTCGTGCCACCACCATGTCATCAAGGATTGGCTTCTCGCCCTTTGCTTTACGTGAAAACCATGTGAAATCAGCCCGCGCTTCTTGCATGTACACCAAATAGGAGGCGTTATTTACATGTCTAAAGGCATCTAGATCTGCCCATCTGATTTGAAGTTGGCATTTATGACGCATTATCGAGTCAACTTTCTATAAGTTGCACGATGTGGTCGTGCCGCCTCTGCACCAAGTCTGTCAATTTTGTTCTTCTCATAACTTTCGAAGTTACCTTCGAACCAGAACCACTTGGAGTCACCTTCGTAAGCGAGGATGTGGGTGGCCACGCGATCTAAGAACCAGCGATCGTGAGAGATGACTACTGCACAACCTGGAAAGTCAAGAAGCGCATTCTCAAGTGAACCTAGAGTCTCTACATCAAGATCGTTCGTAGGCTCATCTAGCAACAACAAGTTTCCACCCATTTTTAAAGTAAGCGCTAAATTTAAACGATTTCTCTCTCCGCCAGATAAAACCCCAGCTGGCTTCTGTTGGTCAGGTCCTTTGAATCCAAAAGCCGAGACATAAGCACGTGAAGGCATTTCAACTTGTCCCACTTTGATGAAATCTAAGCCATCAGAAACTACTTCCCAAAGTGATTTCTTTGGATCAATACCGCCACGTGACTGATCTACATAGGAAATGCGCACCGTCTCTCCGACCTTTACACTTCCTGAATCTGGAGTTTCCATACCCATCAACATCTTAAATAGCGTGGTCTTTCCAGCGCCGTTTGGTCCAATCACACCAACGATTCCATTACGAGGTAACGTAAAAGAGAGATCATCTATCAATAGTCGATCGCCAAAACCCTTTGATAGATGTTCTACCTCTACCACTACATTTCCAAGGCGAGGCCCTGGTGGTATTTGGATCTCTTCGAAATCCAACTTGCGCATCTTCTCGGCCTCAGCTGCCATCTCTTCGTAACGTGCAAGACGCGCTTTGGATTTAGCTTGACGACCTTTGGCATTTTGACGTACCCATTCAAGTTCTTCAGATAAACGCTTTGCGCGCTTTGCATCTTTCTGTCCTTCAATCTTTAGGCGCGTAGCTTTGGTTTCAAGATAGGTCGAGTAATTTCCTTCGTATGGATACGCGCGCCCGCGATCGAGTTCTAGAATCCATTGCGCAACGTTGTCCAAGAAGTAACGATCGTGAGTGATGGCCACAACGGTTCCAGGATATTTTGAAAGATGTTGCTCTAGCCAAAGAACAGATTCTGCATCGAGATGGTTTGTAGGCTCATCCAGCAATAGCAAGTCTGGTTGCTGCAAAAGCAATTTACAAAGCGCAACTCGGCGACGTTCGCCACCTGAGAGTACTTTTACATCTGCATCTGGTGGTGGACAACGAAGCGCATCCATGGCCTGCTCTAATTGCGAGTCCAAGTCCCAGGCATTTCTATGGTCAAGCTGCTCCTGAAGATTACCCATCTCAGTTAATAATTTGTCATAGTCTGCATCTGGGTTTGCCATCTCTGCACTGATTTCATTGAAACGATTTAGCATACCGATGGTTTCAGCTACACCTTCTTGTACGTTCTCAAGAACATTCTTATCTTCAGTTAGCGGCGGCTCTTGCAGAAGAATTCCGACCGAATAACCAGGCGTCAGGAATGCTTCACCATTTGAAGGTTGTTGCAGCCCAGCCATTATCTGAAGCACTGTTGATTTACCGGCACCATTTGGACCGACCACACCGATTTTGGCACCGGGTAAAAACATCAAAGTGACGTCATCAAGGATCACCTTGTCGCCATGCGCTTTGCGCGCCTTTTTCATCGTATAAATGAACTCAGCCATAAGCGGAAACTTTAATCTATATAGTCAGTAGAATTAGCGTCGGCGATGTCACATCGCCAAAAAATGCGCCTATAGCTCAGTCGGATAGAGCGCGGGACTTCTAAGCCCGGCGTCGCAGGTTCGATTCCTGCTAGGCGCGCAAAAAACCCAGCACCGAAAGGTGCTGGGTTTTCTTATGCCCCTATTTGGAGCGCGATAAGGGATGGATCTTATGCGCCCAATTTATTCAGCTGTTTCGTAAGGACCACACCGAATTTTGATTCTGGTGTGATGGTTGCGAATCCAAGGCTTGGATTCAGCGCTGGACATTTAAATGCGTGGAACGAAAGAGTCTCTTTGACTGCTTTTGCTTTAGCCGCATCTCCGTATTTTGTAGAAGCCAATGCGTACGTCGTAGCTGTAAATGGATAGGCATCTGAATCCATAGTTAGATAATCAAATGTCAAGAGTCCAGTCGTTTCATCAATAGCAGCTACTCCGCCAGCTGCTAGAGCTGAGGTGGAGTTTGGCACGATTGCATTTCCAGCTTTGTTAATTACTGAGCTAACTGCGAGTTTATATGTTGCAGCAAAAGATACCTCTGCGTATGTGATTGCGCCTTTGGTTTTGGATGCAAGCAATGAGACACCGGCTGAACCTGATGCTGAACGGAATCGGACCGGATCAGCAGTTATGGTGCCAGGGAATGCAGTTGCAAATGAATCGTTAGCAGCTTTGGTCCAAACAGTGGGCGCTAACTTGTTTAATGCACGAGTCAAGTTATTTGAAGTACCCGATCCATCTGAACGATAAATCACTGTGATTGGCAAGTTAGGCAAAATCCGGTATTGATTTACTGTTTGGGTACGTAAGACGATTGGTTGTCCTGCCTTGTCTTTAGCAATATTACCTTGTGCATCTTTACGATAAATAATCTTTGTGATTGAACGGTTATTATCTGCAACAATCGCAGGATCATTCCAATTTTTGATTGTGCCAGCGAATATTCCGGCAATAGTTTCGGGCGATAGCGTGAGCGGCTTGTTTGAACCACCCAAATTAGTAAGCATTGCGACTGGCCACAAAACGGTAGGAATATGTATCTCATTTGGGATCATCGGGGAATGAGCCGAATCGGAGAACGCAAAGTCGACTGTTCCGTTAGTAAAGTCATTTTTGCCTTTGCTTGATCCGCCAGCTGGATAATCAAAAGAGTGACCAGTTTGAGCTTGGTAATCAACCTTGCACTTATCCACTAAACCTGAAACTGAAGATGCTCCAGAAGACTTTAGAACCGCGGCATTAGCTGCGGGAATGATAAGCATAGAGAACGCGGCAACTGCGACCGTGATCTTCTTTAAAGTGAATTTCATTTTTACCTCTCGAAATAGTTGTTCATCTTTTGAACGCTCACAGCCTATTTTCTGAGGAAAACTAGAGATTATTTAATGGCTAAATTCCATACAACGGAAAGTGAACTCTTGGTTAACCAAACCGACCTGACACATAGTCTTCAGTACGCTTATCTTGTGGTTTAGAAAATATGTCCTCGGTTGAACCATATTCGACCATCTGACCCGGACCGCCATCGGATAAGAAGAATGCCGTGTAATCTGAAATTCTCGACGCTTGCTGCATATTATGGGTGACGATGACGATGGTCATGCTAGAAGCTAGCTCACGGATAGTGTCTTCAATTCTCAGTGTGGAACCAGGATCCAACGCTGAACATGGTTCGTCCATTAACAACACCTTTGGTTTAACCGCTAATGATCTAGCAATACAAAGTCGCTGCTGCTGACCTCCAGATAGACCTCCTGCATGCGCTCCTAAACGATCCTTGACCTCTTTCCACAATCCAGCCCTGACCAAGCATTCCTCAAGAAGGTCATCCTTATTATCTACTTTAAGTTGAGCAAGTTTTATTCCAGATAGAACATTCTCTCCGATTGTCATGGAAGGAAATGGGTTTGGCTTTTGAAAGACCATTCCGATTTGTAAACGAATCTTGGTGACGTCTGTACCGGTTTCATAGATATCTTTTCCATTTAAATAAACTTCACCAGCCATCGCAGCACCAGGAATAAATTCGTGCATTCGATTTAGCGTTCTAATGAAAGTAGATTTTCCACAACCTGATGGGCCGATTAAGGCAGTAACTGAACCAGTATTGAAGGTTATTGAAATATCTGCCAACGCATGGTGTTTACTAAACCAAGCATGCACACCTCTTGCTTCTAAATCTGAACTCATCATCCGACCTTTCTTGATCCAAAAATGCGTGCTAACGAGAAAAGACCCAAAACCAACAACAACAACACCAATATCCCGGTCCAGGCACGTTGAATGGATTCAGGTGTACCCAGCAATAGCCCCTTCCAGACATAAAATGGCAACGCTCCCTGGTACTCAATGAAAGGGTTCCAATTCAACTTATCCGATCCGCCGATGGTGAAGATAAGCGGTGCAGTCTCCCCTGCAATTCGAGCAACTCCCAAAATCGTGGCAGTTAAAAGTCCGTTTCTGGCTGCGGGTATCACGATTGTAGAAACTGTTTTCCATTGCGTGGCTCCCATCGCCAATCCCGCTTCTCGCAGATCATTAGGAATAAGCAGCAATACTTCTTGGGCAGTTCTAGTAACTGTAGGTATCATCAAAATTGAAAGGGCAAATGCACCCGCAATACCAGAGGCCTTTATAGGTG
>JBJTHJ010000044.1:0-933 GCA_046094385.1 Candidatus Nanopelagicaceae bacterium
ATATTGATCTGTGACTGTAGGCAGGATCTCTTCGATCAATTTATCTAGTTCTAGATAGTTGGATTGCTCTAAGAAATGGCTGGCTAACTTGTTAAAGCGTAGTAAATCGACTTCATGGCTGATCGCAGTCTGCTTTAACCAATCAGGGGAGGCTTTGATCTTCTGATACTGGCGATCAATCAACGAGATCATCTCTTTTGGATTTGCGATCCTTGCCAATACCTCAAGGTAAAGTACAAAGAACTTGGCGGCATCATCAAAGTCAAAGCTCTCTAAATTCTCTGATATCTGATTAAGTAGCGCCTGCCACTCACTTTCAGAGGTCGCCTCTTGCGCTTGTAAACGCTTAAAATCGATCTGGCAGATGGTCAGGCGAGCCTCCGAAGATATGGCTAGCTCTGGATGATCTACCGCTAACCGGGCATATCGCTTGGCCGCGGCAAACTCATTTAATTGCAGTGCCACCAAAGCTAAGTTGCTAAAACCATTGGTTCGCTCGCGCTCGTTATCAGTGCAGAGAACCCTAAGGAGTACTTGCTCTGCCTCTTGCAATCGTCCTTGCGGGATAAATATAGAGAAGGCCAGAGTATTAACGGCACTTGGAAAATAAATATCCGTATGGTCCTTTGATAGCAACTTTGTAAACACATATTCGGCGTCATCTTTCTTGCCTGCATTTAGCAGGAGATTGGCTCGGTTGAAATTAAGCGCCGAGAAATCCTCTGAGTAGTAATCATCGCACTTCTCTAGCGCCTCTTCGTGTCTACCAACCCTGGAGTAGTAGTTCATCAAAAAGAGACTTGAATGTGGAAATTTATCTTGATCTGCGATCTCGATGCGCTTTAGCAGCTCATCGTATCTCTCCAAGTTAAGTAGCGAATCTAGGATGGAATTATGTGATTGGTGGTTGAAGAATGAGATGCTGCTATTTAC
>JBJTHJ010000045.1:0-840 GCA_046094385.1 Candidatus Nanopelagicaceae bacterium
TCTATTGCATGAGATTTAACTTCATGGTCAATCTTTAGATATCCATGAGTCTCACCATCTCTTGCAAATCGCAGATGCGTTCCGGAGGCGATCACCGGCCCGATATCTTCCGGGTCAATCAATGGTGGCCAGCCTGCGGCAACGTAGGTTATTAAATCTGACTGCTTTGAAAGCGCTTCGAAAGGAGGCAAAAACCGCCTATAAGAACCTTAAGCTACCGAGTGAAAGTTACTTCAGCGCTCCTCAAGTCTCTTTGAAGGCTGAACTTGAGAAAGTAATTTCAAAGTGGCAGAACTTATTGCAAATTAAGATGAAGTTGCCGACAGCAGTGCCTCAAATTTCAAGTGAATTAATCCAAGACCTTGGAAATGTAATTAATGAAGGGCTATCAAATTCCTTTCGTCATGGAACTGCCGATAAGGCAGAGATTCGCATCGATATAAAATCTGGAAAAATCTTGGTGCTGGTCTCAGATAATGGCAGTGGACCAACTAAAGGGAAAGCTGGCCTAGGTTCTGAGTGGTTCAATACAATCGCAGGGAGCAACTGGACTTTAACGAGAAACTCAAAAGGTGGAGCTGACCTAAATCTTGAAATTAACTGGCGGTAAATTAGTTTTCGCTGTTCTGATATTTCTTTATGACTTTCCAAGCCCAGTAAAAGAGTGGAAATTGCAATGGCAAACGGGCATAAGCAATCAGTGGATCTGGCATCTCTCTACTGGACCAATCAATCGCCATCTTGATATTGGCGACATAAACGGTGGCGAATAGGGCTAGTGCAAAGATCGCACCCCACAACCGAATTGATTTTCCAAGAATGACTTTGGCGCTATCGCTA
>JBJTHJ010000046.1:0-776 GCA_046094385.1 Candidatus Nanopelagicaceae bacterium
CCTTTCCAGCTGCATGCCAACGCTCGTTGTTATTGTAGCGGCTTAGGATATTTAGAATTCCGGCGCCAAGAACATAGATCTGATCTGCGCGAGCTGGTAGAGAAACTGAATCTGGCGAAGCTAGAACGCTTTCTGGATCTGGCAGATCCACATTATTTCTATACGTTAAGTACTCGGCAGCTGCTGCAACGCCTACGCTGCCCTTTAGTAATAGACGTCGTACCCCTTCTGATAAACCGCTTGCTGTGACAAATGCGGAGAGTGCAATCGCGCTCTCCCAAGAGCGAGGCGTTGGAAATGCGCGCCCTTGTTCTGCAGTGCTATCAGGTAGTGAGGTAACTAGATCAGGGCGTGAAGTTAAGAAGCCCGACACCATTGATTTCTCTGCCATCAATTCAATTTCCAACTTATCCGTAGTGGGAATAGTAAAGTCATAAGTCGGCCAGTGACCTGTGAATCCCATGCGCACCACATCAAGTGGAAGCGACCAATCTAAGTGGCAGAAACGATTGGCAAGCGGTGGCGCTAAATCCCAGCCATCTGCGGCTTGCTCTGGTGGGTTGGCTGCTGCAATCACGCTGGTATCCATCCCAAGATTGCAATCGCCTGCGACTTTATCTAGACAGACTCGAAGCAGAGCCGCTTGCACACTAGGTGGCGCAGTATTTACCTCATCGGTAAATAGGATTACGGAATCTGTCTCTGCGAGGCGTTGCGCCCAGTCTGGTGCAACCAAAGTCATCTTTCCGCCGACGATCGAAGGTAGCCCCGCAAAA
>JBJTHJ010000047.1:0-5359 GCA_046094385.1 Candidatus Nanopelagicaceae bacterium
GTGGGGCCCACAGCTGTGGCGGCAACCGCCTCTGGCACGCGGGCGGCGGCATACAGCGTCGGCGTCGGCGCGCGTGCCTCTTCAAAGTTGCGGGCGAGCTCCCGATTCTCGAGGTGGAGGCGCCGCAGCATCCGCACGGCCCGGCGCTCATCGTCCTGCGTGGTGTGGTGGCGTGGAAGGGTGCGACAAGGGACGACGGACCCGAGCGCGTCTTCGTCGCGCGAAATGGCCGGAGTGAGTTAACTAATCTGCTGCTCACCGCCGATGAGGTCAGAAACTTGATCGAACGGGCCTTAATGTGGAGTGGTCGACGCCTAGACCTCTCACAACCTTTTGTTGACGCGAGACTTCCTGATGGATCCAGGTTGCATGTAGCCATACCTGAGATCACCGCACAACACTGGGCAGTAAACATTAGAAAACACTTGATGAAGTTCTCTCAATTAGATGACTTAGCAGAACTTGGGGTAATGAGCGCTGAAATCTCAAATTTCCTGAAAGAGAGAGTTTTCGATGGCAAAAACATTTTGGTAAGCGGTGGTACCCAGGCGGGTAAAACCACATTGTTAAACGCATTGGTATCTGCAATTCCGCCCCAAGAGCGGGTGGTTACCATCGAAGAAGTATTTGAATTAAAACCACTACTACCGGATGTCGTTGCTATGCAAACACGTGGCGCAAATATCCAAGGCGAGGGTGAGATTGAATTACGAAGGTTGATAAAGGAAGCGCTTCGGATGCGCCCCTCGAGAATAGTAGTCGGTGAGGTTCGCGAAGCAGAATCCTTAGATTTGTTAATCGCTCTTAATTCTGGCTTACCGGGGATGGGAACGATTCACGCTAATTCAGCCCGTGATGCCATCATGAAATTACAGACGCTTCCGCTACTAGCTGGTGAGAATATCTCACAGAAATTTGTGGCACCAACAGTTGCAGCCGCCATAAACCTTATTGTTCACATTGCACTTTCGCCAAATGGTTTTCGACGCATACAGGAAATAGCGCAGCTAACTGGCCGAATAGAAAACGATCGAGTCGAGGTCGCAACTCTATTTAAGTGGAACGGTGAAGAATATGAAAAAGGACTTGGTTAAAGTGAAGCTCTCAGATAAACAATTGATTCTTCTAGTCAGCGCGATAGCCTCGTTAATCGCGACTTCTTTAACTAAATCTGTTGCTATCGGATTAACCTTTACAGTTTTAGCCGCTTTAGCAACTAGGCAATACCTAAAGAATAAAATCATAAATAGGCAAACCCAACTAGAGCAGATTTGGCCTGAAGTAATAGATCATCTGGTTTCAGCGCTCTATTCAGGGCTCTCCATCTCCGAAGCGTTATCGGCGCTGGCTGAACGTGGTCCTGAGATCACCAAGACAGACTTTAAAGATTTTGAGAATGAGATTAGGAGTGGCTCTGATTTAACTCTAGCTTTGAACCACCTTCGAAATAAATTCGCGCATCCCGGTAGTGATCAAATTTTTGAAGCCCTTCTGCTTTCAAAGACCTTGGGCGGTGGCGAACTGATCAATATTTTAAGAACTTTGGGAAGCTTTCAAAGGGAAGATCTCTTTCTTAAACGTGAAATCACAATCAAACATGGTTGGGTTCGGAATTCTGCTCATATCTCAGCTATTGCACCGTGGTTATTGCTTCTAATGATAGGAACTCAACCTGGCACTTCGGCTTCCTTTGCAAATACAACCGGTGTAATTATTCTCCTGTCAGGACTTGCGATGACTTTTATCGCATATTTTTGGATGTCGCAGATCTCCAAACTCCCGACGACTCCAAGGGTGTTTAGATGACAAACAATCTCTTGATCCAAGCATTGATACCGATCTCAATATCTTTATTAGGAATCTCCATCTGGTATTGGGATTTTGGAATTCACAGGTTCGATATCAAAGAGACTTTAAAGAGCTTAAAAGGCTCAAATAGTTCAGTAAGACTTGAATCTCAATATTATAAATTTCGTAAGAAAACCGTAATCACCCTCCAAACAATCGATGATAATCGTCAAATTCACAAGAGATTGGGCGAACTGGGGTTAAGCAGCCAGATTGATTATGGGAGCTACAGATTTGAACAGTTATCTCTTACTGCTGTGATGTCAGCTATTCCATTTATCGCACTCCTCTTTATGCAAATATCGTTTGTTTCGGCGCTATTGCTTAGCTTTGTATTTGCTCTCGCGACTTATTTCTTCTATGACCGCTCACTGACATTGCGAGTGAGGAATCGAAGACTTCAGATAGAGTCTGAATTCCCAGCTTTGATCGAAATGCTCACATTGTCTATTGCAGCGGGAGAGACGCCAATCGCTGCAATGTCCAGAGTCTGCAAGAGGTCCAAATCCTTGCTTGCAGGTGAGTTTTCAATGGTTTTGCAAGAGGTCCAAGCAGGTAAACCATTTCATGAAGCTCTAGATGATTTAGGGCGTTCACTTCAATCCGCATCCATTCGAAGATTTATAGATGCCTTGGTGTTGGCCATGGTCCGTGGCGCACCCGTTGTTGAAGTACTTCATCGCCACGTAGCTGAAGCTCGGATCAATTACAGAAATTTGATTATGGATAAAGCGGGGAAGGCTGAAACCTTGATGATGATTCCTATCGTCTTCTTGATACTTCCCATATCAGTGCTATTTGCACTGTGGCCATCCATTAATCAATTAAGCCTCTTCACCAGCTAGATCGAGGTGACTAGTTGGTGAAGAGACTTAGAAATTGCAGAAAGTAGATAACAAAAACAGTAAAACTAGATAACTAGAAAACTAGTAAAACTAGCAAAACAATAAATGAGAGAGAAGAAGAGAGAAAGGAAGCAAAATGAACACACTTACTAAAGTAGGAATAAATGCCTCTTTGTATTTGAAGCAAAAGCTAAGTCAATTAATTAGAGATGAGCGGGGAGATGTACCAGGTTGGGTTCTGGTTGTGCTTATGACCACTGGATTGGTGACGGCGCTATGGGCGATAGCAAAACCCAATCTGACAAGCATCTTGAATAATTCACTCAACTCAATGAATGGCGTTAGATGAACTGCGTCCATGCGATCTAAAGTCAAAGAAATCCTTAAAGATTTCAATAAGGAAGATGGCAATGTAGAGAGCAGTTTGGCAATCATCCCCCTATTGCTGCTCTTTCTTGCCACGCTTCAGTTGATTACGGTGGTGAATTTTAGGAACATCGATTTTGCTAATGTTCAAAGTCAAGCCAGTGTTAAATCAGTCCATCAAGTTGTTGAGCCTAGCGACCAATTGATTTCGCTTGATTCGGGAGGCTTTCGCAATAAGTTGCGTTTACTTGTATCAAGTAACGAGCGTGAAATGCCTTTGATTTTTCCAGGTATAGCTCAAATCTTAAATGGTAAGAAATTACGAACCGAAGGCGCTGCAGTATTCGAAGAGTCAGAGGAGTGTTCGGGTGGCTATCTGGTTTGCTAGAGAGAAACTAACTGGAATCCTCAAATTTCACTCTAATGAAAGTGGAGGTGCAAGTGTGGAATTTGTGCTTCTTGCTATTCCATTATTTATACCAATTTTAATATTTCTAAATCAATTCTCTAGTTTAAGTTATTCCGAATTAACCACGAGGGCCTTGGTTAGAGAAAGTTTGCGCGCTTATGTAACCTCCGATAATCCTTTTGTGGCCTCATCTAGGGCTCAACAAGTATTGATAGCAAGTGCAAGGGCTATGGGCCTGACCCCTTCAGAGATAGATTCACTGGAGCTAGATTTTCAATGTTCGAAAATGCCATGCCTTTCTCCCGGCGGTCGCATACGAGCAAAGCTAACAGCTCATATGGCTAATTTGAAGCGCGTTGTCACCGCTGAAGCTGAGGAATCTATTTCTCCTTGGCAATGGAATGGCATAGGGATACCTGGTTTGCCAAATTTTCAAGTGGATCTCTAAGTGTTAATTCTGAATCATCGAGTAGGTAATCAACTTAAATGGACTGAGCGGGGTGCTTTAGCTACAAATGTGAAGCGCAGTTTTAGCTCCGATAAATTAAGGTTAATTAATTTGATTGGCAAGGAAGATGGGTCAATCTCTATACTGATAATTGCGTTGTTTTTAATCTCTCTATTGTCGTTAGCAATTATTACCAATGTAGCGGTAGTGGCGAGTGCCAAGAGATCCCTTGATAATGTGACTGAAGCAGCAGCGATGCGGGCGGTGCATAACCTGGATGAAAAATCTTATTACTCGGGTAAGCACACGATTCTTACCTCGCTTGCGGGCGTAGTAACGTCTGGCAAGTATATGGATAATCGAATTCCTATAGATTGTGAATCAGGCAGAGCAGCTGTATATGAAGAGTTTCGCGTATGGCAATCGAGCTTAAGTAGTATGAAGACTCTTCAGATCAATAAAACTAGCATCGATAACTATCAGTGTAATTATGATGCTGTAAATTTAAGGACTTCGGCTATCGTTAAATTACCATTTGTCATACCTTTTACAGGTAGGTCTGATGCAACTGTAGAGTCAGCAATTACAACTTTGAATGAAAAGGATAAAGGCTTATATCTTTTTGGAGTTAAGTTGAGATAGCTACGCACGCAATATTTGATATAGGGATAGTTGCTATATGAATAGTTGATATATGAATAGTTGCTATTTGGATAATTCATATCCAACAACCTTGATACCCTTAGCCATTATGGTTAAAGAAACCGGCAAGAAAGTCATCGCCCAGAACAAAAAGGGGCGGCATGACTATTTTGTCGACGAAATTTTCGAGTGTGGAGTGGTCTTGCAAGGCACCGAAGTGAAATCCCTTCGTCTAGGTCGCGCCTCTTTAACCGATGGCTTTGCCATGATCATTGATGGCGAACTATGGCTTCATGGGGTTCATATTCCTGAATACAACGAAGGTTCATGGACTAATCACACACCGCGTAGAGATCGTAAACTCTTAATGCATCGAGCCGAAATCAATAAGTTAGCTGGAAAGTTAAAGCAAGGCGGCAATACCTTGATTCCGCTCTCTATATATTTTAAAGATGGGAAAGTTAAAGTTGAGATTGCGCTAGCTCATGGCAAGAAAGGCCATGACAAACGCCAGGCATTGCTTGAGAAGCAATCAGAACGTGAAGTACAGCGCGAAATCTCAAGACGGAGTTCTGGCAAACGAGGTAGTTGACTTTCAAGCCTCAATGAAAAAACTCTTAACCCTTAACTGCGCCACCTGTTAAGCCAGAGACAATGTAGCGCTGCAAGGAAATAAATAGCGCAACGATTGGAGTGGCAGCGATGATTGCACCAGCACAGAACATCGCCCAGTTCTTGGAATATGGATCACTAAGTAGCGTGCCAAGACCTACGGCAACTGTCTGTTGTTCGGTCTTACTA
>JBJTHJ010000048.1:0-12375 GCA_046094385.1 Candidatus Nanopelagicaceae bacterium
TTGCCTAAGTGATACTTAACATCGCCAGAACCTTGAACTTGGTTATCTTGGTAGTGTCCTAGGACACTACCAAGATAACCAAGTTCAAGGTTCTGGCGATGTTAAGTATCACTTAGGCAATGAAGGTGTCTTTAAAGCAAAGTCAGGTGCCACCACCAAGATCTACTTGGCTGCCAATCCCTCTCATTTGGAGGCTGTTAATCCAGTTCTCGAAGGAATCGTTCGCGCAAAACAAGATAAGTTAAATATCAAGAATGCCTTTAGCGTAATGCCGATTTTGTTACATGGTGATGCCTCATTTGCAGGTCAAGGTGTGAATATGGAGACCTTGCAGATGGGTCAATTAAGCGGATATCGCGTTGGTGGAACTGTCCATGTGGTTGTTAACAATCAAGTTGGATTTACCACTTCGCCAAATGCATCTAGAACTGCTCGCTATGCCAGTGATATTGCAAAGATGATCAATGCCCCGGTCTTCCATGTAAATGGCGACGATCCTGAAGCTGCCGTACGTGTTGCTCGTTGGGCCTTCGAATATCGCCAAAAATTCAATAAAGATGTAGTTATCGATCTTGTTTGCTATCGCCGTCGCGGTCATAACGAAGGTGATGAGCCAAGTTTCACCCAGCCACAGATGTATAAATTAATCGATGCTAAGCGCACCACTCGTGCGCTTTACGCCGAGGCGTTGGTAGGTCGTGGCGACATCACCGCCGAAGAGAATGAAGCCATCTCAAAGCAATTCCAAGCTGAATTGGAAGCGATCTTTGCAGCCGTTCATAATGTCGAACCCGAATCTCCTAATTGGCAGATTCCAAAGACCGCTGAACCGCAAGATAATGCCACTGCCATAAGCGTAGATGCGATCAATCAGATCGCGGCAACACAGGTAGCAGTTCCCGAAGGTTTCACAGTTCATCCAAAACTTTTGCCACAACTACAGAAACGTGTTGAGATGGTTAGAGATGGCGCGATCGATTGGGGTATGGGCGAGACCATCACTTACGGTTCATTACTACTTGAAGGACATCCAGTTCGAATCGCGGGACAAGATGCGCGTCGTGGCACCTTCAGCCATCGCCATGCAGTGGTTATTGATAAAGAGAATGGCAATGAATGGACCCCGCTTCGTGCGCTAACCAACTCTGATTCCCAATTCTTCGTAGTTGATTCACTGCTCTCTGAATTTGCTGCGATGGGATTTGAATACGGTTACTCAACGATTCGTCCAGAAGCGCTAGTGGTTTGGGAAGCACAATTTGGTGATTTCACAAATGGTGCGCAGACCATTGTGGATGAATTCGTATCGTCAGCTTTGCAGAAGTGGGGCGAGCGATCATCTGTGGTTTTGGCATTGCCGCATGGATATGAAGGACAAGGTCCAGATCATTCATCTGCTCGTATCGAGCGTTTCTTACAGCTGTGCGCAGAGCAGAACATGACCGTAGTACAGCCAACTACCCCAGCACAGTTCTTCCATGTGATGCGTTGGCATATCAAAAATCCGGCAAAACGTCCGATGGTCTACTTCTCTCCTAAATCGCTACTTCGTTTGAAGGCAGCAACTTCAAAAGTTGAAGATTTCACAAATAGTACTTTCCAGAAAGTAATCGATGATCCGCAAGTGCATAATGCATCACGTTTGATCTTCTGCTCTGGTCGTGTCTATTACGATTTGATTGCCGAGCGCGAGAAGCTACAAGAATCATCAACTGCGATTGTGCGAGTGGAATTGCTATATCCACTTCCGGCAGCGGAGATGGCAGCGATCGCAGCGAAGCATCCAAATGCGACGCTGCTTTGGGTGCAAGATGAACCGGCAAATCAAGGTCCATGGTCATTCGTAGCGCTTCGCACCGCTGAAGAATTTGGCGGAGTTGGATTTGGTGGCCGTTCACTTCGTCGCGTATCTCGCCGTGCAACTGCTTCGCCTGCAACTGGAAATCATCACCTGCATGAAGATGAGCAGAAAGCTCTGATGCAGGAAGCCTTTACTCGCTAATTAAATTAACTTTCTAAATTAACTTTCTACATTAACTTTTTAATGACTCTGGCTTTAACAAACCTCGAAGGAATCGCTCCCCAGTGTCTTGAGTCAATCGATTCTTCTTTGTTATCTCCTTCAACGGTAACCATGCCTTGACCAGTATGGCCGCCGATTTCGTAGCGCACGATTCGCTTCAACATCAATTCACCTTCACGTTCGATTAACACCACCTCGCCGGTGTATATCGGTTGCAAATCTGAAGTACGGTACTTAACTAAGACTCGATCCCCGGGTGCAAAGGTCGGCAGCATCGAATTACCGCTTACCTTTACCACTTCAAAGCCGAAGATGCGCATTTAAACCTTCCCGAGTAACCTTTGCAGCCTAAGCCTAAACACCAGAAGCAAAATAGGGTAACCAGGAATATCTACTTGGTTACGGGTGTTAAGGCTTAAACATAACTCTGAATTGGAGATAAAAAATGAAGGTTGTTAAGGCACATTGCGATCTACCTTGTGGCGTTTACGATCCAGCACAAGCTCGTATCGAAGCGCTTTCAGTTAAGGCTTGCATGGAAAAGTATGCAGCCTCAAGCGATCCAGATTTCAAGTCACGCTCGGTTGCAATCAAAGAAGAGCGTTCACACCAAGTCAAGGAACACCTTTGGGTACTTTGGACTGATTACTTCAAGCCAAATCACTTTGAGGCTTATCCACAGTTGCACGCGCTCTTTAACGAAGCCACCAAGCTTGCAGGCGCAGCTGGCACCAAAGGCACCCAAGATGTTGCGGTTGCAGATAAGTTGATTGCAAAGATCGACGAGATCGCAGAGATCTTCTGGGCCACCAAGAAGTAAAACTCACAGGTTTAAAGACTCCGAAGAAAGTGAACGGAGGAAAAGCTCTGACCAGATAGTGAAACTTGATTTAAAGTTTTGTTAGTCAGGCCTTTTCCAAGTTCAGCTTTCTAGGAGTCTTTTTACATTAGTTTATTTGGCTTCGAAGAGACTCTGCGCTGCGGTGCGAGCTAAGAAAGTCACGCGATCTACGATCTGACGGCGCTGAGTTGATTGCGCTACCAAGCGTTCTCCTTCATAGATTTCTACATTGAAATCTAAATCATTGCCATCTTGCGCAATGCACTCTGCACTTGCCTGTAACTCTGCGCCAATTGCTGCGCTGGTTGCAAAGCTCAATTCCATCGCAGTTGCAATAGTCGAGATTCCGGTTTCAAAGAACTCATTAATCGCAGCAATCGCGGCAGATTCCATCAAAGAAACTAAGACCGAATTGTTTACTACCGTTAAATCACCAATTCCATTTGCAGCTGCAGTATCGCCAGGGCGTACCGTCATAGTGGCAAATCCGAGCGCGCCAACAAAGCTATGGGGGTTCTCGTTAACTTGGGCGGTACTCACGCCCTATTTATAACTTAACTTTTCTCTGGATCGTGGAATTCTTGGGTCGATTCAATGTGAATTTCGCGTTGCACCACTTGGCCAAACTCGTCGATTTCGATCGAAACCTGGCTCATTCGAAATTCGGTAACCACTTGTGGTGAATTCTCGCGCCAAATTGCCTGTTGAATCTGCTCGTGTATTGAATCGATGAGCGATTCTGGGGCTTTCTCGCAACAGGTTCGCTGCAAAAGGGTGCGCATGAATTCGTGGGCGATCTTCTCGGTTTCGACCTCTAATTTGCATTGAGGGCAATGCGCCAAATGGCGATCCACGGATGAAGGATCCAGATTATTCTCTTCGAAGAATTGTGGGCCGTCAGAGAGTAGTAGCAGCGCATTCTTGACTTGATCGCAAGGAAGTTCGTGGCTCATTTCTCACCATCCTTCACATAACCAAGTTCACGTGCATAGTCAGTCAATTTTTCACGCAGCTGTTTGCGGCCGCGATGAAGGCGAGACATCACAGTTCCGGCTGGAACTCCTACGATCTCTGCAATCTCTTTATATGAAAAACCTTCGACATCGGCAAGATAGACCGCCATCCGAAACTCTTCTGGAATCTCTTGGAGCGCTCTTTTGATATCGGAATCCGGCAGGTTTTCAAGCGCAGTGATCTCAGCGGACTTTCCTTGATCTGGAGTATGTGAAGCAGATTTATATAGCTGCCAATCTTCGACATCAGGATCTGCAGTTAATTGTGGTTGGCGCTGCGCTTTACGATAATTATTGATAAAAGTAGTGGTGAGAACTCGATACAACCATGCCTTTAAATTGGTTCCCTCTTCGAATTGATGAAAAGAGGAGAAGGCTTTTAAGTATGTATCTTGTACCAAATCTTTGGCATCATCAGGATTCCTGGTATAACGAAGTGCTGCTGCATATAGTTGATCAGCAAATTGCATGGCATCGCGTTCAAAGCGCGCATTGCGATCGGCTGCGCTCTCTTCTTTGACTAGTTCTTTGGATGCCATTTGAGACAAGAGTACTGGCAAGGCTTCGAGAACGCTCTTGGCGGCCTTCCGCCTGGAGCGCTGAAGCTCGTTATCTGTGACCATCGCCTCTCTTCAACCCACCAAGACTGTTGAATATTCCTGACCCAAATCAGAAGAGCGTTTCTGGCTCAGCAATGGTTATCGGGATTACCAGTTCTGGACCGTCATTGGCCACCTTATTGACCGCATCGCTTACCGGAATTGAATGAAGGTGCGCATCCGGAGCTGCTACTTTCATCAAATCAATTAATTCATGAGTTGAATGTTCGCCGATATCTAACCAATCACCCCATCTATCTCGCGGCATCATCAATGGCATGCGATGGTGGATCTTGGCCAAATCTCCAACTGCCTCTCTGGTGATAATCGATGCGCTCTCAACCACTTTTCCTGATGGCGCTCGCCAAGTGTTCCAAATACCAGCAATCGAAAGTGGATGTCCATCATCACTAGTTATATAGAAAGGTTGTTTGGTTTTATATTTACCTAACTCGGTTGCCCATTCGTAGTAACCATCTGCCGGAATCAAACAACGACGAGATTTGAATGAATCTCTAAAGGTGGGCTTTTCAAATATCGATTCAGATCTGGCATTGATTGCTCGTGATTGGCTAGCGCGAGCTTCATTTTCATCTTTCAACCAATGGCCGATCATTCCCCAAGAAACGATTGCTAGCTCGCGTTGATTGTCTGAGCTATTTCTGACGATATAGATCTCTTTGGTTGGTGCGATATTCCAACTTGCAGGCAGGGCGTTATCTGGGAATTTGCCAGTTACTGCAAATTCCTCAACTAGATCACGCATCTCTTGAGTCTGCGCATAACGTCCACACATAAAGCAATGATATCTAGTGAAGATTTGAGTGAATAAACCAAATTCGAGCGAATGAGAAATCACGATAGAATTTCCCATATGGTTTCTTCAAGTTCACTCGAACATAATCAAGCTCTTTGGCGTGCGCCATATCGTGGCAAGAAACCAGTTGAAGTTCAGGTAGCAATTCCTGGTTCGAAATCCGTTACCAACCGCGCCTTGATTCTGGCTGCACAAGCTCAAGGCACCACCAAATTACATAAGCCACTAATCTCACGTGACTCCGAATTGATGGTGGCCGGTTTACGCGCACTCGGCATCACGATTAAAGAAGCCGAATCAAGTTTTGAAGTTACTGGCGGCCCGCTAAAAGGGCCGGCAAAGATTGATGTGGGAAATGCCGGAACAGTGATGCGCTTTCTGCCGCCACTTGCCGCACTTGCCGATGGCCCGATCTCATTTGATGGAGACCCACGTTCACATGAAAGGCCATTGGGTCCGGTAATCAAAGCGCTAGAGGAATTAGGAATCTCTGTTGATCACGGCGGTCGATACTCATTGCCACTTACCCTTCTAAATCAAGGTTATAAATCTGGTAACGGAAAAATTCGTGGTGGCGAGATCAATATTGACGCTAGCGCCTCTTCCCAATTTCTCTCTGCATTGCTCCTAATTGGACCAAGCACTGAACTTGGAATCACTGCAAAGCATGTTGGTGGCGCACTTCCTTCGATGCCGCATATTGAGATGACGGTTCAGATGTTGCGCGACTTTGGGGCCACGGTGCATGTTGATAAGAGTTCAAATACTTGGAGAGTAGAGCCTGGAGCGCTACAAGCGCAGGAACTTGTAATCGAACCGGATCTTTCAAACGCTGCACCATTTATGTCGATTGCCATGGTCTGCGGTGGCTCAGTGACAATTTTAGATTGGCCAAAGAGAACCACTCAACCCGGTGATCACTTAAGAGAAATTTTAAGCAAAATGGGTGCCACCATTGAATTTGTTGATATTGATGGCGAACCGAATAGATCTGGCTTAAAGATCACTGGCGGAGCAGAGATCAAAGGAATTGATATTGATTTACATGAAGTTGGAGAGCTGACTCCAGCTATTGCTGCACTTTCAGCTTTAGCCACTTCACCTTCTTATCTACACGGAATTGGCCATTTGCGCCTTCATGAGACTGATCGTTTGAAAGCGCTACGCACCGAATTAAACGCTCTAGGTAGCGAGGTAGTTGAAGAGGCCACTGCTCTTCGCATCAATCCAAAGCCATTACATGCTGGCATCTTTCATACCTACGATGATCATCGCCTAGCAACCGCTGGTGCCACCATCGGATTGGTAGTAGATGGCATCGATGTTGAGAATATTGCCACCACTAGAAAGACCATCACTGATTTTCCAGGGCTTTGGAATAGCCTTTTAAGTCAGAGAAATTGATCCAGAGCGAGAATATTTAAATGGCCAGACGCGATTACGACGAATCAGATGTACGGATTCGACCTAGTCGTCGCACCAAACCTAGGACTAAAGATCGTCCAACTCACGAAGATGCTGTTAATGCATTTGTGATCACCGTTGATCGTGGAAGAACTACCTGCGTCTTGCCTGATGGAACCGAAGTGCTGGCCATGAAAGCGCGCGAGCTAGGTCCAAAGTCAGTGGTGGTTGGTGATCATGTGCGATTGGTGGGAGATACCAGTGGCGCAGATGGATCATTGGCGCGAATTGTTGGGATCGAAGAGCGCAAGACCGTGTTAGTTAGAACAGTCGATGATGCTGCGCAATTTGAGCGGACGATTGCCGCAAATATAGATCAATTAGTAATCGTGGTAGCTGTTACAAATCCAGAACCCCGCCGAGGTTTGATTGATCGCTTCTTAGTCAGCGCCTTTACCGAAGATATCGAACCGATCTTGGTCATCACCAAATGTGATTTGGCAGCCCCACCAGAATTTATGAGCGAGTATCAATCGATCGGAGTTACTGCATTTGCAGTAGAAAAAGATGGCAATTTAGATGCTCTTCATGCCAAATTAAACGGAAAAGTTTCGGTGATGGTAGGCCATTCCGGAGTTGGAAAATCAACCCTATTAAATCGTTTAACTGATGCAGATCGTTCTACAGGTGATGTCAACGATGTAACTGGTAGAGGTAGACATACTTCATCTTCGGCATATGCAGTTGCCCTAAAGGATTTTCCAAATCAAACTGCATCTGCAAATAGTTGGCTCATAGATACGCCAGGTGTTCGGGCATTTGGCCTTTCACATCTAGATACTTCAAAAATCGTGGCAGCTTTCGATGATTTATTGGAAATCACAAATTCATGCATGACGAATTGCTCACACAATGAAGCAGATTGCGCTTTGAATTCCTGGATGGCACCGGAGGGAATTGAAATTCCTGAACGCGTAGCGCGAGTAACGAGTTTACGTAACCTGCTTGCCGCAGGGCTAGAATAAGGAGATGGCTAGCTTCGCAAGCGATAAATACCGCGCAGATCTCGAATTAGTTCGACGAATCGGTGATCGCGCTGCGGCGGTCTCCATGTCGCGCTTTATGGCACAGGATTTAGTGATCGAAACCAAGCCCGACTCCACTCCGGTGACTGATGCTGATAAAGCGACCGAGCGGGCGATTCGAGAAGTACTTGAAACTGAGCGACCTGAAGATGGGATTCTTGGCGAAGAATTCGGCTCCGATATCTCGGGTAAGAATAGGTATTGGGTTATTGATCCAATTGATGGCACCAAATCATTCTTAAGAGGTCTACCTGTTTGGTCCACTTTGATTGCATTAATTGAAGTCAGCCAAGTAGATGGCAACGAGAGCCATGAAGTTGTAGTCGGACTTGTTTCGGCTCCAGCTTTAGCTAGAACTTGGTTTGCCACAAAAGGTGGCGGGGCATTCACAACTTTTGATTCCAAACATGATGTAAAAAAAGGTGAACCTAGAAAGATTAATGTCTCTAAAGTAAATCAAATCAAAGATGCCCACCTTGGCTACTCTGACTTTATCGGTTTTGCGGAGCGAGCTACCGGATTTCAATCGATATTCAATGACGCTTGGCGTACTCGAGCAGTTGGTGATTTCTGGTCACATGTTTTGGTCGCAGAAGGGGTTATGGATATCGCAATCGAACCATCTCTAGCTCTATGGGATATGGCGCCTTTGGATATCGTGGTGCGAGAGGCTGGCGGTACATTCTCAGATTTAGCAGGGGTGGCCGGGCCTTTTGGTAAGAGCGGGTTATCTACAAATGGTTTACTAAAAGATGAAGTAGTGAAGCGATTAAATGGCTAACATGAATAAAGAAACTAGTAAGGAAACTAGTAAGGAAACTAGCAAAGAGATCAGCAATTCTGCTCTGGAGCCTAGAACTTTCAAAGTAACTGGGATGACCTGCAATGCCTGTGTTAACTCAGTCGAACGTTCGCTAAATTCGATGCCTGGCGTCATGGCCACAGTTAACTTCGCTGCAGAGACTGCCCATGTTTTAGCGCCAGCTGAGATATCTGGAAAAGATATCGAAAAGCAGATTGAAGCCGCTGGTTATAAAGGTAAAGAGATCGGCGACAACGAGGCGATCACATTACACAGCAAAAAATCTGCGGTAGCGCTTGTTTTTGCATTGATTTTCACCATCCCGATTGCGATTTTCTCCATGTTCATGGATCTACAAATGCGCTTTGGCAATTGGCTACTACAGATGATTGATCTGCTTGATTTGCAGCTACCAACAATGAGCTTTCACCAATTGGTACATATCGCGCTTGTGATCCTAAGCGCGCCCGTAGTTTTGATTGTCGCCTACCCCATCCACCGGGCAGCTATCCGCAATTTCCTCCATCCCACCATGGATAACCTGATCTCACTTGGATCAATAACCGCATTCTCTTGGTCGGTATACGCCGCACTCTGGGATTTAGATTATGTCTACACCGAAGTCGCAGCATCGATCGTAACGCTGGTGATTCTAGGTCGTTATTTGGAATCAAGAGCTAAACGAAGTGCAAGCAATGCGCTATCTGAACTATTGAAGATCTCAACGAAAGATGTGACCGTAAAGCGTGGTGGTTTGCCACTTTTAATTCCAGTTGAGCAGTTAGAGATTGGCGATATCTTCATCGTAAATCCAGGTCAGAGAGTGGCCACAGATGGCGTAGTGGTCTCTGGGACTTCGAGCATTGATAACTCTTTGATTACCGGAGAATCCGTCCCAGTTGAAGTCGCACCTGGGGATCGAGTGATCGGCGCAACTGTAAATAAGAATGGTCGTTTGGAAGTTCGTGCAACCAGAGTCGGTAAAGATACTGAATTTTCCCGAATTACTGCGATGGTAATTAGCGCACAAGGCGAGAAAGCGCCGATTCAAAGATTGGCAGATCGAATCTCCGCAGTGTTTGTACCTGCAGTCACCCTGCTAGCTATTGCAACCTTTATATTTTGGAGGTTCACCAATGGTGAATCAATCGCCAGGTCCATCGAAATCGCAGTTGCAGTATTGGTTATCGCTTGTCCATGCGCACTGGGCCTTGCAACTCCGGTTGCGCTATTAGTCGCATCCGGTCGCGGCGCACAACGAGGCATCGTGCTTCGTAAGCCCTCTGCACTTGAAACTGCGCGTACGGTCACCGATGTAGTACTAGATAAAACTGGCACATTGACTACTGGAGTGATGAAGGTGGCTCATGCGGTAATCGTCCCTGAAGCCGCTAACGTTCTTGGTAGCACTTGGCAGAGCATCGCTACTGAAAAATCAATCATTGAATCAGCTGCAGCCATCGAATCACAGAATAATCATCCAATCGCCGAAGCGATTGTGCGTTATGCAAAGATCGAACGACCACTTTCAGTTACTGAATTTCAAATCACTCCTGGCGCAGGTGCTGCCGGTCGCATCAAGATTGCCGATCAGAACGCAGTGGTGATAATCGGTTCTCCTGCTGCAGTTGCCCATTCATCAATGGCCTTTCATCCCAAGATCGCCAAAGCGATTGCCGAGTTCGAAGCAGAAGGTCTATCAGTATCGGTTCTGGCATGGGAGGGCGTCGCGCTTGCGGTATTTGCAGTTGGTGATGCGTTAAAGACAGATGCGCAGAGCACGGTTTCGATCTTAAATGCTCGAGGAATTAATGTCTGGCTACTTACCGGAGACCATTCTGATGTGGCCATGAATACCGCACACCAAGCAGGAATCCATGAAAATCATGTGATTGCCAATGCATCGCCAGAAGCAAAGATCGAACATATCAAGAGCCTGCAGGCTGAAGGTAAGCATGTATTGATGATTGGTGATGGTGTCAATGATGCGGCCGCACTGGCAGCTGCGGATCTATCTATGGCCATGGGAACTGGCACTGATACTGCAATTGCAACTGCTGATATCACCTTAACCAACCCAGCGCTTAAATCTGTCACCGATGCCCTTGATCTATCGAAGAAAACCTTAAGCACCATTCGTGGCAATTTAGGTTGGGCTTTGATCTATAACGTTATTGGTATTCCGATCGCAGCGCTTGGATTATTAAGTCCTATGTATGGCGCAGCCGCAATGGCGCTCTCTAGCTTATTTGTAGTCACCAATTCATTGCGAATCAAATAATTCGAAAATTCAAGATATGAATCAAAGCTCAGCGGGACTTGCTAAGCCAAAGTTACGCGGTGTAATCCATCTGGTGATGTCGCCTATCTCTTTGGTGGCAGGCCTTGTGATGATCTCCGCCGCTTCGGAACTTCGAGGCCGAATCACGTTAGGCATATTTACTTTAACTGCCGTGACTTTATTTACCTGTAGCGCGCTTTACCACCGTGTGAAGTGGAGCGATAAATATCGCGGACTTTGGCGGCGTATTGATCATGCAAATATTCCAATTTTGATCGCCGGAACCTACACACCTTTTGCAGTATTTCTACTTGGTCCATCGCAACGAAATATGCTCTTGGCGGCGGTATGGATAGGCGCGCTTACCACTGCTTTCTTAAGAATTGTCTGGCTTAAAGCCCCACGTTCTCTATATGTAGCGGCCTACATTCTTCTAGGTTGGGCAGCTTTAGTTTATGTCCCTACCTTCTATAAAAGTGGTGGGGTATTGGTCTTTCTACTTATTCTGCTGGGTGGTCTCTTCTACACCGCCGGTGGCATCGTCTATGCGCTAAAGAAGCCCAATTTCAACGTCAATTGGTTTGGCTTTCACGAACTTTTTCATGCACTTACCGCAGCGGCTTTTATCTCTCATTTAATCGCTGCAATATTGACGGTCTTTAAATTCTAGATAATCTCAATTAAAAGCTGTTCGACTTTGGCTCTAATCTGATCTCTGATAATCCTGACTTTATCAATGTTCTGCCCTGCAGGATCATCTAAAACCCAATCTTCATATCTCTTGCCAGGATAAAAAGGACAAGTATCTCCACACCCCATAGTGATTACGACATCCGACTCCTGGACTGCCTCATTGGTTAATACCTTAGGTTGATTATCTGCGATATCAATTCCATCTTCAGCCATTACTTGAATTGCCAATGGATTAATGGAATCTTTTGGTGCAGAACCCGCAGAAAGCACTCTTATCTTCCCGCCAGATAGAGCTTGCATATAGCCTGCTGCCATCTGTGAACGACCTGCATTGTGTACGCAGACAAAAAGGACTGTTTTCTTCTCCACTATGAGTTGCTCTCAGTCAATCTATCTCTAATCAAGAGCATCAATAACATCCCAAGTAACTGAGCGGCTATAAATGGCAGAACCGAAGATATTGATATCCCTGCAAATGAATCTGTAAAAATACGTCCAAGCGTGACAGCTGGGTTTGCAAAAGCAGTGGAAGAGGTGAAGAAGTATGCCGAACCAATCCAAGCCGGAACTAGGAAGGCTGCTTTATTTGGTTTCAAAGAAATAACCATGATCAGCCCGAAAGTTGCCAATACTTCCCCTATGAATGAACCTGAGCTATATCGATCATTTGTAGAGAGCTGGGTTGCACCAGAATTAAACATCAAATTAGCTGAGATTGTGCCGGCAATTGCACCCAAGATTTGAGCCAATACATAAAGCATAGATTGCATAAAATTAATATTTTTTCTTAATAAATCATATAAAGTCACAATTGGAT
>JBJTHJ010000049.1:0-2100 GCA_046094385.1 Candidatus Nanopelagicaceae bacterium
CTGCCAAAAAGCACCTAGCGCAAAATATTCCAGCATCGCCAGGTGTTTACATCTTTAAAGATGCAAAAGGCGAAGCGCTTTATGTGGGTACCTCAAAGAATCTGCGCTCCAGAGTTCGTACCTATTTCACCTCCGCAGAGACCAGAAAGCGCATCCGCGAGATGATTGCATTGACCGAGCGAATTGATTACATAGTTACCCCTACCGCCCTCGAAGCTGCCGTACGTGAACTTCGTCTAATCCAGGGTGCTAAGCCTCGTTATAACCGTCGATCTAGATTTCCAGAGCGAGTTGCTTGGATCAAATTGACCGATGAGAATTTTCCACGTTTGATCATCTCTAAGGGTGCGCCGAAGAGTTCATCTGGAGCGATCGGACCGATCAGTGGTGGCGCAGCTATTGAAGGCGCGCTAGCTGCGATTCACGAGCAGCTTCCACTTCGTCAATGCAAGCCCAGAATCACGGATCGATCAATGAAGAACGCCTCCCCATGCATCCTCTTTGAGATCAATAAATGTGGAGCACCTTGCATTGGCAATCAATCCTTAGCTAATTACCATGAAATCGTCGCTAAGTTTAAGTATTTCCTCGAGGTCGATTTCCGAGAGTTAAGCGAAAGCTCAAATTTAAAGATGTCCCAATTGGCTATCTCCGAACGTTTTGAAGAGGCAATCGAGGTTCGAGATCGTTACGCGCATCTGCTTCGGGCAGCTTCTAGGACTGAACGACTTGCATCTATTGCAAATATCCCAACGCTGATAGTTGCCAAACCCATCGGAGACTACTTCGAATTTGCCAGCATCAAATTTGGGAAACTGGCTGCCACTTGCACCTCAAACGCCACGACCTCAGTGGCCACTGCATTGAGCAATTTAAAGTTGATCTCCGAGCAAGTGCCCGATGATGGATTTTTACAGCAGGTTAATCACGAAGAGGTGCAGTTGTTACTCAATTACTTAGATTCCGAAGGCGTCAGATTGGTAGAGCTTGTTGGCCAATACGCCATGGCTACCTTCGGTCCAAATTCGCAAATTTCTAAGATTAGTAATTACGATTTAGCGATGGCTTGAGTTAGCTTCACCCATCGATTTAATAAGTCTAAAGCAGCTCCAGAATCTATCGCTGCCTTGGCTTCAACAATCGCTTCGACAAATCTAGTCTGTAAATCCAACTCAGCATCATTGTTATAAGCGGCGATAGCGGCCGCTGAATTAAGAATGACCGCATCACGAGGCGCTCCCACTTCACCCTTAAATACCGAGAGTGCGATTTCGGCATTCTGATTGGCATCCCCACCTACCAACTTCTCTATCGGTGAGTAAGAAATTCCAAAATTAGGTGGATCTATCAAGCCTGATTCAATCTCTCCATTGCCTATAGTCAAAACTTGAGTGGTAGTAGTTAGCGTCAATTCATCTAAACCATCATCGCCGCGAAAGACAAAGCCATCAACGCCGCGGTCACCTAGAACTTGGGCCATAACCAGGTGCATCCGATCATTTGCGACACCGATCGCCGCTGATTTTGGTTTAGCGGGATTGGCAAGTGGCCCCAAGATATTAAAAACGGTAGGAACGCCAAGCTCCTTTCGCGCTGGTGCAGCATGGCGCATCGCAGGATGGAAATTAGGGGCAAAGCAGAATCCAATTCTTAACTCTGCTACACATTGAGCTACCAATTGGCCATCCAAATTGATCGCAACCCCAAGTGCTTCAAGCAAATCTGCCGAACCTGATTTTGAAGAGGCGGCGCGATTGCCATGTTTGACAACTACCGCGCCTGCGGCCGCAGCCACAATGGCGGACATAGTTGAGATATTGATGGTGTTGGCTTGATCTCCACCAGTTCCCACGATGTCTACAGCGCGCTCTGTGATAGTAATAGGCGCTGAGTGTTCATACATCTCTGCCACCATTGCGCCTACTTCGTCAGAGGTTTCACCCTTCTCTTTCAAAGCAAGCAGAAACCGCTTGAGGTCCTCTTTCTCGGCGCGACCTTCCAAGATTTCTCGCATCAATTGGCGAACCAAATCAGATGGCAGATCCAAAAAATTATCGAGCAATTCAAAAGCGCGATTCCAAGTCATCGACGCCTCCCAAG
>JBJTHJ010000050.1:0-1150 GCA_046094385.1 Candidatus Nanopelagicaceae bacterium
CAATTCGTTGCACGGTGCCATCTGGACTCTTGAAGATTGCCGGAAGCGGTCGAATCGGGCGAGGACGCATCATTCGACAGCTGACAATATTTAGCAACGTGCTTTCATCGGCTTTGATACCCAACGCGCTGACCGAAGAGAGTCGAGCATGGCTCTCTTGCAGAGCTTTCTCGTATGGAAGTTGCGATTGGCCTTTGCAAATGCTGGTAGTTTCAAAGAGTTCTATATAACCGCTATCTACGGCATTCATTACCTCTGTGATCTTAGTTTCAGTCCATTGTGGAAATTGCGGCTGTTCTAAGAAGTACTCAGCAGTCCAAAAACCTACAAAAGCATGTCTTGGAATTAGCGCAATCACCGGATAGATACCAGCTGCCTCTAACAAGGAGGCAAAGAGCACGGCGGTATCCAAGCAGGTTCCAACTTTTTCTTCTAAAACAGTTTGTGCATTTCTGATCTTTTGACCACCTGGTGAATCCCAAAAAGCAGGTGGATTGGAATAAGTTAAATCGCGATCGACCATTGCTTGGTAGATGGCTTTGACCATTGGCCGGACATGTTGAGGAGCTTGGTAACCGGAGAGCGCTACAAATTCCCCTTGGCGCTTTAGGATCGCCACCGCCTCATCTAAGACTTCGCGAATGATTGGATGATTTGGTTGCACATAAGCTGCCAGAATCTCATTTGTGGCATCGTTCCAGAGCCAAGTTTCCGGGCTATGTAGATCCATTGCCCACATCACTTCGGTGACTTTTTGATCCTCTTCGAAGATTTCAACTTTCAACTCTGCGGGAACGGTTTCAAACTGCTGGAAGAGCAACTCCGCGTAGAACTCAAGCGCCAAATTCTCGGCTTGAACAGTCTCGTTTCCTAAAGTGCCGATCTGCAACTTCCAAGGCTCGGTTAATTGCTTGCCCAGAGAGTTCAAAGTCACCTGTACGGTGACATTGGTTGCGATGCGATCATTAATCGATCTAATTTCCAGAGATCTAATAAAAGATTTGCCGTTTAAAGCTGTTGCGTATGTGAAGAAATTATCTGCATCAATTACAAATTTGAACCCGTCGTGGGTCTTGCTTTCAAGCGCAGTCAAGCAATTCCCCCCAATGTGGACAACGAGATGTGAAGTCTAATGCTCGGGGCTTAGGAT
>JBJTHJ010000051.1:0-28305 GCA_046094385.1 Candidatus Nanopelagicaceae bacterium
AATTACATCCTCTTGATCCAAGAGCGCGCCGATCTCATCTTGAACAGCTTGGGCTGACGTTGGAGAGACTTGTCCAAAGCGATTGGCAGAAGGCGCGGCAACGCCTTTGCCGCCAATTTTTGAAAATTCATTTAGTAATTGCAGCGCCAAAGTTTGATTTGGGACTCTAATTCCTACAGTCTCTTGGCCTCCGGTAATAAAGTCTTTTGCAAGCTCTGACCTCTTTAAAATCAAAGTCATTGGGCCAGGCCAAAAAGCCCTTGCTAAATCGATTGCAAAATCGGGGATTTCCTCAGACCACTCACCCACTAATTGCCAATCTGCAATATGCACGATTAAAGGATGATCCTCGGGCCTTCCTTTTACGTTATAAATTCGTGATACCGCTGATTGATTATTTGCATCAGCGCCCAGTCCATAGACGGTCTCGGTTGGAAAAGCTATCAAATGGCCCTCTTTTAATGCTCTCGCTGCACGCGCTAATACATCAGTGGTGCAATGTGAAACAAACTGCGATTGGGCCATTGTCTAAGAGTAAAGGTAAAGTTAGCACCATGAAACTTCGTAAAATCTTGGTAAGCATGGCAGTGCTTTCATTATCAGTGCTTGCCATTCCAACATCCAATGCCGCAACTGCCAAAAGCCGCTACATAACAGTAAATGCCGAAGGCACCGTGAAAGTAGTTCCAGATGCGGTAAAGATCATGGCGCAGGTTTCGGTTGTCGATGGCACCAATTCATCTGCACTTTCAAAGGCAAATACTTCAAGCAATGCGATCCGTAAAGCTCTGGCAACAAACAAGATCAATGCCAAGGATATTGCGACGACTTCTATGACTGTGTACCCCGAATATAACTACACCCAAGAGAGAGGTTCGGTACAAGTTGGGTATCGCGCTTCGCAATCTTTCTCAATTACCGTGCGAAATGCCACCAATGCTGGCGCAGTTGTCGATGCGATCGTGGCTGCGGGCTCAGACAATCTGCAATTACAAGGTGTTTCGCCTTTTGTAATTGATAATTCAAAGGCCACTGCAGCTGCTCGTAGCGCTGCCGTATCGAACGCCAAAGCAAAGGCAAGTTCCTATGCAAAGTTGATGGGTGTGAAGCTCGGAAAAGTGAACTTTCTAGTAGAGAATTCTTCTTCAGTTCCAATGCCAATTTATGGTGTTGCTAAAGCCTCTGCGGAAGATGCCACCACCATAGATCTAGGTACTCAAGACATCACCGTTTCGATTTCAGTTCAGTGGTCAATTAATTAAGCGTTCATTTGCAGCGCTTGGGGTTCACCAAAACTTAATTACTGCGCTTAGCAATGAAGGAATCGAAACGCCCTTTCCGATTCAAATTGCTACTATTCCTGAAGCCATCGCAGGTCGCGATATCTTGGGTAAAGGCGAGACCGGTTCTGGAAAGACCTTGGCCTTTGGTTTAACTGTATTAACTAGGTTGGCTTTCAAGCGCGCCAATCCCAATAAGCCATTGGCGTTGATACTTGCTCCAACTCGTGAACTTGCGATGCAGATCGAAGAAGTGCTTTCAATTTACTCCGATCAAGTTGGATTGCGTTCAACAGTTTTGGCAGGTGGCATGCCTTATCCGCCACAATTAAATGCGCTCAAAAAAGGTACTCAGATAGTGGTGGCCACACCTGGTCGACTTCAAGATCACATCAAGCGCGGCACCATTGATTTAAGTGCAATTGAGATTGTGGTTCTCGATGAGGCAGATCAGATGGCAGATATGGGTTTTTTACCAGTAGTAACTGAAGTTTTAGCGATTACTCCTAGCAACGGACAGCGCCTACTCTTTAGTGCAACGTTGGATAGAGATGTAGATAAATTAGTCAAGAAATTTATGCGAAATCCAGTAACTCACGAGATTGCAATTAGCAGCGAACGAGAATTGGATATGGACCACCACGTATTAGTCGTTGATTCTCATGTAAAAGACGATGTAATTGCACAGATCGCATCTCGTGAAGGTCGGACCATATTCTTCGTAAGAACCAAACATGGCGCCGATCGTCTGACAGAGAAGCTCAAGAAATTAGGGGTGGATGCTGGGGTGCTACATGGTGGCCGCACGCAGAAACAGAGAACCCGAGTACTTGAAGCTTTCAAAATTGGAAAGAAACGTGCATTGATTGCAACAGATGTGGCAGCGCGTGGCATACATGTTGATGATGTCTCGTTGGTTGTACATATCGATCCACCGGAAACTCATAAAGATTATCTACACCGCGCTGGTAGGACTGCACGTGCTGGTGCCAAGGGAACTGTGGTCTCACTGGCCTCTTCCGGAAATCGCAAACGAGTTCATAGCATCGGCAAAGAGGCTGGGATAAAGATGATCGAGACTCGGGTCGATCCAATGCACCCAGAGTTGCAGCGAATCACTGGCGCGCAAGAACCATCAGGTGTTCCAGTTGCAGAGGAAGCAAAACCAAGAAGCGAACGTAGTAAACCTGGTCGAAGCCAAACTAGAAATAGAAAATCAGATAGAAAATCAAATAGAAAACCAGAGCGCGAGCAAAAGCCAAATCGCATTGCACGAAGAGCGCATTTGCAACCAGAGGGAAGAAAAGTTCAAACTCGTTCTGAAAAGAGAAAGAAATCTTCAGCTAAAAGTGCGGCTAAACCTCGCTCACGCAAGGGTAAATAATGGGTTTTGGTTGGTTGGTAAATGGCAGGTAAGATTTGCGAGCCTTTAAACGTCCCCATCGTCTAGGGGCCTAGGACATCGCCCTTTCACGGCGGTAACACGGGTTCGAATCCCGTTGGGGGCACGAAGCAGTAGCAATATCTATTGCCTGAATTAATTATTTAATTCAGGGGATGAATAGATAGCGATTCATTTCGCGAGTTGTTATTGCCTTGGAAGGCCCAGTAGCGCAGTTGGTTAGCGCGCCGCCCTGTCACGGCGGAGGTCGCGGGTTCAAGTCCCGTCTGGGTCGCTAGTTCTTTTGGTTTTTATTTATTAAAAACTTTAATTACTAGATGGCTGGGTAGCTCAGTTGGTACGAGCGAACGACTGAAAATCGTTAGGTCGCCGGTTCGATCCCGGCCCCAGCCACAACTTTAAGATTAATTATTAAGAAATTAAATTTAGCTTTAATAGGAAATTTCAAAAGTTATAAATCAACCCGAAGCGCCAGAGCCAGATGGTCCAGCTTTGCGTTGCACCTGTGGCGCACCACCTGAACGCTGTCCACCTTTGACTTTAGAGCCACCGGCTACGCCTTGATTGTTCTTTGGACCGCCCTGTTTTGCTTTCTTCGCTTCTAGCGCGGCAAGCATCTTCGCTTTTGCGTCGTTGTTATCGGCCATGTTTGTAGTCTACCTGCAATCTCAATCCGTATGTGCTATCCGAATAAAGAAGAGATAGAGAGCAGCCCAAGTAATTGCCGCCAGGATAATCAAAGAAGTGCTTTGAGCTTTGAAGACTGCATACGCGGTAATTCCATAAACGCCAGCTAGCCCCCATAATGAAATCGCAGCAGCTCGTCGATGTAGGCCTTTGCGCATCAAACGATGCGAGAGATGATCGCGCCCGCCGGTAAATGGGCTAATACCGCGAGCAATTCTTGAGGTCACTGCAACGGTCGTATCCAAAATCGGCACTGCCATCAATAAAAGTGGAATAGCTAACGACTTCCACATTGGTTGAATGGCTGGATCTAAGCGGATTGTTAAAACTGCGATGATAATTCCAAGAAAAAGCGCACCGGCATCGCCCATATAGATCTTGGCAGGTGGGCGATTCCACAGTAAGAACCCGGCGGTTGCACCAGCGGTGACAATGGCGAGCGCACCAACTAATAGTTGTCCTTGATCAAAAGCGATCAAGAATGTAAAAATCGCTATGACTACTACGGTGCCAGCTGCCCCACCATCTAAATTGTCAAAGAAGTTGATGCTGTTACAAACTCCAACGATCCAAATGATCGTAATTAGCGCATCTACTATGAAAATCTTTGATGGAGTTCCGATGGTGTCGGTGGAAATTAGAATCGCCGCAACAAGTACCCCTACCAAAGTCTGTGAAATCAATCTTGGCCAAGGTGGTAATCCTCGTAAGTCATCGACTAGACCCATTACGGCCATGGCAGTTGCAGGTATCAATACTGTTGATGCTAAAGCTAACTCGCGATTTTCGATCACTACCACCGAATAGGTGGAGACCAAAACTCCAAATACGATCGCAACTCCGCCCAAATACGGAACCGGTTCTGTTTGAACTTTTCGAGCCATATTCGGCGCATCAACAGCGCCAATTCGAATCGCCAGCTTTCGCATCAACGGCGTAATTACGCCAACAAAGATAAAAGTAGCCAGGGCTAAATAGAGGTATTGCGAGAGTTGATACTGCAATTGAATTTCCTAGGTTTCCCTAACTAAGGCTTATTTTTTAGATGAGTCTCTAGTAACGCTTTTACTTCAGATTCACGATAGCGGCGATGGCCACCCAAAGTTCTAATTGAAGTCAACTTTCCAGCTTTTGCCCAACGGGTAACCGTCTTTGGATCAACCCTAAATAACGCCGCAACTTCAGAGGGTGTAAGCAGAACTTCGGATGTATATCCGTTCATGTTCAGCTCCATTTCTGATTCCAGAGCAATATCTGTCCGATATGTGCGCTTTGCGTAGGAGTGAAGTTAGTCTTATTAGAGAGTATTTGGCAATAAGTTTTAGCGTAATTAATCGAAATTAATTAAAAAACCGGCTTAAGAAGCGCCTTCGAAGGCAGAGACCTTGCGCCAACGGGTAACTAGCCGTTCATAGCCTCGCCCTGCAAGCGCACCATCGCCGACCGCTAAACCGGCGATAGAAGATTGGATATCTTCGATTGAGGCATCAGCTTCCAAGCCGCCCTCTTCGGCGAGCGCAAGTTCCAGGTAATTTGCAAGCCCACCGTAATCCAATTCCACCATTGAGTTTGGATGGAACATTTCCAGCCAGTCAACTAAATCTAGGATCTCTTGTTCGACTGGCCCCTCGCCAAATGCACTTTTCACCGCGTTATGAGTGGTCTTTGCTCTACCGATAGCACGTGAGATTGAAGTTCGACAGATTACAAAAGCGCCATCATGGTTATGTCCACGGATGCGTTCGTGAGTTTCAAATAGCGCAAACCATCTTGGTGGAATCACCCAAGTCTGAGAGATGATGTGGGGAACTTTGCTTCTACTTAAATCAATGCTGTCTTGTAGCGCCTCTTCAAAGGAGTTAGAGATAAAGAATGGAGCTACCGTTGATGGAATAGTGGACTTAAATTCGGTTAAAGCGGCCCAGGTGCGAACTGAAGTTGACCAAGGACAGATGTAACGTTCTCCATCCAAATCTAGAAGATGAACTCCATCTGGTCTGGCATTTGGTAATTGCAAAGTAGCGACTCTTTGTAAGGAATCACTCTGCTCTAGATTCTTGGAATTAAATTGCGCCTCTGGTGTGATCTTCTCCCAACGCAAACGATCTGCCGCTTCAAATGCGGCTAGCGGTTCATAGATTCTTAAAGAGGCAACATAAGGGGTGGGGCGCATTTGAAATCTTTAAGCGCGACGGATGTAGTTACCCTCAGCAAAAGGGTCATCATCATCCAACTTGGAGTCGCGATCTGCTTCTCCGTGTAATTCATCAGCTAACTTTTGAAGATCGATTTCGTGTGAATCGTATTTGAGGTCTCGAGCGACTTTTGTCTGCTTCGCCTTTGCGCGGCCACGGCCCATATTCAGCCCCTTAACGTTCTCTAATCAGATGCGTAGGTTATCGCTTGGCGTACTCGCCTAACAAAATCGAGCCACTTTGGCCCGCCATGCGCTTTTGTATAACGCCCGCCTGCCAGGCCTGCATTCCCCGCGCTGCCAGCGACTTTATGGCAAGGTCCGCGATACCGGAATCCACGATCGCCACCATCCCAATCCCGCAATTCCAGGCTCGCTCAATATCTGGTTGGGCCAGTTCACCCATCTTCCCCAGGAACTCCATCTCAACCGGTAGCGACCAGGTGCTGCGATCGTAAACGGCAGTTAATGCACTTGGAATTACTCGAGCGGTGTTCTCTGCAATTCCACCACCGGTGATATGGCTAAATCCATGCAACTTATCTTTCATACCCCTGATTAAAGCTAGACAATCAAGTGTGTAGATTTCAGTTGGAGTCAAGAAAACTTCACCTGCTGATTTGTTGTACTCGGTGACCACAAAATCTAAATTCAAATTTGCACTTTTTATGATGTGGCGCACCAATGAAAATCCATTTGAATGAAAACCGCTTGCTGGCATCGCAATCAAGATATCGCCCTCTTTGACTCGATGTTCGCCTAACAAATTTGGCTCATCTACAACCCCAGTTGCAGCTCCCGCTAAATCAAATTCATCTTCACCAAGTAACCCTGGGTGTTCTGCGGTCTCTCCACCTACTAGCGCGGTGCCAGCTTTCTCACAACCACGAGCGATCCCCGAGACAATCTCAGCTACCTTCTCTGGAATGACTTTGCCGACTGCGATGTAATCTGTCATAAATAATGGCTCGGCACCACAAACCACCAAGTCATCAACCACCATTGCAACCAGATCTTCACCGATAGTGTCATATTTATCTAACCAGCGGGCAATTTCAGTTTTTGTTCCGACTCCATCTGTTGAAGTTGCAAGTAGTGGCTTGGTCATATTCTTAAGGGCAGAGGCATCGAATAATCCAGCAAAGCCACCTAATTCACTGACCACCTCTTTTCGCCTGGTCTTAGAGATTGATGCTTTCATCAATTCGACTGCACGTTCTCCGGCGTCGATATCAACACCAGCTAATTTGTAGGCTTCGTTTGCGTTATCAGTCATTTAAGACTTCCAGGCGTAATTTTCCTTCGGACATATCCTCTGGGATCGCAGTCGGATATTGACCGGTAAAACAAGCGGTACATAATGACTTTTCCGCAACAGTGGTGGCCTCAATTAGCCCCTCAAGGGATACATAACCAAGTGAATCAGCGCCAATTGATCGTTTGATCTCCTCGACTTCTAAGCCACTTGCGATCAATTCGGCGCGGGTTGCAAAATCGATGCCGTAGAAGCACGGCCACTTAACTGGTGGCGAAGAGATACGAACATGTACTTCTCGGGCACCAGCTTCGCGCAACATCCTGACGATTGCACGTTGAGTATTGCCACGCACAATCGAATCATCAACTACCACTATTTTCTTTCCTTCTACGATTTCACGAAGTGGGTTTAGTTTCAATCTAATTCCCAGTTGGCGAATTGTTTGAGAAGGTTGGATAAAAGTGCGACCAACATATGAATTCTTAACTAACCCCGAGCCATAGGGAATATGTGAAGCTTTGGCATAACCGATTGCAGCTGGAGTTCCTGATTCGGGGACTGGAATCACTAAATCAGCATCTACCGGTGCCTCTTTAGCTAAACGTTCGCCGATGGCAACGCGAGTGGCATGAACTCCGCGACCTGCGATTTGAGTATCTGGCCTTGCTAAATAGACATACTCAAATAGACATCCTTTTGGATCTGGTTTATGCCAACAGAATGATCTAATTCCGTTCTCATCAATTGCAACAAACTCTCCGGGTTCGATTTCACGGACAAATGCCGCACCGACGATATCTAAAGCTGCAGTTTCAGAGGCCACAACCCAACCGCGTTCTAGCTTTCCAAGTACTAGTGGTCTGACCCCATGACGATCACGAGCTGCGTACAAAGTGTGTTCGTCCATGAACACCAGAGAGAATGCGCCCTCTAACATCGGGAAGACTGCTACTGCGCTTGCCTCTAAATTCTTCTCATCGCGTAACGCAATTAAAGATGACATCACTTCGGTATCGGTAGTGGCCTTAATTCCGGTATCCCCATGTTTGGCCAATTCCTGCAGCAAATCACCGATATTTGTGAGGTTACCGTTATGAGCCAGCGCCAACGTGCCATATTTGGTTGGACGCAGAGTTGGTTGCGCATTGACCCAATTAGAGCTTCCGGTTGTGGAGTAACGGGTATGCCCGATCGCAATGCCACCTTTTAGATTTGCTAGATCATTTTCGGTGAAGACTTGAGAAACCAGACCCATATCTTTAAATACCAAGATTCGTTCGCCATCTGAGGTGGCAATACCTGCAGATTCTTGGCCACGGTGTTGCAAGGCATACAAACCATAGAAGGCAAGTTTTGCAACCTCTTCACCTGGCGCCCAAACTCCAAAGATTCCGCAGGCATCTTGCGGACCTTTATCCTCTTCAAAAAGATTATGAGTTAACTTGCCATCAGGGCGTCTCATTGTCCAATCCTAATCGGTAGATATTCAGATAGATCTGCACGCGCTCCTGATGCGGAGATTGCACCGCTTTCTAGCGCGGCGCTCCAAGTAATCTTGCCAGATGCCAGCGCAAGCCATGTATTTGCATCCATCTCTATGACATTTGGTGGTGTTCCGCGAGAATGTGATGGACCAGCTCCACATTGCACTGCTGCATAAGGTGGAATTCGAACTTCAATGGCGCGACCTGGTGCCAGACTTACTAACTGCGCCAAAGTCTGCTTTACCTCTTGCATTACCTTTTGATCGCGCTTACTCATCTATTATCCGAACAACTTTGGAAAAGTTCCGTAGTATGCATCAGCCAGCTCAGTCAAATAAATTTTGATCTTATTAATTGCCAAGTGATCTCCGCCAGTTACGCCAAGTTTGGAGACTTGAATTTCGAATCTCTTGCAAAGTGCAATCAACTTCTGCTCATCTTTGACTGCGACTAATACGCGCCCCGGAGTCTCGCTAAAGAGTTCTAGAGCTGGATTTACTAAGGAAATTTCCGCGCCAATTCGGTGTTTTAAGGCCATTTCAGTGAGGGTGGCAGCTAAACCACCTTGAGATAAATCGTGAGCTGCAAGAAAGACTTTTTCGGTCCGACCGGCAACTAGTAATTCATTTAACCGCTTGGCGGTGGGTAGATCAGAGGTTGGTGCTTGGCCGCCTCGGATACCATGTAGATATGCCCATTCACTTCCCCCAAAATCTGATTTGGTTTCACCGATTAAATAAAGTGACAAACCTGATTCTTGGTATGCCATAGGGGTTCTGGTGCGAACATCATCTATAACTCCAAGCACTCCAATAATTGGCGTTGGCAAGATTGCAACGTCACCAGTTTGATTATAAAAAGAGACATTGCCGCCAGTTACCGGCAAACCCATCTCTAGACAGGCATCGGCAAGTCCGCGAACGGTCTCTGCAAATTGCCACATCACACCGGGATCTTCTGGTGAGCCAAAGTTCAAACAATTGGTAACTGCCAAAGGTTTTGCACCAGCAGTTGCGATATTTCGGCAAGCTTCAAGTAGCGCCAGTTTTACTCCTTCGTAGGGATTTAAATAAGACCAATTAGCATTTGCATCGGTCGATACCGCCACTCCCAAATTAGTCTCTTCGTCAATTCTCACCATTCCAGAATCCTCTGGTTGCGCCTGCACGGTATTGCCAAGAACATAACGATCGTATTGGCTGGTCACCCAAGATTTATCTGCAATATTTGGCGCAGCAATCAATTTTAGAAAGGCCGCTTTGATTTCAGAATCACCTGTTGGCATTGGAACTTGAAGTTCTGTCTTACTAACTTCATCAATATATTCTGGTTTTGCAAATGGTCTTTGATAGACCGGACCATCGTGTGCCACGGTTCTAGGTGGCACATCTACGATTACCTCTCCGTGCCAAGTGATAATCAACCGATCCCCATCGGTGACCTCTCCGATCACCGTCGCGGTGACCTCCCACTTTCGGCAGATTTCCAGGAATTTATCGATATTTTTCGGCTCTACGATGGCACACATGCGCTCTTGAGATTCCGACATCAGAATCTCTTCGGGAGATAGAGATGGATCACGAAGTGGCACTCGATCTAACTCGACTTTCATTCCACCTGTTCCACCAGAGGCCAATTCTGAAGTTGCACAAGATAGACCAGCGCCACCTAAATCTTGGATGCCCACCACTAGATCGGCTGCAAAGATCTCAAGTGAGCACTCGATCAAAACCTTCTCTGCAAAGGGATCGCCCACCTGTACTGAAGGTCGCTTTGCCGGACCAGACTCACCAAAAGTTTCTGATGCCAGAACTGAAACTCCGCCGATGCCATCGCCACCAGTTTTGGCACCATACAAAACCACTAAATTTCCGGGACCAGATGCTTTCGCTAATTTGATCTGATCATGTTTCATGACGCCAACACATAAGGCATTTACCAATGGATTGCCGATATAAGTCTCATCAAAAATAACTTCGCCGCCGATATTTGGTAGACCCAAACAATTTCCATAACCACCGATACCTGCCACCACTCCAGGCAAGACTCGTTTGGTATCGCTTGCATCTGCGGGGCCAAATCGAAGTGGATCCATTACGGCAATGGGCCTTGCGCCCATTGTCAAAATATCGCGGACAATTCCGCCAACTCCGGTCGCTGCGCCTTGATAAGGCTCGATGAACGAGGGGTGGTTATGTGATTCAATTTTGAAAGTTACCGCATAGCCCTGCCCTACATCAACCACGCCAGCATTCTCACCAATACCGACTAATAAGGCATCAGACTTCGGTGCTTTCTCTCCAAATTGTTTTAAATGGACTTTAGAAGATTTGTAAGAACAATGTTCGGACCACATCACCGAATACATCGCCAACTCCGAAGAGGTTGGACGGCGCTTTAAAATTTCCTTAATTCGTTGGTATTCATCGGGCTTTAAGCCCAGCTCTAAAAATGGTTGGCTTTGATCGGGGTTACTCTCCGCATTTTTTACCGTATCTAAAGCCATTTATCTAACCATTGCCTTTAAAACCGAGGTGAAGAAAGGTAGGCCATCGGTACTTGGTCCACAGAGTTCTTCAATCGCATGCTCTGGGTGGGGCATCAATCCGACGATGTTGCCCCGGTCGTTGGTGATGCCGGCGATCAAATTTCGGGATCCATTTGGATTTTCACCTACATATCTGGCAACTACTCGACCTTCGGACTCCAGCATATTTAAAGTTTCATCATCGCATTGAAAAGAGCCTTCGCCGTTTTTCAATGGAATCACAATTTGTTCTCCCTTTTCAAAGGAGTTGGTCCAAACCGTTGAATTATTTACGATTTCTAACTTTTGATCATGGCAGTAAAAATGTAAATTCTTATTTCGAGTGAGCGCACCAGGTAGTAGATGTGATTCGCAGAGAATTTGAAATCCATTACAAATTCCAAGGACTGGTAATCCGTGCTTAGCTTTCTCGATGATTGTGGTCATTACAGGAGCAAAGCGTGAGATAGCGCCACAACGAAGATAATCCCCATAAGAGAATCCGCCGGGCAAAATCACAGCATCAACATTTTGAATCGAAGCTTCCGCGTGCCATAAGGCAATCGCTTCAGCGCCAGCTTCCCTGACTGCGCGTTGCGCGTCACGATCATCCAGCGAGCCTGGAAAGGTGACGACTCCAATGCGCATTATTTCTCGACTCTTACGGTGTAATTTTCGATAACAGGATTAGAGAGCAAGATTTCAGCAGCTTTATTTATCTCTTCGATCGAAGGTTCGCCTTCAACTTCGATCTCAAATAGCTTTCCTTGGCGAACGCTCTTGGCAAATTTAAATCCGAGACGTGGCAACGCTGATGCCACTGCCTGCCCCTGCGGATCCAAAATCTCAGGTTTAAGCATTACCTCGACGATGATCTTTGCCATGTGCTTCCCCCTTGACCCTACGGTGCTTCTATGAACTCTTGCTTGAAAACTTACTACCCGTTAATTTGAGGAAGGCTTCTTCATATCTGGTCGCGGTTTTTTCCACGATTTCCAGCGGAATAGTAGGAGGTTCACTCTCTTTATCCCAAACACTCGCCAAATAATCTCGCAAAAATTGCTTATCGAAGGAGTTATGGGCCAAATCCCAGAATCTCGAGGAGTCTGGAGTGAGGACCTCATCGCCTAGGGTGATCTCTCCATTTGAATCCAATCCAAATTCGAATTTGGTATCTACCAGGATGATCTCCCGTGTTGCCGCATAATCTTTGGCTCGATCATAAAGCGCCAAAGTCAAACGTTTTAATTCAGTTGCACTCTCCAAACCCACAAGTTCTGATGCTGCTGCAAAATCAATATTGACATCATGATCACCGAGCTCTGCTTTAGTTGCCGGAGTGAAAATCGAATTTGGTAATTTTGAGCCCTCTTGTAAACCTGTTGGTAAATGATTGCCACAGACTTTTTGGCTCTGCTGATATTCCTTCCAACCAGAACCTGTCAGATAGCCTCTGGCAACGCATTCGACTGGGAACATCTTCAACGGTTTGGCAATTACTGCGCGATCTTTAACTGACATTGGGACCTCAGTTGAGATTATGTGATTAGGCACGATATCAGCGAGCTTTTCAAACCAGAAAAGGGAGATTTGAGTCAGGATCTTTCCCTTATTTGGAATTTCGGTTGGCAATACCCAATCAAATGCACTTATCCGATCTGAGGCCACAATCAAAAGTTCCTGCTTTTCGTTTATGTAAAGATCGCGGACTTTTCCAGTTCGTAGGTGTTTCCAACCATCAATATCTGGCGCGATTGGTGCGCCCTTTAATCCAAAACCACTCATCGAATTGCGTTGGGTTGATACTTTGCAGCATCGCTATGCATGGCAGTGATCGCTTCGATGCGTTCAACTACTCTTAAAACTTGAGATTTAGCAGCACCGGTAAATTCGATTGGATGCTTGATTAGCGATTGCAACTCTTCACGATTTAAGGGAATTCGTGGATCGGCGGCGAGCGCATCTATCAATTGATTTGCTTCGCCATCACGCATCGCTAAAGCTGCTTTGGTGGCATGCTCCTTAATAATTTCGTGTGCCGTTTCGCGGCCCACGCCCTTTTTGATAGCAGCCATCAAAATCTTGGTACTCGCTAGAAATGGTAAAAAGCGCTCTAATTCAGCATTGATCACCGCTGGAAAAGCGCCAAATTCCTTTAATACCGTCAACATGGTTTCAAGTAACCCATCAATTGCATAGAAAGAATCGGCGATTGCTACCCGGCGGACCACAGAGCAGGAGACATCGCCCTCATTCCATTGCTCACCAGATAACTCGCCGACCATCGCGCTAAAGCCACGCAAAATCACCGCTAAACCATTGATACGCTCGCAAGAGCGAGTATTCATCTTATGTGGCATCGCAGAAGATCCAACTTGTCCGGCTTTAAATCCCTCAGTTACCAACTCAGCACCTGCCATTAATCGAATGGTGGTGGCAAGTGATGATGGAGCTGCCGCTAACTGAACCAAAGTAGTTATTACTTCATAGTCCAGCGAACGTGGATATACCTGACCTGTGGATTCTAAAACTCTATTGAAACCTAAGTGAGATGCGATCTCTCTTTCAAGATGTGAGTGCTTTTCAAATGATCCAAGGAGATCAATTGAGTCTTGTGCGGTACCAACTGGTCCTTTTAGGCCGCGCATTGGATAACGCTCAAGCAGTGAGGTTAAGCGCTCGAATGCATAAAGAAGTTCTTCGGCGCTATTTGCAAATCTCTTGCCTAATGTGGTGATCTGCGCTGGCACATTGTGAGAACGGCCGGCAATTGGCTGTTCGTTGAACTCAATAGCTTTCTCGCCTAATCGCGCAAGCAGTGCCACCACTTTGTCTCTTACCAATTCTAGGCCAAGTCGAATTTGCAACGCTTCGATATTCTCAGTTAGATCGCGGCTGGTCATGCCAGTATGTATGACTTCGTGGCCTGCCAGCGAATTAAATTCTTCGATACGCGCCTTCACATCGTGGCGCGTAACTTTCTCTCGATTATCGATGGAACTTAAATCGACTTGATCTTTTACCTTTTCATAAGCGGCCAGTTGTTCATCTGAGATCTCATGGCCCAACTTCTTTTGGGCTCTTGCCACTGCCAGCCAGAGTTCACGCTCTGCAATTATTTTGGCCTCTGCGGAGAAGATTTGCCGCATCGCCTCTGAGGCATATCTATTAGCTAGCACGCTCACTGCCACATTCTCCCCTATTACCTGCCCGTTAATTACCCGACTCGGCAATTGATGCATTTAAAGCTATGTCATTGCGATAAAAGGATCCCCGTAATTTGATTTTAGAAATCACCTGATAGGCAAGCTTCCGGGCATTTGTGAGATTTTCACCGTTTGCGGTAACTGTGAGCACCCGACCACCGGCAGATACCAGTGGTCCATTTAATTTAGTCCCAGCGTGAAAGATCTTTACTCCATCTATCTCTGATAATTGTGAGATCTCATCACCAGTTTTGACTTCGCTTGGATACCCGGGGGCTGCTAAAACCACTGTGACTGCTGATTGATCACGCCACTGCAATTGAATATCTTTCAAATCTCCAGTGGCAGCTTTCAAAAGCAATTGTGCAAGTGGAGTTTTTAGTCTTGGTATTAAAACTTGAGTTTCGGGATCACCAAATCTAGCGTTGAACTCAATAACTCTAATTCCATCTTTGGTAAGCGCCAGCCCTGCGTATAGCAATCCAATAAATGGAGTGCCACGTTTTGCCATCTCGGCGATCATTGGTGCCAAAACTCTTTTATGTGTCTCTTCGATAATGTTCTTAGGCGCCCACGGCAATGGTGAATAAGCTCCCATGCCACCAGTATTTGGGCCTTCATCATTGTCATAAGCCCTTTTGAAATCTTGCGCAGGTTGCATCGCCAAAATCTGATTGCCATCCGAGATTCCAAATAAGGAGATCTCTGGTCCATCCAGATACTCTTCGATTACTACTTGTTTGCACGAGAGCGCATGTTTTAGCGCCACATCTCGATCATCGGTGACCACCACACCTTTACCAGCGGCTAAGCCATCATCTTTAACTACATACGGCGCACCAAATTGATCCAGCGCTGCTTCAATCTCGCTTTGGCTCTGACAAGTGAAAGATTTTGCAGTTGGCACGCCAGCTGCTTGCATCACTTGCTTGGCAAAATTCTTCGATCCTTCAAGTTGCGCTGCCGCCTTAGAGGGGCCAAAAACTGCAAAATTAGCGCTTCTAAGTAAGTCAGCTAAACCATTTACCAACGGCAATTCAGGGCCAATTACCACTAAATCAATTGCTAGCGACTTTGCCAAAGCAAGGATGGCATCGTTATCTGAAATAGAAATTGGATGCAGATTGGCAATTTCGCCGATTCCTGGATTACCTGGCGCTACATGTAGCTCTGATACTTCACTATCTGCCGCTAACCCAGTAGCTAGGGCATGTTCACGCCCACCGCTTCCAATTAGCAGCACCTTCATCGCTAGATAAATTCCTTCACGACGATGGTCTGATCTCTTCCAGGGCCAACTCCGATTGCGGACATCGGTGCGCCACTTATTTTCTCTAGATATTTGACATATTTCTGGGCATTAATTGGGAGATCTTCAAAACGTTTGCAGTTAGAGATATCTTCCGTCCAGCCATCCAAATATTCGTAGATTGGTTTGGCATGATGAAAATCTGTTTGAGATGCCGGTACTTCTTCGACTCGTTTTCCATCAACTTCGTAGGCCACGCAAACTGGGATCTTTTCCCATCCGGTCAACACATCTAATTTCGTCAAGAAGAAATCCGTTAAACCATTAACTCGAGTGGCATAACGTGCGATGGGGGCATCAAACCAACCACATCTACGATTGCGTCCGGTAGTAACGCCAACCTCTCCACCAATTCGACGTAGCGCTTCGCCATCTTCATCGAATAACTCAGTTGGAAATGGCCCACTACCAACTCGTGTTGTATAAGCTTTCAAAATTCCGATAACGCGATCGATCTTGGTCGGACCAATACCAGAACCAGTGCAAGCGCCACCGGCAGTTGGATTAGATGAAGTTACGTACGGATAGGTACCGTGGTCTACATCCAACAAAGTGCCTTGAGACCCTTCAAGTAATACGATCTTCCCAGATGCCAACGCTTGGTTAAGTAGTAGCGCAGTATCCGCCACATATGGCTTGAGAATCTCAGCGTAATTTAGATATTCAGCCAAAACCTCATCGACATTGATGCCATTGCGATTGAATACTTTGATCAACACTTGATTCTTATCGCGCAGAGCGGCCTCTAATTTCTGCCGCAGGATAGAGGGATCAAAGAGATCTTGAACTCGGATTCCGATGCGGTTGATTTTGTCAGCATAGGCAGGGCCAATGCCTCGCCCCGTGGTTCCGATCTTTGCTTTTCCTAAGAAGCGCTCGGTTACCTTGTCGATGGTGCGATGGTACGGAGTGATCAAATGAGCATTTAAGGAGATCACCAATTTAGAGGTATCAATTCCGCGCTCATTTAATCCTTTGATTTCCTCTAAGAGCACTGCTGGATCGATAACTACACCATTGCCAATTACCGGAGTGCAATTGCCTGAGAGTATTCCGGAGGGTAAAAGATGTAGCGCATACTTTTGATCACCGATTACCACTGTATGGCCAGCGTTGTTACCACCTTGATAACGAACTACGTAATCAACGCGATCGCCTAGTAAGTCGGTGGCTTTACCTTTTCCTTCGTCGCCCCATTGCGCACCAAGGAGAACTAGCGCTGGCATGAGTGTTCGCTTACTTCTTTAAGGAAGTTCCGGTTGAACGAAGGTCTTCACAAGCAAGAACCACACGTTTGGCCATACCTGCTTCAGCTGATTTGCCCCAAGCGCGTGGATCATAGGTCTTTTTATTTCCAACTTCGCCATCAATCTTCAAAACACCATCGTAGTTCTTCATCATGTGATCGACGACTGGACGTGTAAATGCATATTGGGTATCGGTATCGATATTCATCTTCACCACGCCATAATCAAGCGCTTCACGAATCTCAGATAGAAGTGAGCCAGAGCCACCATGAAAGACCAGATCCATAGGTTTTGCACCAGCTGCCATTCCTAATTCCTTAGCAACCGCTGCTTGCAAAGTCTGCAGAATCTTCGGTTGCAAAACCACATTGCCCGGCTTGTAAACACCGTGAACATTTCCAAAGGTCGCTGCCACCATATAGCGACCGCGTTCGCCTGAGCCAAGGGTCTTTATGGTGTGAAGCGCATCTTCTGGAGTTGAATAGAGCTTGGCATCATGTTTTGCCTCTACACCATCTTCTTCGCCACCGACTACGCCGATTTCAATCTCAAGGATGGTTTTTGCTGCAGTGCACTTATCAATTAGCTCATCTGCAATCTTCATGTTCTCATTCATATCTACAGCTGAGCCATCCCACATATGTGAATTAAATAGTGGCTGCTGGCCAGACTTAATTCGTTCGGCACCCACTGCAAGCAATGGACGCATAAAAGAATCTAGTTTCTCTACAGGACAATGATCCGTGTGAAGCGCAATATTGACGTTGTAATTCTTGGCCACTACCTGTGCAAACTCAGCTAGCGCGACCGCACCATCTACCGCGCCCTTAACGGTTGAACCCGATGCATATTCAGCGCCACCCCATGAGAATTGGATGATTCCATCTGATTCGGCTTCGGCAAAACCACGAAGCGCAGCGATCAAAGTCTGTGAAGATGAGACGTTAATGGCGGGGTATGCAAAAGCGCCTTTTTTGGCGCGATCCAACATCTCTGCATAAATTTCTGGGCTTGCAATTGGCATTTTCGCTCCTGGTTGAAGTGAAGAAACTTAGGTAAACCGAGGGCGCGCCTTTGAGCCAGGCTTACGGCTAATCCAACCATTTAGCGCGCTCAAAAGAAAATCGCCGCCCCCTAAAGTCATCAAAGAGCGGCGATTTTCAGCGCTTTACTGCCGCCGGCTAGCCAAGCGTCTTAAGCATCTTGGTAAGTAGCTGGACCAACGCTTGGATATTTGATGGGGTGTTAAGCAGCTTGATCAGTAATGCAAGTAGCGCTGCAATCACGAATACTCCTTTCTTTATGGACTCTGTAGTTCTACCATCCACCAATCATTCGCCAACTCTCCCTAAAATTCTTTGGCGAAAGTGATTGCTGTGGATAGTGGCTACTAGTAACCTCAACTCTCATGTCACAGGACCAAGTTGAAAATCTGCTCAACGAAGATCGCACCTTTGCACCTACCCCTGAATTTGCGGCACAAGCCAATATCAAAGCCGACGAATACCAATTGGCAGATGCAGATCGAATCGCCTTTTGGGAATCTAAGGCTGAGTATTTAAGGTGGGAAAAGCGTTGGCACACGGTTTTAGATTGGCAAGTTCCATTTGCGAAGTGGTTTGTGGATGGAAAATTAAATGCTTCGGTCAACTGTCTGGATCGACATGTGGATGAAGGACGCGGTGATCGCGTCGCTTTCTATTTTGAAGGTGAACCTGGCGATACTCGCACAATTACATATGCAGAGCTATTAACAGAGGTTAAGAAGTGTGCCAATGCGCTGACCGAACTTGGGATCAAATCAGGTGATCGCGTAGCCATTTATATGCCGATGATTCCAGAGGCGGCAGTTGCCATGCTCGCTTGTGCGCGAGTAGGTGCAGCCCACTCTGTGGTCTTTGGCGGATTTAGCGCTGAAGCTTTAATCTCAAGAATTCAGGATGCAGATGCCAGATTAGTAATTACCGCAGATGGTGGTTATCGAAAAGGTGCAGCTTTTGCATTGAAACCGGCGGTAGATGAAGCGCTTCGTGGCGAACATAATGTCCAAAAAGTATTGGTAGTAAAGCGCACCGGCCAAGAAGTTGGTTGGACTGATCGCGATATTTGGTGGCATGAATTGGTGGATCGCCAAAGCACAGAACACGTGGCAGAGAGTTTCGATTCCGAACATCCGCTCTTTATTCTTTATACAAGTGGCACCACTGCAAAACCAAAGGGAATTTTCCATACTACCGGTGGCTATTTGACCCAAGCTTCCTATACCCATCGCGCAGTCTTCGATTTAAAACCCGAAAGTGATATCTATTGGTGTACCGCCGATGTTGGTTGGATTACCGGCCATTCATATGTGGTTTATGGGCCTTTGATAAATGGCGCAACTCAGTTGATGTACGAAGGTACGCCAGATACTCCACATAAAGGTCGAATGTTTGAACTGATCCAGAAATATAAAGTCACAATTTTGTATACCGCGCCAACTTTGATTCGCACCTGGATGAAGTGGGGCGATGAGTTCCCCAATAAATTTGATTTAAAGTCACTGCGTCTGCTTGGTTCAGTTGGAGAACCAATTAATCCTGAAGCTTGGATGTGGTATCGCGAAGTGATCGGCGGAAATCGCTGTCCGATTGTGGACACTTGGTGGCAGACCGAAACCGGAGCCATCATGATCTCGCCGCTTCCAGGTATCACTGCGACCAAACCTGGCTCAGCGATGCGGCCACTTCCCGGTATTAGCGCAAAGGTAGTTGATGACACTGCACATGAAGTAGGTAAAGGTCACGGTGGTTATTTGATTTTGGATAAACCTTGGCCATCGATGTTGCGTGGAGTTTGGGGTGAACCAAAACGCTATCAAGAAACATATTGGTCACGTTACGAAAATGTCTACTTTGCCGGAGATGGTGCAAAACTCGATCACGATGGCGCATATTGGCTATTAGGTCGCGTTGATGATGTTATGAATGTATCTGGACATCGAATCTCTACAACCGAAGTGGAATCGGCGCTGGTATCTCACGAAGAGGTGGCAGAAGCGGCGGTAGTTGGCGCAAACGATGCAATGACCGGACAAGCGATTGTGGCTTTTGTGATCTTGCGTGGCGGGATCGATCACACTAAAGGTGAAGCGCTCATCTCTGCTTTAAAAGCACATGTGGTCAAAGAGATAGGTGCCATCGCCAGGCCACGCCAAATCTTGGTGGTCAACGAATTACCAAAGACTCGTAGCGGCAAAATAATGCGCAGATTGCTCAGAGATGTCGCTGAAAATCGCCAAGTAGGAGATTCGACCACGCTGGCAGATCCAAATGTCATGAACTTGATCAAAGATGGTTTAGCTAGCTCTACTGAAGATTAAAGTATTTCTTAGCTAAAGCTTCCAACTCTTGGTAATCCAGGAAAGCGCCGATCTTTTTATGGATGGTTTCTCCGTTGCTATCAATGAAGAGCGTGACTGGCACGCCCATGCCAAGTAAAGAACGAGTTCGGCCATCTGGATCATAAAGACTTGGCCAAACGATGCCATTTCCTTCAATAAAAGGTTTAACCAGATCTTTGTTTGACTCTTCCACATTCAAGCCAACGACTTGTACTTTATCCTTGTAATTATCGTGAAACTTTCGAAGTAACGGTAATTCATCTACACATGGAGCGCACCAGGTTCCCCAGACATTCAAGAGCATAGGTCCTCGAAGTGAGCCAAAGTTGGTAGAGCTTTCATCGCCAATGCAGAGTAATTCTGGACCACTTCCAACGCCACGATTTATTGAATTGCAATCCACAACTTTGCCATCATTGTATTTAGCAGGTTGGTTATTTGCACATCCACTTAAGAGCAGAGATGAAATTATCAGGCTAACGAAAATCTTCATCACGCTTCACCAACTTCTTCGCCTTGATTGGGTCGATCTCTCCGATACCAAACGATGGACACAATTTTGCCAGTGGGCATGCGCCACATGCCGGTTTACGAGAGTGACAAATCCTTCGACCATGCCAAATCATGCGCTGTGAAAGATTGGTCCACTCTTTTCTTGGAATAAGCGCACCAACTTCATGTTCTACCTTCACGGGATCCATTGACTTGGTCCAACCAAATCTTCGTGACAAACGCCCAAAGTGGGTATCGACAGTAATTCCCGGTATCTCAAAAGCGTGACCTAAGACTACGTTTGCGGTCTTTCGCCCCACACCTGGCAGCTTCACCAATTCATCTTGAATTGGAGGGACTTTGCCTTTGAACTGCGCATCCAAAACCATCGCTAAACCTTTGATGTGTTTTGCTTTTGATCTAAAGAAACCAGTTGATCTAATCAGAGCCTCTAACTCTTTGAGGTCGGCATTTGCGAAATCTCGGGCGGTTTTATATCTCTTAAAGAGTGCTGGCGTTACTTGATTCACCCGCTTATCGGTACATTGCGCGGAAAGTACTGTTGCTACCAAGAGTTGCAACGGGTTCTTAAAATCTAATTCGCAACGCACATTTGGATAAGTTTTAGTCAAAACCTTATAGATCGCTTTTGCGTCGCTAGACATATGCGTAAAGTATCGCCGAATTTCACCTAAAGCACCCGACCAGTTAAGATTTGGAACATGAGCATGGAAGATGATGTAGTTCGTAAAGCGCCCCTATTCGCCGCGCTTGATGATGCTGCAGCAGCCTCACTTCGTAGCGCGATGTCACCTGTGAAAATCAACCGCGGTGGCGTGCTCTTCGCAGAAGGCGATGCCGGCGATCAGGTTTATGTCGTGGTCGAAGGAAAATTAAAACTTGGCACCTCATCTGGTGATGGTCGCGAAAATCTGCTCTCGATTCTAGGGCCAGGCGAAATGTTCGGTGAGCTTTCATTATTTGATCCAGGACCGCGCACCTCGACTGCAACTGCAGTCACTGATGCCAAATTACTTTCACTTGGCCATGACAAATTGATTCCATGGTTAAAACAGAATCCCGATGTGGCTCTGCAATTACTAGGACGTTTGGCGCAACGTTTACGTCGCACCAACGAAGCAGTTGGAGATTTGGTCTTTTCAGATGTTCCTGGTCGCGTTGCGAAAGCTCTGCTTGACCTCGGAGAGCGTTTTGGCAAGAAGACCGAAGAAGGTTTATACGTACATCATGATCTAACTCAAGAAGAGTTGGCCCAATTAGTTGGCGCTTCTCGCGAAACTGTCAATAAAGCTCTGGCTGATTTTGCTGGTCGCGGTTGGCTAAAACTCGATGGTCGCGCAGTCTTGATAACTGATCTGGATCGATTAACTAAACGCTCAAAATAACGACTGCGGGATTTGTTACTCTTTAATCTCGACTGTGAGTTCAACTTCTACTGGTGAATTAAGTGGTAGTTCAGCTACTCCCAACGCACTCCTAGCTGCGATGCCGTGATCTCCGAAAATATGCATGAAAAGTTCGGAAGCGCCATTAGCCACAGCTGGATGAGAATTAAATCCCGCTGCACCATTTACATAACAGACCACGCGAACTACTTTGACGATGGAATCTACAGGAGCTACCAATTCAACGGCTGCAAGTGCATTAAGCGCACATAGCTCGGCCATTTCCTTTGCCTCTTCTAGAGTCAAATCAGCACCGACTTTTCCAGTCTTAGGTAGCTCACCATTTAAAAAGGGGAGTTGTCCAGCAGTGAAAACCAAATTTCCAGTCTTAACCGCAGGCACATAAGCTGCAAGTGGTTTTGCAGCCACCGGAAGAGTTAAATTTTTCTCAGCAAGTTTGCTACGAACATCGGTCATTTAATTTCTCTCTTCATATAAGCCACAAGTGAATCTCCACCACCCGGTGCTGGTACTACTTGTACTAGCTCCCAGCCTTCGGAACCCCAAGTATCAAGAATCTGCTTGGTGGCATGGGTTAGTAGTGGCACGGTTACATACTCGAATTTCTTATTTTCACTCATTTATTTAACGCCGCCTTTACAAGTGTTGATACCAATGCGCCATCTGCCTTGCCGGCAACCTTTGCCTTTAGCGCTCCCATAACTTTGCCCATATCTGATGGCCCACTTGCGCCAACTGCAGCGATGGTCTCAGCGATTAAATTATTTATCTCAGTTTCTGATAACTGTTCCGGCAGGTAGCTTGCAATTACTTCGCCTTCAGCACGCTCTGCAGCTGCTCTATCAGCGCGCCCACCTTGTTCGAAAGCCTCTGCCGCTTCACGGCGCTTCTTTGCTTCGCGAGTTAACACCGTGATCACTTCGGCATCCGATAACTCTTTCTTCTCTTTGCCGGCAACTTCTTCATTAGTGATCGCTGCCAACACCATTCGGATGGTTTCGGCAACAACGGTATTTCGAGACTTAATGGCCTCGTTTAAATCGCTCTGTAATTTTGATTTCAACTCGCTCACTTTGTGAACTCCTTAGCTACCAATTCGGCAATTTGCGCGGTATTTAGAGCTGCGCCTTTGCGTAGGTTATCGCCACAAAGGAAGAGATCGATTGAAAATGGATCATCCAATGATTGGCGAACCCGGCCAACCCAAGTTGGATCAGTACCCACTACATCTGCCGGCGTTGGGAACTCCTTCTTCTCTGGGTTATCCAGAAGTTCGACCCCAGCAGCTTTCTTCAAAACAGCTTGTGCTGCTTTACGTGTGACTTTCTTCTTAAATGTGGCATGCACAGTTAAGGAGTGGGTTGTTAGAACCGGTACGCGTACACAAGTTGCGGAAACTTTGAGCTTTGGCATTCCAAGAATCTTGCGAGATTCGTTGCGGACCTTTAGCTCTTCTGAGGAGTAACCATCTTCCTTTAAAGAACCAGCCCAAGGAACCACATTCATGGCAAGTGGGGCTGGAAATGGTCCTAAATCTGTGATCGCTTTTCGTACATCACCTGCGATAGATCCCAACTCTTTACCTGCAACTTCTTTGATCTGTGCATGTAGCGCATCGATACCGGGTTGTCCGGCACCAGATGCTGCTTGGTAGGAAGAGACCACTAGCTCTTTCAATCCAAATTTCTTATTTAGCGCACCCATTGCCACAATCATCGACAAGGTTGTGCAATTTGGATTGGAGATGATTCCGACTGGTCGCTTCTTGGCATCCTGCGGATTAACTTCCGGTACCACCAATGGAACTTTCTTATCCATTCTAAATGCACCTGAATTGTCTACAACTACCGCACCACGTGCTGCAGCAATTGGCGCCCACTCTGCCGAGATCTCATCTGGCACATCAAACATTGCAATATCTATCCCATCGAATGCTTCTGGTGAAAGCGCTACCACAGTTAGCTCTTTGCCACGGCAGCTCAATTTCTTACCGGCTGAGCGCGCCGATGCAATTAATCTGATTTCACCATAAACATTTTTACGCTTTGAAAGAATGTCGAGCATCACGGTTCCGACTGCGCCGGTTGCGCCAACTACTGCAAGCGAAGGTAATTTCTTCTTTTTACTCATCGACCGGTACCTCCGTAGACCACTGCTTCGCCATCAGCATCTAGCTCGAAAGCGGTATGCGCTGCCCGCACCGCGTTATCAAGATCATTCACACGGCAGACAATCGAAATACGAATTTCCGAAGTTGAGATCATCTCGATATTCACACCGGCATCTGCCATTGCCGCAAAGAAGGTAGCCGTCACGCCAGGATGTGAGCGCATACCAGAGCCAATCAATGATAATTTGCCGATTTGATCATCGAATTGAATGGATTGAAAGCCAATCTCTCCCTGTAACTTCTGCAAAATGGTGGTGGCTTTCTGCCCCTCAGTCTTTGGCAAAGTGAAAGAGATATCGGTAAGACCAGTAGCGGCTGCAGAAACGTTCTGCACGATCATGTCGATATTGATGTCAGCATCGGCAACTGCTTGGAAGATACGCGCAGCAACGCCAGTCCTATCAGGTACTCCAACCACGGTGATCTTCGCTTCGCTCTTATCATGAGCGATGCCAGAGATGATTGCCTGTTCCATGTCTTCTCCTTCAGGGTGATCTTTTACTACCCAAGTACCTTCGTGACTTGAAAAACTTGATCTAACGTGAATTGGTAAATCAAAACGTCGCGCATATTCAACGCAACGAAGATGTAAGACTTTTGCACCAGCTGCCGCAAGTTCTAACATCTCCTCGTAAGTAACCGTCTTCAATTTACGAGCGCTTGGTACTACTCGTGGATCTGCACTGAAGACTCCATCGACATCTGTATAAATCTCGCAGACATCGGCATCTAATGCAGCAGCCAATGCAACTGCAGTAGTGTCAGAGCCACCACGACCTAGCGTGGTTACATCTTTGGTATCTTGGCTGATTCCTTGGAATCCAGCCACGATTGCAATTGCGCCACCATCAATAGCTTCGCGAATTCTTGATGGTGTGACATCGATGATGCGAGCGCGGCCGTGAGTGCTAGTTGTGATAACTCCAGCCTGTGATCCGGTAAACGAGAGCGCCTCATGTCCTAGATTCTTAATTGCCATTGCAAGTAGGGCCATCGAAATTCGCTCACCGGCAGTTAGCAACATATCTAACTCGCGCCCTTCGGGGATCGGCGTAATTTGATTTGCTAAATCGATCAGCTCATCGGTGGTATCTCCCATTGCCGATACGACCACTACAACCTGGTGGCCAGCTTTCTTGGTAGCCACGATTCGGCTAGCCACGCGCTTCATCGACTCAGCATCAGCGACCGAGGAGCCACCATATTTCTGAACGATTAATCCCATAGGAGAAGTCTCCTCGCCCAAATAGAGGCTTTGCACCTTGCTTTGGGAAAATCTCAAATAATGAAACGATACGGCGTATCGCTATATGAGATTAATCTAGACTTCGGCGACCTTCAAAGGCGCGCCCCAGGGTTACCTCATCGGCATACTCAAGATCCCCACCGACTGGAAGGCCAGATGCCAATCGGCTGACTTTAATCCCCATCGGTTTGATCATGCGCGCTAGATAGGTAGCGGTGGCTTCACCTTCCAAGTTTGGGTCGGTCGCCAAAATGACTTCTTGAATCTTTGAATCTGAGAGTCTTGCCATCAGTTCACGTACGCGAAGTTGCTCAGGGCCGATGCCATCAATCGGCGAGATCGCGCCACCTAATACATGGTACTTGCCACGAAATTCTCTGGTGCGCTCAATTGCAATCACATCTTTAGGTTCTTCGACTACACAAATATTTGAACCATCACGACGGGGATCCATGCAGATCTTGCACTTTAGATCCTCGGAGACGTTGCCACATTCATCGCAGAATTTAACGCGCTCGCGGACCGTACGTATCGCTTCAACCAAAGCCGCTGCCACTTCCGAATCAGTCTGCAAAATATGAAATGCGATTCTTTGTGCGCTCTTTGGTCCAATACCTGGCAGACGACCTAACGCTTCGATTAAATCTTGAATCGCGCCTTCGTACATATTAATTCTCTTCTACTTTGATTACTTCAGCGCCTAGCTCTTTAGCAAGTAGCGACATACCCGAAGGTCCATCTGGATCATCCAATGATTCGCCTTTGGATGGTGATGCTTTCTGTTGTGGAGTTCCTTCAACTGATGGGTCGATAATTGCTTCAATTTTTCGGTCAATTCCTACTACGTCAATAAATGCTTGGCGCAAGATCTCATCTGAATTCGATCGAAGAAAAGAGTCTCGCGCTCCGGCATTGATAATTCCAATAGTTATCGCAGTATCGTCGATTGCAATAATCTGCGCGCTAGCGCTAAGCAGTGACCACGTTAAGCGACGCTTCTTCTTTACATCTTCAATTACATCCGGCCAGAGCCTTCTAAGCCCGGCAATATCGAAGCTCTGGTTGGTTGCTTTTGTTGAAGTTGGCGTTGACGGTGGTGCTGAAGGAGCGGTTGACTTCTTTGGAGCCTGCTTAGGAGCATCTTTACTCGATGGCTCTGAAACTACAGAGGCTTTTGAGGTTTCAGAGATAGGAGTAGCGGCTCGACTAGCCGGAACTTGAATCGACTCAGCTCTCTCTAGCCGTTCGATACGCGCCAACATCCCTGATTCCGAAGCGTCGCCTACCGGCAATAGCATTCGTGCGCAGATCAATTCCAGCATCAATCTTGGGGCAGTCGCGCCACGCATTTGAGTCAAACCTTCGGCTGCAATATCTGCACACCTAGATAGACCAGCGCTACCAATATGTTTTGCTTGCGAGCGCATGCGATCTAATTGGTCATCTGGTACTTCACGGAGAATAGCTGCGGGGTTGGTTTCACCAAGTGCATCGACAATCATCAAATCACGAAGTCGCTCTAGCAAATCTGTGGCAAAGCGTCGTGGGTCATGTCCGCTCTCAATTACTCGATCAATGGTTTTAAATAATGTACCGCCATCACGAGCTGCAAGTGCATCGATGGCATCATCTAGCAACGCGGTATCGGTAAAACCTAATAATTGAATGGCAATCTCGTAAGAAACACCATCCTTGCCAGCTCCTGCAAGCAATTGGCCTAAAACTGAGAGCGCATCACGGACTGAACCACCAGATGCACGAACCACCAACGGGATCACGCCTTTAGCGACTGTTGCACCTTCAGCTTTGCAAACTTTATCTAAATGTTCACCGAGTACCCCAGGTGGAACCAACCTAAATGGATAATGATGGGTACGAGAGCGGATCGTTGCAATCAACTTATCTGGTTCGGTGGTTGCAAATATAAAGATCACATGAGGTGGTGGCTCTTCGACAACTTTTAAGAGCGCATTTGCTGCTCCTGGTCCAAGCTGATGTGCCTCATCGATTATGTAAATCTTGTAACGAGAATTAACTGGTGCAAAGAATGCTTTATCTCTTAGGTCACGTGCATCGTCGACCAAACCATGTGTTGCTGCATCTAATTCGATGACGTCTAATGAACCTGGTCCATTTGCAACTAAATCTTTACAGGATTGGCATTCGCCACAAGGGGTTGGTGTAGGTCCTTTTTCGCAATTTAAACTGCGCGCCATAATGCGAGCGCTAGAGGTTTTTCCGCAACCACGAGGGCCTGAGAATAGATAAGCATGATGAATACGATTGTTGGCCAGCGCATTCATTAATGGCTCAGTTACTTGTTCTTGGCCGATGACATCTGCAAATACGGATGGGCGATACTTGCGATATAAAGCAAGTGACATGTAATTACCTAACTTCCATCCGCTAATCGAGTCTCACTACTTGTCTTTATATAAGTCGTTTTTATATAAAGGACCCTCCGCACACCCGCCAGAGCACACCTACCCTTGCTGCATTCCTGCCCTGGGGGAGTTCAGCGCGATGCACGTCGCGCGGAGGATCTGGTCGGAATCATAGTTTGTGCGCCGATAAGATTGCACACTTCTTCTTGGACACCACTTGAAGAACTCTGGAGGATTCGCATAGCGGCCGAGTGCGCACGCTTGGAAAGCGTGTATAGGGAAACCTATCGAGGGTTCAAATCCCTCATCCTCCGCCAGCGCTGATCTTTAGCCGACGCTTTAATACTGCAAACCTAAAAATCTAAATCACTTTAAATCTAGGGCAAACCCGATGTGATTGCTATTTCACAAAAAGTAAAGTTTTATGCATGGCCATAACATTTCCAAAGCCAAATTTAATTAAACCTAAAGTTCCTGCAGTAGTAGCGTTAGGACTACTCGTAGCACAGTATCTATTACTTGGGACTGGAAAACCTACCGAACCTTATTGCAAATTAAAAATAGAAAGACCGCACCATTCCACTTACTTAAAAGAAAGGGACAATATAGA
>JBJTHJ010000052.1:0-3394 GCA_046094385.1 Candidatus Nanopelagicaceae bacterium
ATCAGCAAGGGCCACTTGAACGAGTGATGGCTAGATTAACGAAAATCAAACCAGCCGTAATCAATGATTGATTTGAAAACGCTTTAACGCTTTCGGTGCCCACCAGTTTCGTTCGCCAAACAGTCTCATCAATGCAGGCACTAGAAACGCTCTAATCAGTGTTGCATCAAGCAGAATCGCAAAGGCGACACCGAATCCCAGCAACTTAATTCCAGTAACACCGCTGGTTATGAAGGCTGCGAAAACAATGGCCAAGATAAAGGCAGCGGCTGTGATTATGCGAGCTGATTTCTGAAGACCAATTGCAACGGCATCGATATTGGATTTACCGGCATCATGCTCTTCTTTGATTCTAGATAGCAAGAAGACCTCATAGTCCATCGATAATCCAAATGCGACCACTGCGACTAAGACCAACATATTGGTATCTATGGTGCCGTTGACATTGAAATCTCCAACCAATGACTTGAGATTTCCATCGATAAAGACCCAAGTTAGCGCACCAATTGTTGCGGCCAGTGAGGTGAAATTAAGTAGTACCGCCTTTATCGGCAGGAGAAGCGAACCGGTAAATGCAAAAAGCAGTAACAGAATCGAAACGATCACCCAGCCAAAGACGAATGGCAATCTATCTGCTATCGCACCTTGAGTGTCGGTGTAGTCAGCCGCAGCGCCACCTATTAGGGTTCCACTTGGCGCGGGGATTTCTCTCAGCGTATTTATTAACTCTTCACCTTGTGGTGTACGCGGTTTTATTGAATGAATTGCCGAAACTCGGACTACATTGCCTTTACTTTCTGGAGCGCTAATGCGAACAATGCCATCAGTCGCTGCGACTTTCGCCAAAAAATTATCGATCTGGCCTGCTTGCGAAGCACCATTTGGGAAGATGATTTCAATTGGATTTCCTTCTTCGCCTGGGAATTGCTCTGCGATAAATTGCGAAGAGATATATGCACGATCTGATTTTGGAAGGACATCTGTATCCACCTGGCCAAATTTCACGTTACTTATTGGAGAGATGAAGAGGTAAAGGATTGCCAACGATGCTGCCACAACTGTGACTGGCCTACGCATCACAAATCGCGCCACACTTGCCCAACGTCCATCTTCATGTTGCACCAGTGCGCCTTTTCTAACTCTTCCTTTATTGACCTTATCGCCAAGCATCACCAACATCGCAGGAAGCGGAACCAGTGCGCCGACCACCGCTAACGCCACCACCGAGGCTCCGGCATAGCCCATTGATTTTAGGAAGTTAAGTGGAAAGAAGGTCAAAGAGATCAAGGTGACCACAACGGTCAAACCAGAGTAGAAGACGGTCTTGCCTGCGCTTCTTAGGGTATTTTCAATTGCGCTCTCTTTGTCCAATCCCTTGGCAAGCTCTTCTCTAAAGCGATTTACCATCAGTAACGCATAATCGATTCCCAGACCAAGCCCCAAGCCAGTGGTCAGATTTAAAACGAAGATGCTGACATCAGTAAACAAAGTGAGTAGATACATCACAAAGAATGTTCCGATAATTGCAGTGATTCCGATCAACAGTGGCATAGCCGAAGCAACCATGGCACCAAAGACGACTAGCAGCAGCAGGAATGTTAATGGGATTGAGATGCTCTCTGCTTTCGCGAGATCCTCCTGGATCCGGCCATTGATTGCGCTAGCAAAGACCGCAGCGCCGGATACATAGACATCCAAATTCTTAAATTGTCCGTCATATTTTTTCTGTAGCACTCCACCTAGTTCATCTGACTCTGTGAAATCTGAGGTTTTAAAGTAGGCAAAGATCAGACCAGAATTTCCATCCTTACTCTTTAAGAAAGGAGCGTTGCCTGCAGACCAGTAAGAGATGACTCTTTGGATTGTAGGCTCATTGCGCAAATCGGCTTCAAGTTCAATCGCGGAAGCGACAACTTCACTTGAATCAATGGACTTACCTCGCCCACTCACTGCAATTACTAGAGAAGGATCTTTTACGTCAAAGGTCTCAGATAGATAGGTAGCAGCCTTTGCGGAGTCGCTACCAGGGTCGCTATACCCACCAGAATCAAAGCGGGGAAATGCCATCGAACCTACGGCCCCTGCAACGATGATGCCAAGTAGCGTGAGTACCAAAACTCGCTTGCGACGCTTTGTGGCCAATCGACCTACCTTTTCGAACATCTTTCTCCCCTTCATCTAAACAATGTTCAGATTATTAGCGTCTATTTGAACATTGTCAAGATAAAGGAGTAAATTATCTGCGTGTCGTCAAAAGTTGCTATTAAAGATTCCTATCATCATGGGGATCTTGAGAGCGCGCTTGTAGATGCAGCGATTGCTTTAGTTAGGAAATGTGGGCCAGATCAGCTCTCTCTTCGCGCAGTCTCTGCAGATGTTGGGGTAAGCCCAAGCGCCAGCTACCACTACTTCAAAGATAAGGATGCGCTGGTCTCATCCGTCGGAGATATTCTTTTGGATCAACTGGCAACCATGCAAGAAAGGGCAATTTCAAAAGTCAAAGGCACCGGCGCTAAAGCTGCCTTGAAGAAGTTCGAGGCTCTCGGCCAGGCATATTTTGAATGGGCGATGGCAGAACCAAATCTATACAGATTGATTTTCGGTGGTTTCTGCGAACACGCCATGAGCGACGATCACGGTAAAGCTTGGCATCTACTTGAGAGCGCTTTGGATGAATTATTGGCTACCGGATTAATCAGTAAATCTGCTCGAGCCGGGGGAGAAGTTGTGGTCTGGTCTGCAGTTCATGGTGCGAGTTCATTAATCATTGAAAATTTAATGCCAGCAGATGCTTATCCGCTTGTCATGTCAGGTGTTAAACGATCTTTGGGAATCATTGAGAGTTAGGAAAGCTATAGTGCAAAGAGCGGAAATTCTAAATTCTGGCGAGAAGTATTTAGTTGGAGCGCGAATAACAATTAATGCACCGGCTGAGCAGATTTTTAATTTCATCGCAAATCCGCATAATCATGCGAAAATCGATGGTTCCAAGATGGTTAAAGGGCGAATGGTGGGACCAGAGAGGCTAGTTCTAGGCTCACGCTTTTTTATGCGGATGCGAAAGGGCCTTCCTTATATTATGAAGAATCAAGTGGTGGAATTTCGTAAGAATGAACTTTTAGGTTGGAAACCACTAGCTCGAAATATCTGGCGCTACGAACTAAAGCAGTTAGCGGATGGCTCTACCGAAGTGACTCAGTGGATGGATGGGCGAAACGCCCCAAAAATTCTTATGAAGCGCGAAATCACCTGGGCGGATAAGGCTATTGCCAAGACCCTGGTTAACTTAAAGCAGATTATCGAAGCAAATTCCTGATCAAGCCACTTAAATCTAAATTGATACTAAGCCACCAAGATTGAGCGCTTGGAAAGGCCCATGAAATAGCCTTCGATT
>JBJTHJ010000053.1:0-1827 GCA_046094385.1 Candidatus Nanopelagicaceae bacterium
ATGTAGCGCACCAAATTCTGGCCAAGTTACCGCCTCCATCTCGGTGGCTGCATTTAATTTCATGGTGCATGAACCAAGTGGGATCATGGTGCGATCTAGCGCTAAATCACGATCTGCCAGATTGCGCATATATCGCATCATGGCCGTTTCATTGTGCAAAGTGTTGAAGATCGGATTTGTCAGATAAGCGCTCTGGCGAATGAGAGCGCTTGGAATGCTGCTCTCCCCTTCTGCCGCTAACTTTAGTTCGAAAGCTTTGGCCAAATCTTGTAGTAATTGTTCATCACTTAACTCATTCGCCAGAGCGCTTATCTGACAAATCCGATCTTTAACACATTGCACAATGAAACGGCCATGATGAGATACATGCGCAATCTGGCAGATCGTGATTTAGCGCTAGATCGCACCATGATCACACTTGGTTCATGCAACATGAACTTAAATGCGGCCACCGAGATGGAGGCGGTAACTTGGCCAGAATTTGGTGCGTTACATCCATTTGCGCCAGCTGATCAAACCCAAGGATCTAGACAGCTAATCAAGGAGTTATCGGATTGGCTAGTCGAGATCACTGGTTACGATGCAGTCTCCCTTCAACCTAATGCGGGATCTCAAGGTGAGTTTGCAGGATTGCTGGCGATTAGAAAATATCTGGATGCAAATGGCGGCAAAGAGCGCAATATCTGTCTAATTCCATCCTCTGCTCATGGCACCAATGCCGCTTCAGCAGTTATGGCTGGAATGAAGGTGGTGGTGATCTCTTGTGATGACCACGGAAACGTCTCGATTGAAGATATCAAGGCCAAGATTGCAGAACATGGCGATAAGTTGGCGGCGTTGATGGTGACTTATCCATCTACACACGGAGTTTTTGAATCTGCGATCTCAGAGATCTGCGCTTTGGTTCATGATGCAGGGGGACAGGTCTACGTTGATGGCGCAAATTTAAATGCGCTAGTTGGAACTGCGCAGCCAGGTAAATTTGGCGGCGATGTCTCGCATCTAAATCTACATAAGACATTCTCAATTCCTCATGGTGGTGGCGGACCTGGAGTAGGTCCAGTGATCGCTCGTTCACATTTAGCGCCATATCTTCCAAATCATCCACTTGATCCAACCTGTGGACCTGCAACTGGCCCTGGACCAATCTCAGCTGCGCCATTTGGTTCTGCAAGCATTCTGCCTATTTCGTGGTCTTACATTGCAATGATGGGTGGAGATGGCTTAACGAAAGCCACTCAAGTTGCAATTCTCTCTGCAAATTACATCGCCCGAGAGTTAAAGGAAGATTTCCCAATTCTTTACACTGGAAATAAGAACTTAGTTGCCCATGAATGTATCTTGGATCTACGCGACATCACCAAAGAGACGGGTGTAAGCGTTGATGACATCGCCAAACGTTTGATGGACTTCGGTTTCCATGCGCCAACTATGTCCTTCCCGGTCGCTGGAACTTTGATGGTCGAGCCAACCGAGTCCGAGGATCTAACTGAGATCAATCGCTTCATTAAAGCGATGAAGATAATTGCCTCTGAGATCGACCAGGTGCGAACCGGCCAGATCAAGGTAGAGGAGAGCGCGCTTCGCCATGCCCCTCACACCAGCGCAAGCCTCTTAAGTGCTAACTGGGAGCGCCCCTATAGCCGTGAGAGCGCCGCTTTCCCAGCCGGGCTACAAGGCGTTGGTACTCTAGTTATGGGCTTACGAGGCAAGTACTGGCCAACGGTAGGCAGAATTGATGGGGCGCATGGGGATAGGAACTTGATCTGCGCCTGCCCACCGATAAGCGAATTTGCTTGAGCAAGTTCTACTTACTTAACATAATGT
>JBJTHJ010000054.1:0-1825 GCA_046094385.1 Candidatus Nanopelagicaceae bacterium
TTTCCACTTACGGCAATGCCCATCTATTTGCAATGGATTGGCTGGATTTCACCGCTTTGGCATGCAACCAACTTAGGAAGATTCTTGACTTATGGCAGTGAAGTTTCGCCTTTATTGGTGGTCATTCACATTACATATTTATTGGCATTAACTGCAGCAGGTTTGATTGCAGCAATCAAAATCTTTGAAAAGCGGCTTGCAAAATGAGCTTTCTTACCGCAGTAGCAATTGCCGAGAAACGTAAAGGTAAACCCGGTGAAGCCTTCTACTCCGGCCGCACCAGAGCAGTTCTAGAACGGAGTTGGATCGCCTTTAAATCTTCCACTTGGTTAATTGTGTTATCCGGTTTCATTGAGCCTTTATTGAACTTAGTGGTCTTTGGTTTTGGAGTTGGAAGTTTTGTCGGTGACATAACTTTAGATAGCGGAAAGACTGTCAGTTATGCCGCATTCGTGGTCCCCGGTCTGCTGGCTTCAGCTGCCATGATGGGTGCGATCATGGATTCAACTTGGAATATCTATTTCAAAATACATGAAGCGCGTCTTTATCACGCCATGCTCGCTACCTCACTTGGACCTATGGATGTAGCGCTAGGTGAAATTGCATGGGCACTTGGCCGTGGCTTGATGTACTCCACTGCTTTCATGATTGTAGTTACGCCACTTGGACTTATTGAAAGTTGGTGGGGCATTCTCGCAATTCCGGCAGGTGCAGTAATTGGATTTGGATTTGCAGCTATAGGTATGGCATTGACTAGCTATATGAAGGGTTACCAACACCTAAGTTGGATAAATCTATTCTTGCTTCCATTGACCTTATTTAGCGGATCATTCTTTCCACTATCTACACTGCCAAATTGGTTGTCAACGATCATGTACTGGACGCCGCTAACACAAGGCATCGAACTGATGCGCTCCTTAACGCTTGGAACCATTAATGCCACCATCTTCGTACATTTAATCTACTTCTCAATTTTCATCGCGGGTGGCTTGTATTTCACCACCAGACGCTTAAATGCACTATTTATGAAATAACCTTTAGAATTCACCAATGCAGGTATATGACTCCGCGGAACGTCGAGTTCCTGTCTTATCCCAACTGCAAGAGATCTATAAACATAGAGGCCTGCTGCAACTGCTGATAATTAGAGATCTTACGGTTCGCTATAAGCGGTCCGTTTTAGGAGTGGGTTGGTCCCTGCTCAATCCGATTCTTACTACCACTGTTATGTTCTATGTATTCAATACGGTGTTCATGCGCGGATTGCAAAACCGTGAGACCTTTCTGCCATACCTTTTCGCTGGTGTGCTTCTAATTACCTTCTTTAATCAAGGCGTTAATTTTGCAGCAGATGCCATCGCCGGCGGTGCCGGTTTACTTAATAAGGTTTATGTGCGCCCCGAAATTTTTGCACTCTCTGGGACCATAAGCTCTGCGATCAATTTTATTTTTGGTTTGATCCCATTGGGTCTAGTTATCATCGTCATGAATCGATCGTGGTCATGGAAAGTGATTCTGATTATCCCCATTATTTTCTTCATGATACTTATGACCACTGGTGTTGGCCTGCTCTTTGCAATCGCTTACTTGGAGTTCGACGATGCTAGACATCTAATTCAAGTCTCATTGTTACTTTTGACCTATATGACCCCTGTTTTCTATTCACTAAGTGCGCTTGGACCTAACACCCAAGAAGTAATTAGCAAAAACCCACTTACTTCATACTTAAATGTTTTTAGGGAGTCCTGGGGTGGTACTTTCAACGGAACCATCAATGACTGGCTATATCTAGGCTCCATATCTACTTTGATGTTTGTAGTTGGAC
>JBJTHJ010000055.1:0-1611 GCA_046094385.1 Candidatus Nanopelagicaceae bacterium
CCTATTGAGGCAAGTTTGATGACGATTGCTAGTATTCTCTTAGTAACAGCCGTCACCAGCCTTGCTGCCACTAGAAACACTAAAAATTAATTATTTTGTTACATTTATTGCAGCTTCAATAATTGGTGTGGCTTCATCGAAGGACTGGATGAAAGCTGCGCCTAGCTGAATCCAAACGCCATCGGTTAGTAGATTTATTCGCCAAGCCGGCATGCCATCTGCAGAAGTTGAGCCATCTGGCAATTTGTAAGCTCCCACTTCATCGATACCAGGGATATCTATCTTTTCTAGGCCTTCAGATTGCCACTTACCCACCAATTCTTGCCAAAAGGCATCATCTGCCAAGGACCAAATCACGGTGCCACCGACTTCTGCATCGGCATCACCGTAACTACATGCAATACCGCCATTATTGAGAGCAGCATAAAGATCTGTTCCTTCAGCCGGGGTCCATTCGGTTGGGATGTACTTTGATGGGGGAATGATCTCTGCGAATGCGGCATTTACGCTATCTAGTTCGCAGCTGGTTGGAACTTTTCCGGTAATAGTCTTGCTAGGTGTAGGCATCTCTGAATCTGAGCTACCACATCCAGTCAGAATCGCCAAAGTGCAGAGAAGTGGAAGTAATTTCTTCATGTTTAACATCCTACTTGGTTAACAGTCATAATCACCGAAGGTATTGCTGGAATTGAAGGATTTGTCTGCTCTGGAACATAGAGAATTCGCGCATCGGTTGACTCTGAATACCACATAATCTGGAAGTAGTCAGTGGATGGATCTGTAACATTTACGAAGAAGTTCCAAGCGGCTACATATCTGGATTGGATTTTATCTAGATAGACCGTGGTATTTGAAAGTGGCACATCGCCATCTTTGCTACGAAGCCAGATGTCGATATTCACAGCGGACTTTCCTGCATCATAGAGTTGAAATGAAAAAGCGATGTTATATGCGCCAGTTTTGGTGAATTTGATCTTGGAACCTTCGGCAATAGTGATACCTACGCCACCACCATTGTTGTAGGTGACTGCTTTCGGTGCAGGAGTTGTATCCATTGATTGAGTGTAATTTGAGCGTAGCAAGAGTGAAATTGGTTTACGGCACGCTTTGGCTGGATTAACATTCATCCTAGAGTCGCCCGGATCACCGCGATGGTTTAGATAAAACTAAATTATCGAGGAAAGTCCGGACTCCACAGAGCAAAGCGGTGGGTAACTCCCACTCGGAGCAATCCGCGAGCAAGTGCAACAGAGAGAAGACCGCCAGCTTTCAATAGCTTGGAAGTTGGTAAGGGTGAAACGGTGGTGTAAGAGACCACCAGCACGTGTAGTGATATGCGTGGCTAGGTAAACCTCGCTTGGAGCAAGACCGCATAGTTAACGCTTGAGAGCTGCTCGCTCGAGTTAACGGGTAGGTCGCTTGAGTTTGCAAGTAATTGCAGACCTAGATGGATGGTGATCGATCACAGAATCCGGCTTATAGGGCGACTCGCCTTTTAAGAAGGTGTTCCTGTCTGATGTGGCAGGAACACCTTCTTTTTACTTAGCCATTTTTAGTTTTTGATAACTTTTTGCAAGGAGTGCTTCCTAATATCTATTTGCAAGTCAACCT
>JBJTHJ010000056.1:0-17317 GCA_046094385.1 Candidatus Nanopelagicaceae bacterium
GTTTGAGGTCGACAAAATCCTTGCTACAAATGGAGCACAAATCCTAGAAAATGTCTTTAACAAGGGCTTTGAATTTTTAATCCCAAGTCAGAAATTCGATGATTTGCCAGCGCCACCGATTGGTTTGATCATAAAGGGAAATAGAGAACTGCTGGAGCGCAAATCGATTTCAATCGTCGGAACTAGAAATCCGACGCCATATGGTCAGAAAGTAGCCGCTGAAATCGCAGCTAATTTCGTAGATCGCGATTGGGTGGTTACAAGTGGTGGCGCTTATGGCATCGACACGGCAGCGCACAAAGGCGCACTTATATCTGAGGGCGAAACTATCGCGGTGTTGGCTTGCGGACTGGATGTCCTTTATCCAGCTGGGAATGCCAGATTATTCTCTGAGATCGCTGAAACTGGGCTTTTAATCAGTGAATATCTACCGGGTACTAGAGCTTTGCCACACCGATTCTTAAATCGAAATCGTTTGATTGCAGCAATTGGTGATGGCACCTTGGTAGTTGAGGCTGCATTTCGTTCAGGTGCGCTTAGAACTGCGCGTGATGCACAAGAGCTTCAGCGAGTAGTGATGGCGATACCTGGTCCAATTAATTCACCATTATCAGAAGGTTGCCATCGTTTGATCGGAGAAGGCGCTGCCGCAATCTGCTGTGGCGTGAATGATGCTTTGGAGTTGATGGGTAGTTAATGCGACAATTGGGGCAATGAAATCCGGATTTGTTGCGATTGTTGGAAGGCCAAATACCGGAAAGTCGACCCTTATTAATGCGTTAGTTGGTCAGAAAGTAGCAATCACTTCGCATCATCCCAATACCACCAGACATGCCATCAGGGGAATCGTAAATGGCGATGGATTTCAAGCGATACTGGTGGATACCCCTGGTCTACATAAACCACGGACCTTACTTGGCCAGCGATTGAATCAAGTGGTTCAAGATAATTTAAGCGATGTCGATTTGATATTGGTTACGCTTCCAGCCAATGAAGAATTTGGATCGGGCGATCAATTCATTCTAGATCTCATCAAAGATAGCAAAGCTAAAAAATTTGCGTTGGTAACCAAGATAGATACCGTTGCCAAAGATAAACTGCCGGTTCGATTGACCGAAATTGGCAGTATGGCCGATTGGGCGGAGATCATTCCAATCTCTGCAGTAAAGAATTTACAGATTGATATCGTCCGCCAACTGTTAAGCAAATATCTCTCAGAGGGTCCGGTCTACTACCCGGAGTCAGATAGTAGCGATCAAAGCAAAGAGCAATTGATTTGCGAACTCATCAGAGAGGCCGCGATTCAAGGGGTGCGACAGGAGTTGCCACACTCAATTGCCGTGACGATTGATGAGTATTCAAAGCGCGAGGATAAAGATTTGATAGATATCCATGCAACCATTCATGTCGAGCGAGACTCACAGCGCGGTATTTTGTTGGGCCATAAGGGCCAGATGCTCAAAGAGATTGGAAGTTTAGCCCGTCGTGAGATCGAGCAACTTCTTGGATCTAAATGTTTTCTAGGTCTTCACATCAAAGTGTCGAAGGAATGGCAGAAAGATGCCAAAGCGTTAGAGAAGTTGGGATATTCGGATTCTAAATAACCAAAAGTTATTTAGTAATTGGTTTTCTAGAGGCGAAATAAGAGCCAATTAATACAAGCGGTAGGCCAATTATCATTCCGATAGTGATTGGCTCGTTTAATATCGCAACGCCAAGAATCACTGCAAATGCGGTATTTAGATAAGTGACCAATGAGCCACGTGCCTGACCGATGATCCGCACCAAATTGAAGTAAATCATGAATGCCAACCCAGTGCTTAAGACTCCAAGTCCAACCAGCGATGCGGTGGCGCTTAATGATGGAGTCTCGTCGGGGAGGCTAGTTAAAGCCCAAGGCGCAAAGATGATCGCGGTAATCGCCATCGCGATGGCATTGATGGCTACCCCATCACCGGTTGGCATCTTATGCAAGATAACTGCCATAGCCGTGGAGTAAAGGATTGCAGCCAAGATGGTTTGGAAGATCGAGAAGGCATCTGCGCTACCTGAGATGGTTTCAATTCCGACGATCAATATCAAACCTACGAATCCAATGATGATCCCCATCAAACGCTTTGCATGCCAAACAGTCTTATCGCCAGCCATAGATGCATAAATGGTCGACCAAATCGGAACTGTCGCCACCAACAATCCCGCAAGCCCAGAATTAATCTCTTTTTCCGCGTGTGTAATTAAGTACCAAGGCCCACACATCTCTAATAAGGCGTAAACGAAGATCCACTTGAAACCTTTCATAGTTATTCCAATTACTTTGCGATGAAATGCAATTGGAAAAAGAATGGCAGCCCCGATGACCACTCTTCCAAAGACCACCACTGAAGGTTCGAATTCTCGGACTGCGACTCGCATGAAGAGATAGGGAATTCCCCATAAGAATCCAACCAGCACAAACTGGCCCAGGGCTCTTCGAGTCATAAGGTTTGGAAGTCTACTTTATTACGCTGCGATATAACTGAATGGTCTGTGCTGCAATCTCATCCCAACCAAAATGCTCTTTGGCGCGAATTCGCCCGGCTTTACCCATTTCGATCAAGTCATTTGGTTTTGCCATTAAATCCATGATCTCTGCTGCAAATTTAGCTTCAAAATTATCTGGATTATTTGAATCGTAATCAACCAATTTTCCAGTTTGCCCGTCAGATACAACTTCAGGGATTCCGCCGACTTTGGATGCTAGTACCGCAGTTTCACATGCCATCGCCTCCAAATTTACGATGCCAAGCGGTTCGTAGATTGAAGGGCAGAGGAAGAGGTCAGCACCAGTTAATAATGATGTTAGTTCCTCGTGAGGTGCCATCTCCTTTATCCACCAGATATTGTTCCTAGTCTTCTGTAATTCAAAGATCAGTTCTGCGACTTCATTTCCTATGCCAGGTTCATCAGGGGAGCCAGCTGCAAGCACCAAACCATATTCAGGTGATACTTGACGCCACGCGCGAAGCAAGTGAGCTAAGCCCTTTTGCCTGGTAATGCGACCTACAAATAGGGCGTATCTTCCAGAAATTCCATATTTGCTCTGTGCATTGGTGTGGTGATTCGGTGCAAATTTGTTTACATCGACCCCATTTCTAATTGTCACAACTTTCTTTGGATCAACTTTGGGGTAGGCCTTTAAAACATCAGCTCTCATGCCATCAGATACTGCAATGATCGCATCTGCGCTTTCATATGAACTTTTTTCTACGGCAGATGAGATCTGGTAACCAACTCCAAGTTGCTCCGCTTTCCAAGGCCTTAAAGGTTCAAGAGAGTGGGCGCTAACTATGTGGGCCGTTCCGTATAACAGCTTTGCGGCAAAGCCAGCAAAATTGGCATACCAAGTATGGGAATGAATCACTTGAAAATTCTTTAAGTTATCAGCGATTGCCAGATCGGTAGCTAGCGCTTGAACTGCTGGATTGGAGCTTTCAAAACCAACTGGGGTTTCATATCCGACTGCATCCACTCTAGGTCCACCAAAGCAATGTACTGCCACCTCGATTTCTGAAAGTTTCTGTAGAGCTTGAGTCAATTGAAATACATGAACTCCAGCGCCACCATAAATATGTGGCGGCCATTCTTTAGTGATTAGAGCTACTTGCATAGCAGAAGCTCTATTAGTTGCCATGACTGAACTTTAATTTTAAAAGGCCTATCGCGCCAGCAGTGAGGTGGTTACACTTGCGAGCATGGCATTTCGCGATGTTCCACTTGGAATCGTCTTAGCAGGAGGCGAAGGAAAGCGATTGATGCCGCTAACTGCAGATCGTGCAAAGCCAGCAGTTCCATTTGGTGGTTCTTATCGATTGATAGATTTCGTACTATCTAATTTGGTAAATGCAGATTTTCGTCGAATCGCGGTATTGACCCAGTACAAGTCACATTCTTTGGATCGCCACATCACTACTACTTGGCGTATGTCGACGCTTTTAGGAAATTACGTAACTCCAGTTCCAGCACAGCAGAGACTTGGACCACGTTGGTATACCGGAAGCGCGGATGCAATTTTGCAGAATTTCAATTTAATTCATGACGAGAATCCCAAGGATGTACTGGTCTTTGGAGCAGATCACGTCTATCGCATGGACCCCATGCAAATGTTTGAACAGCACCGTAATACCAATGCCGGAATCACGATCGCAGCGATCAGAATTCCAAGGTCAGAGGCCTCTGAATTCGGCTGTATCGAATTGGCAGATGATGGAATCACCATCAAGGCATTCCATGAGAAACCTGAGAATCCACCTGCGATGCCAGGGCACCCGGATTTAACTTTGGTTTCAATGGGTAATTACATTTTCCGAAGAGATGTAATGGAGGAGGCCTTGATTCTAGATTCTGAGAATCTAGAATCTCGCCACGATATTGGCGGAAATATCATTCCAATGTTGACTGCCCAAGGTCAGGCAAAGGTCTACGATTTTGCAAACAATGTAGTACCAGGTGAGACCCAACGCGATAAAGGCTATTGGCGCGACGTAGGTTCGATCGATGCCTATTTTGATGCTCATATGGATTTAGTCTCAGTCCATCCAATCTTCAATCTCTATAACCGTGATTGGCCACTTCTTACCAATCCACCATCTCTGCCACCTGCAAAGTTTTCAGAAGGTGGTATCGCGCAAGATTCGATAGTTGCGGCAGGGTCAATCATCTCTGGTGGACATTTGAGCAGCACTGTAACTGGTTACGATGTAGTCGTTTCAAGTGGTGCCTACGTTGATCATGCAGTGCTAATGCCAAGTGTGCGAGTTGGTGATAGGGCGGTAATCCGGAGGGCGATAATCGACAAAGGCGTGGTGGTCGAAAATGGCGCTCAGATAGGTGTTGATTTAGAGCGCGATCGCCAAAGATTTACCGTCACCGAAAGTGGGATTGTGGTTGTTGGAAAAGGCGTTCGGGTAACTGCTTAAAAATTCTCAGTCTTTGCAACCAACTCTTGGTATCTAGCAAAAACCTCTCTAGTTGGATTGGTTTCGACACTTTCAATCACACCGATCTTCCAGTCAGGCATTTCTCCAGTTAAGGCCCAAGCAGCTTGCTTGGCTGCACCGTTTGCCACGTATTCACCAGGTGGTGGGATCAAAACCGTGCGACCAAAGATGCTTGATGCGATTTTCCCAACTGCTGGATTCTTTGCCGCACCACCGACTAGGAAAATTCTATTCACAGCCACACCTAATTTCTCAAGCGCATCGACCGCGTCAGCTAATCCGCAGATCATCCCTTCAATGTATGCGCGAGCGATATTTGCCGGATCAGAATTCTTAAGCGTAAGTCCATTTAAGGTTCCTTTCGCGTTCGGTCGATTCGGGGTTCGCTCTCCTTCAAAGTAGGGAAGCAGAGTCAATCCATTTGCCCCGGCAGGTGCGCTTAGCGCTAAATCTGCTAATTGATCATGATTCACATTTAACAATTTGCATGCCGCATCCAAGATTCGCGCCGCATTCAATGTGCAGACAAGTGGCAGAAATCTTCCGGTGGCATCTGCAAAGCCCGCAACTTGTCCACTTGGATCATGAGTGGAGGTCTCGCTAACTGCAAATGCGGTACCAGAGGTACCGAGTGAAACCACTACATCACCAGCTTTAGCCCCAACTCCGAGGGCAGCGCCGGCATTATCACCTGCACCTGGTGCAATTTTGATCTGACGATACTCACCACCGATTGCATTTGGCGCAATTACTTTTGGTAAATGCGCATCTGCACCACGAAGCGCAGTCTTCAAAAAATCTCTTCGATATTCGTTATTCTTCGAATCGAAATAGCCAGTACCCGAAGAATCGCTACGATCAGTGAATAAGTCGGTCAATTGATCGCTCCCGGTTAACTTCCAGGAGAGGTAGTCATGCGGTAGACAAATGGCCGCGATTTTTTTGGCATTCTCGGGTTCGTGATCAGCGATCCACCTGAGTTTTGTTGCTGTAAATGAAGCTACAAGATAAGAACCCACTGCATCTGCTGTGGCTTTTGCGCCACCGAATTCGTCATTTAAATCGCTCGCCTCTTTTGCAGATCTCGTATCATTCCAAAGGAGGGCTTTTCGGATTGGTTTGCCATGTTCATCTAAGACCACCGCACCGTGTTGTTGCCCCCCGATAGAAATCGCTTGCAGTGAATCCTGCATGGAATTTAGTTGTGCCAAAGTTTTCGTAAGAGCCAGCTGCCAATCTCTGGGATCGCACTCGGTACCATCTGGATGCGGTGACTTTGCCTCTTGAACCAATTCACCGGTCTCGAGATTACGCACTACTACTTTCACGGACTGCGTGGAGGAATCAACTCCGGCAACTAAAGGGGTCCCTCTCTTTAAGCTCAAATTCGGACCTCCTGGCAGGCGGGTTAGTGGTCAATTAATGTGGCTAAGGCTAGACTGCGACCGTCAGCGTTGACCATCGTAAATCAATCTAAAGTTAATTTATTTGGAGTTTTTTCATGCGAATTGGTGTGCTTACAGGTGGCGGCGACTGCCCAGGACTTAATGCAGTAATCAGAGCAGCGGTCCGAAAGGGCGTTAAAGAGTACGGACATGAGTTCGTAGGGTTTAGAGATGGATGGCGTGGGCCACTTGAGGGCCTAACCATGGAGTTAAATATTCAAACCACCCGCGGAATTTTGCCGCGAGGCGGAACCATCTTGGGATCATCAAGAACCAATCCATTCAAAATTGAAAATGGCGTCGAACGGATCAAGCAAAACTTAGAGAAGATGGGCATCGATGCGCTGATTGCAATCGGTGGAGAGGACACTTTAGGCGTAGCCACCAAGTTAGATGCGCTTGGTGTGAAAGTTATCGGTGTACCGAAGACAATCGATAACGATTTGAACAATACTGACTACACATTTGGATTTGATACCGCGGTAAATATCGCCGTAGAGGCGATCGATCGTCTACATACGACTGCAGAGTCACACCATCGCGCTTTGATTGTGGAGGTAATGGGTCGCCACGCTGGTTGGATCGCGCTGCACTCAGGCATCGCAGGTGGCGCTTCTTGCATTCTGATTCCCGAAGCTAAATTCTCCGTAGATAAAGTCTGTGAATGGGTCGAATCACGATTCAAACAATCATATGCACCGATCATCGTGGTTGCTGAGGGTGCGATACCTCAAGATGGCGATATGGTCACAAAAGATCAAACGCTGGATGCTTTTGGACATGTAAAGCTATCTGGAATCGGAGATTGGCTTGCCAAGCAGATTGAGGCAAAGACTGGTAAAGAGGCGCGCACTTCGGTGCTGGGCCACATTCAACGTGGTGGCACCCCAACAGCATTTGATCGCGTTCTAGCTACCAGATTTGGTCTGCATGCCATTACCGCTGCATCAGAGGGCGATTGGGGCAAGATGGTGGCGCTACACGGAACCAATATCGTGCGCGTGCCACTGGCATCAGCAACTGGAGTACTCAAAACAGTTGATCCCGAACTCTACAAAGAGGCTCAAATCTTCTTTGGGTAATCGCTCGCTCTAATCGGTGTCTAATCGGTGTTTAATCGGTGACGCCCTTTCGATTAACTTAAGTAGAATTATCAGATGACCAATTTGGATACGCTCTTTACCCCAGGCTTGGTAGCAGCGCAGCAACCAAGATGGCCAGAGGCGGAACTTGCCGAAGCCGTCAAAGAGTTAAAGAGCTTCCCACCTTTGGTCTTCGCAGGCGAATGCGATGATTTGAAATCAAGTATTGCCCAAGCTGCAGATGGCAATGCCTTCTGGCTTCAAGGTGGAGATTGCGCCGAAACATTTGCTGCTGCCACCGCAGATTCCATCCGTGATCGCATTAAAACAATTTTGCAGATGGCAGCGATTTTGCAATATTACTCTTCGCTTCCAGTTATAAAAGTTGGACGTATGGCTGGGCAGTTTGCTAAGCCCAGATCTAGCGATACTGAAACGCGTGATGGTCTTACTCTGCCCGCATATAGAGGCGATGCCGTAAATGATTTGGAATTTACAGAGAGCGCTAGAAAGCCAGATCCAAAACGTCTGGTGCGTGTTTATAACACCTCGGCTGCAACTTTAAATTTGGTTCGCGCATTTACTCAAGGTGGCTTTGCAGATTTGCGAAAGGTTCATGATTGGAACAAAGGTTTCGTCAAAGATACGCCTTACGCCGCTCGTTATGAAGCGATGGCCACAGAGATTGGTCGAGCGCTTGATTTCATGAGATCTGCCGGAGTGGATCCCGAAGAGTTTAAGACCGTCGAGTTCTACGCAAGCCATGAAGCATTGATCTTAGAATACGAAAAAGCATTGACACGTATCGATTCTAGAACTGGCGCTGCTTATGATGTCTCGGGACATTTCATTTGGATTGGTGAGCGCACCAGGCAACTAGATGGGGCACATGTTGACTTCGCAGCGAAAGTTAAAAATCCAATTGGAGTGAAGCTAGGACCAAAGACATCTGTTGATGACGCGCTTCGATTGATAGATAAGTTGGATCCAAATCGAGAGCCAGGCAGATTGACCTTTATCACGCGAATGGGCGCAGGAAAGATTCGTGAAGCTTTGCCAGCTTTGATTGATGGTGTCACCAAATCGGGGGCCAAAGTTTTATGGGTCTGCGATCCAATGCATGGCAATACCTTTGAATCATCTACCGGTTATAAAACCAGGCAGTTTGAAGATGTGATGGATGAGGTCAAGGGGTTCTTTGAAGTGCATAAAGGTCAAGGCACCCATCCCGGTGGAGTTCACATCGAGTTAACTGGTGATGACGTGACTGAGTGTCTAGGTGGCGGAGCGAAAATCTCGCCGGAAGATTTGGCAACTCGTTATGAAACAGCTTGTGATCCACGCCTGAATCACACCCAATCTTTGGAACTTGCATTTCTAGTGGCTGAGATGTTGCGCGATCGATAATCCATGCCCTTATTTGCAACTACCATCGAGACTCCCATTGGTGGACTTAATCTGATTGCTGACGGTTCGATCTTATTAGCGGCAAATTTGAGCAATTTGAGGGCAGCAAAAGCTTCTCTGCATCCGGATTACGCTGATTTTAAAATCGAATCGGTCAAGAAGATTCCGATTATTAGCGATTTGATCAATGATTATTTTGATGGAGATCTTCAAGCCATTAATGGAATCAAGGTCGCGCAACCCGGTGGAGTTTTCTCTCAGAGCGCTTGGAAAGCTATGCGAAAGGTAAAAGGGACAATCTCTTATGCGCAATTGGCTGCACGGGCTGGCTCTGCAGCAGCCGTTCGAGCAGCGGGAAGCGCCTGTGCAAAAAATGCCATCGTGTTGGTAGTACCTTGCCATCGCATCATCAAAACAGGTGGCAATCTAGGTAATTATGCATATGGTCTAAGTAAGAAGGAGTGGCTATTACGCCACGAGGGTGCGCTTTAAGACTTCGCAAGTTTTTTCGATATCTTGCTCGGTCAAATCACGATGCGTGACAAAACGTACGAAATTTAATCCCAACGCTCCCGCCAAGATCCCATTCTCTTTCAAGGTTTTTACATATTCGGCGGCATTGAAAGTGTAGTTACTTAGATCAAGCGCAACGATATTTGTCTCTGGCATAGGAAGATCAATTGCAGCTGCGATTTTCTTTGCATAGTCATGATCTTTTGTTAGCTCTTTTAAGTGATTATCAAGTGCATAATCTGCGGCAGCAGCAAGTAAGCCAATTTGGCGCATTCCAGCGCCGTAGCGTTTGCGCCAAACTCTGGCTTGCAAGATCAACTCTTTGTCGGCCAACAACATCGAACCTATAGGTGCACCCAAGCCTTTGGAGAAGCAGACGCTGATGGTCTCAAAGTACTTTCCATACTCAGGGAAAGGGGTACCAGTTGCAATATGTGCATTCCAGATTCTGGCACCATCCAAATGCATTGATAATCCAAGCTCTTTTGCGCCCTTACTTAATTTGCCGATCTCTTCAATGCTTTGAACAGTGCCACCGCCAAAATTGTGGGTATTTTCAACGGCAATCGCCTTGGTAGATACCAAATAGGGACCAGCTTCAGGGTGTGCAAGTTTCAAGGGTACTGAAGCAATCAATTTTCCATTGACCGATAGCCAGGTTCTGGTGGTGATACCACTGAAGGTTGCCGCTGCACCAAGTTCAGCTCTGGCAATATGAGCGGTTTGATCGAGGATTAACTCTTCACCAGGTTTTACTAAGAGGCGAATACCTAATTGATTAGATAGTGAACCAGTTGGGGTGAATAACCCGGCCTCTTTGCCAAACATTGCACTGACACGTTCTTCGAGTGCATTTACAGTTGGATCATCGCCATAGACATCATCACCTACGGGTGCGCTGACCATGGCAGCCAACATCTCCTTACTTGGCTTGGTTACGGTGTCGGAGCGTAGATCAATCATTTATAGGTACGCGTTTTTGGGAACTTTCATGAAAGACGATGACATACATGGATATTACAACCAATGTCCCACCGATTAAAGTGCGAAGTGAGAGGATTTCGCCCCCAATCGACACTGCAAAAATCGCAGAGAAGACTACTTCCATGGTCATGATCACTGCAGCTTTAGTGGACTCGATGATTGATTGCGACCATGTTTGAATGATGAATGCGCTAACAGTGCTGACAATCGCAGTAAAGATAATCACTGCCCATACTTCATTATCTGGCGGTGTCTCGATTCCTTCGGCAAACGAGGCGACTCCGGTCATCAAGGCAACTACGGCTATCTGAATCCAAGCCATAGTCCAAAGATCTCGACCTTTGCTCCACTTGCTTAAGCCGATGATCTGTCCGGTGTAGCAGAGTGCGCTTAGTAAGACCAACATCTCACCAATTCCAACTGCAAAACCTTTCAGCGAAAGAAGTGCCAGTCCGGTGGTGGCAATTCCAATGGAAACCCAAATTCGCCTTCCCAATTTGCGCCCGCCAAAGAATTGTTCAAATAGTGGGGTAGCCACGACATATAAACCAGTGATAAAACCGGTAATCGCAGCTCCAGTCATGGTTAATCCATAAGTTTGCAGAATGAATCCGGCCCCTAAGAAAATTCCGGTTATTCCACCAGTCTTGAGATTATCCCAATTTAGTTTTCGAAGAATCTGGGGATGAATAATCAAAAGCACGATTGCTGCCATTGCAAAACGATAGAAGAGGAAGCTATTTACAGATTGGCGATCCAAGACATCCTTCATGAACACGAAGGAAGCTCCCCAGGCCATCGCCACTAAAAGTAAAAGTAAAGCAGCTACCTTCTGTTTCATCCGCGCAACTTCTTAAGTAGCGCAACCTCTTTGCCGTGTTCGGGTTCTTCACCTGGTGTCTCTAAAATTAGCGGGGCGTTGGAAATAGCCGGATGTTTGAGCATCTCTTTAAATGGTTCGGTACCGATATAGCCATCACCCAGATTTTGGTGGCGATCCTTCAGCGCTCCACAAACATCCATCGAATCATTGGCATGCACTAATTGGAAGCGTTCGGCACCGGCAATCTTTACTAGCAGATCCAAAGTCTCAGTCATACCACCTTTTTTGGCAATGTCATGACCTGCTGCAAAAACATGGCAGGTATCTAGGCAGATTCCGACTTTCGGATGGTACTCGAGAGCCTTCAGATAATTTTCTAGGTCATCTAATTTCTTAACCAAAGATTGGCCTTGTCCAGCGGTTGGTTCTAATAACAGAGATGGCCCATCATCTGGGAGCGCTTCCAGGATTGGCATCATGCCATCATGAATCTGTTTCCAAGCTTTCTGAACATGGGATTCATCGACGGCAGATCCAGTATGAATCACAACACCTAATGCACCAATATCCCTGCCGCGTCGAAGCGAATACTCCGTAGATGCCAATGAATTCTTGTATGTACCTTCTGTAGGTGAACCTAAGTTGATTAGAAATGGTGCATGTACATAAGTGGTGATATCCATTTGCGTAGCTTTGGTTCGAAACTCCTCATCAGCTTTGAAGTTGGGTTCTGGCATCGCCCAACCACGCGGATTAGAGGCAAAAACTTGAATAACTTCGGCTTTGATGGTTTCGGCATACCCCAATGAACGCTTGGCCATGCCACCGGATGTGGGGGTGTGAGCGCCAATGCGCGGTAGTTTCTGGGCTGATTTATCAGCCGAATTCTTGACCATGCGCCTTACCCTACAGTGATTGTGACTTTACTGCCACGAAGTACTTTGCTTCCAATCTTTGGTGAGATTGCAGTTACTTTCTTTACTGCTTTATTGCCCATCCTTTTAACAGTGACTTGCAAATCAAGAGCTGTAAGCGCTGCTTTTGCATCTTTCTCTGTCAAAGAGAATACATTTGGAATGAAAGTAAAAGCGGAGCCTTTGGATATGATCAATTCAACTTTTGTAGCCTTAGGGAAACTCTTTCCACCTTCAGGCGTCTGATTGATCACCGCACCTAGAGGCACAGTCTCACTGAATTGATATTTAGGTATCACTTTAAAACCTAGCTCAACCAAAGTATTTAGCGCTTCTTCGCCAGTCTTATTTAAGAAATTAGCCATCTCGATCTGTTCGATACCTTTGCTAACGATGATCCGTACGGCAGCGTTCCGCTTGACGGATGATCCACTAGCTGGTTCAGTTGCAATCACATAACCCTTTGGAAATTGATCGTTAAATCTCTCTTCGATTACGGGATTTGATACCGGGATGGAAGAGAGCAATTTCGTCGCTGCTTCTAAAGTTAATTTGGAGAGATTTGGAATTTGATAGCGCTCGGGTCCCTTTGAGAGTACCAACTCAACGGTCGCACCCTCTCCGACTTTTTCGCCGCCAGCTGGATTGGACTCGATGATGATGCCCTTGGAGATCTCTTCGCTGAAGACTTGTTTTGCGATTTCGCTCTTTAAGCCAAGTGGTGTTAGCACACTCTCTGCTTGAGCCAAAGTTCCACCTATCAATGAAGGAACCGCGATCTTGGCGCCGGGACCAATCAAAGTCCACCAACCTCCAAACCCAAGTGCTATGGCCAGCAAGATGGCAACTTTTCTAAATTTGCGTTTAGGTCTTCTAACCTGCTCGGTCTGGTTGGAACTCTTAGATTTGCCAGTCGCAAGCGGTTGAGTGAGTTCTGCGGTTAATTCATTGGCCTGACTTTGCGCTGCCTCTTCATTAATTGTCGCTCTTTGCAAGGTGGGCTGTTGCTCGGATCTCGAATCATTTGGTTTCTCAGCTCTATTACTTTTATTTGTTTTAGCCACTTGAGTTCGAACTGGCAGATCAAGTTCCAGACTCATCTGTTGCTTTGCCGGATCGCTCTTTATCTGAATATTGCGAAGCGCGTTTGCAAAAGCCTGTCCATCCCTAGGGCGATCATCAGGGTTGCGACTAGTTGCGGCAAAAATTAATTCATCTAATTCTTTCGGAAGTTTTGCATCTCTTGCATTTAATTTGGTACTGACTCTTGGAATATCCTCGTTGACATGTAAATATGCGATTTGAAGTGGCGAGTCGCTAATATGCGGACGCTGTCCGGTCAACATTTCGAACGCCATTACTCCCAGCGCATAAATATCGCTACGGGAATCTGCAATGCCGCGTTGAACCTGTTCAGGGGATAGGTATGAGACGCTACCTAAAATCACGCTGGCTTCGGCGGTCATCGTCTGACCAAGCCCGGCACCTTTGGCAAGGCCAAAGTCGGCTATTTTGATGCGACCATCATGTGAGATCAAAATATTCTCTGGTTTTATATCACGATGCACTATTCCTATTTGATGCGCTGCAGCCAGAGCATTAACGATAGGTGATAAGTAATTAATGGTTTCGCTTACCGAAAAGTTACCTTTGCTAGATATCAATTCGCGCAAAGTCTGTCCTTCAACCAATTCCATTACCAAGAAGACAGCTGGAATTCCAGATTGATTCCAACCCTGGTCCATCACGTTGACGATGTTTGGATGTGAGAGCGAGGCTGCTGCCTTCGCCTCTCGAATAAATCTAGAGATGAACTCCTCGTCTTGCGCGAGATGTGAGTGCATGATTTTGACGGCGACTTTGCGATCTAATCTAGTATCCAAGCCCTCATAGATGGTTCCCATGCCGCCATTGGCAATTATTCGGATCAATTCATAGCGGTTATCAATCAATTGGCCGCTTAGATCACTCACAGAGGGAATTTTAGGCGGTATACATTATGAAATCCGCGAATTCGCGGGTGCGTTCCTTGGCGAAGTGTTCCGCCTCACGCACTTTCCATTTCCTCATCTCTTCTGCTATCGCTTCACCATCGCGAGCTAGCACTCTTTGCATACCTGTCTCATCATCAACTTCCACCCAATAAAGGGCTTTGGCAAAGTTACGAATTGCAGATTGGCCAGCACCGACCCCTTCGATGATCAGGGATTCAGAGGGAGTGATTATCTGCTCGGTATCGAATTCTTGGGTAGACCAATTATAGATCGGCAAAGAGTAGGGTTGATTGGCACGAAGCGACTCAATTAAAGACCGTAATTTATATGTCAAAGTATCGGTAAGCGCATCGTCCCAGCCGTTATAAATGCGATCCAAGTGAATGACCTCGCAATTTAGCTCAGCTTTCATCTTTAGAGCCAAAGTGGTCTTGCCAGCTCCAGCTGGTCCATCTATAAGGATGATTTGTGGAGTCGAAGCCATCGTACCCAACCAACAATTGCAACTACAGTGAAAGATAGATAGAGCACAGAGGTAAACCAATAGCCAAGCACTGCATATTGAATGGTCGCTAAGGTATCTACTGCAAACCAAATTGGCCAAGCCTCATACTTTTCGTAGACCATCAAGGTTTGAGCCAGAAAAGAACCTAAGAAAATCAAAGCATCCGTTCTATATGCAGCAGCTCCGATATCTTGTAACCAAGGCGTGAAAATAAGCCAGGAAATGATCAATCCAGCTATCCAAATGAAACGATCACGTAGATTCAACTTCGAGGGCTTAGCACCCTTTGGCCCCCATCCAAACCATCCCCAGATACCAGCTACGACGAAAATGATTTGTAAGAGCGCGGATGCAATCAGATCCACGCTCCAGAAGAAGATTCCGTAGAGGATGCTTGAAAATATCCACCACGGCCAAGTTATCCTTTTGGCGGTAGTCCCTAACCAAACTCCGATGAAACTAGTTACGCTTGCAAAAAATTCGAGAAATGAAACTTCGTAACCCCATGCGGTGAAAAATGTAGACATGTTTACCTCCCTGGCTCGCATTACCGAACCGGTTAAGCGGTCGACCCGAAGGTCCTCTCAGCCAACTTTTGGCTCCCGCGTGGTTTTATTCTAGCGCGAACGTTTTGAAACTAACTGCGCCATCTGCGCCAGTAGTCCTTTTGCCTCATGATTTATCCCGTTTTGGTCTAAAGCATCCAACGCTGTTTCTACTAATTTTTCGATCAAATTCTCCACATGCGCTACCGCCCCCGACTTTTCAATGGCCTCTCGGAGTTGGAGTAGCTCAACTTCTGTAAGGTCGCCACCCAATTTCTTGGTGAGGAGTGATTTTGTCTGATCATCACCACGATCGTATGCATACGCAATCAGCGCAGTGCGCTTACCTTCTTTGAGATCATCACCTGCGGGCTTGCCTGTTACTTCCGGATCACCGAATACACCCAATAAATCATCTCTAAGTTGGAATGCTTCACCTAGTGGCAATCCATATTCAGAGTAGATTCGATAGATCTCATTTTGATTGGAATTCCCAGAGAGTGCTGCCCCAAAGTGCAATGGCCTTTCGATGCTGTACTTTCCTGATTTGTATCTTGCAATCTTCAAAGAACGTTCAACGCTGAAATTTCTCTGATTTTGCTCGTAGACATCTAGAAATTGTCCAGCCATCAATTCATTGCGCATTACGGCAAATATTGGAGCGACATTTGCCAGCGCATCTTGGGAGATGCCAGATTGCCCAAGCGCTTGATCGCTCCACACCAATGCGATATCACCGATTAAAATCGCGGCAGCTGCCCCAAAAGATTCGCCGTGTATTCTGGAAAAATGGGTGTGAATTGCGGGTTTTCCTCTTCGAGTATCTGAAGAGTCCATAAGATCATCATGGATAAGCGCGCTTGCTTGCAAAAATTCCAACGCACAGATCGCTTGTAGATTCTCTGAATTTATGGAGCCACCTGCACCAATCAGCCCAATCGCTGCAAATAGCGGCCGAAAACGTTTTCCTTCGCCCAGGAATTGCGAGAGTGATTCCGTAACTGGCACGAGTTGCTCATCTATTTCATTGATCTGCCCAGAGAGCCGCAAAATCTGGGCTTTGAGACTCTGATTTATCTCGGCAGTTAAATTTTCAATGCTCATGGCTAGGGCGATTCTTTATCCCACGGACTGCGTTTGCAAGCAGCTCGCCGGAAATGGCGGCGTGGGCGAGGCAGTCCAAGTGTCTTACTTTGAAGCGATTATGGTTAGCGCTTCTGATCTTGGTAATTAAGCGATTATCAGCATCGCCTTTTATCGACTCTCGAATTTGATCGATCAAGATATAGCCATCAAAATCACTGATCTCTAACTTGCCGGTCAAAACCAACGCGTACTTTCCAGCTGCGATTTTGGTAGCGTAGATGTCGGTGGTAAGTCCATCCTCATGAAAAATCACAGTTCTAATTGGTAAGTCATCAGGAAAACCCTCAACTCCAAGCAATCTCTGAGCAGGGCGATCAAATTCTTGGCTCGCTTCAATTTTGTAGTCAAAGTCGCGGGTAGTTTCAAAATTAACACCTAAATCTTGGCAGCGTTGATAAAGCGCTTGGTGCAGCGCACCCATCCCACCTTTGATCTGCCAAATTCCAAAAGATTCCTCGGCGAAGGCAGCCAAGGAAGACCATTTATATATTCCAGCTGGATAACCGAAGTAAGTGGCATAGTGGGCGATGATCCTCTTTAAATGGGGGCTTTTGATCCAAGGAGCCCTTAACTTTAGATAGGCAGGGAGATTGGCTCTAAAGATCGAGTACTCCCACTCGATGTAATTCTCCCGAAGTTGATCCCAAAAATACTCGCCACTTTTGATAATCAAATCCCACTCAGCTGCAACTTCGGGTCCGAGCTTATTGGTCAACTCCGAAACCCGAGCGCTATGGGAGAGGTTTGCAAAAACTATCTCTACATCTTCAAATCTAAACTTAAATGCGGGGTCAGAAGGTTGAACCTCCAAGACCTGACCAAAATGCTTACCGGTCTTTTGGAAGAAATCACGGAAAGTCGCAGGTAAAGTAAGTAGCGGGGCGAAATCAAATTCAAATTCACCAATTTGGGTGTTTTTATATAGATCGCCAGTAAGAAAACATTCATAGTTTTGTCTTGCCAATCTAGCGGCTGCGGTAAGA
>JBJTHJ010000057.1:0-86571 GCA_046094385.1 Candidatus Nanopelagicaceae bacterium
GGATTTACATCTATTTCTAGATACCAGCGGTCTCTGGAAGAGAGCTGAATTCTAAATAATCAAAACTAATTGGGCAAATCCTGGGCAAATTCAGGCTTGGGAGCTGGAAATCCACTCTATCTGCGATGAATTGAGCGTACCCAGATTGTCGATATGACTATTGAGATCACCACAGTTAAAAGCACCGCTGTGAATTGGATATTGGTAATCGCGCCTTTTGCAAGTGCCACGCTACCTAAAACGAAAGAGAACTCACCGACTTGTGAGAGTCCGATACCTAGTTGTCCTGGACGAGCCTTTAAGCGCGCTAACTTTGCGATTAAGAAAACCGGCAAGGACTTCAAAGTAAAGAGCAGAGCTAAAAGCAATAATGTAAATGGCAACGCTTCGGCAATCGAATCTGGGCTAATTAAAGTTCCGATAACTACAAAGAAGAGAACTTGGAAGAGATCCCTAAACGGCAGGATAGATTTTCGAACCTGATCGGTATCCGAGTTTTGACTAATTGCAAGGCCAGCAACGAAAGACGCAAGCGCCATCGGAATATCAAAGAGCACTGTTCCCATAGCCGCAATGAATAGGCCAATTCCGACTGAGAAGATCAAGAAGAGATCAGTCTCCCAGCGGAACATCCTTAAGATTTTCGGGAGAATCCGTGATGATAAAAATGCAAGTAATATAAATAGCACCAAGCCGCCGATTGCGATTGGAATTGACGTGTCAGATGCGCCAAATAGAGCCAATACGATGGCCGCACTAGCCACACCAAAGAGATCTTGAGTAACTGACCATCCCAAAAGTGCATCTTCAGTTCCGTTATCAGTGGTTCGCTTACCACTTCTGACAATGTTCACAATGACCACGCTCGAGGACATGGCAATCGAAAGTGAGAGTAATAGCGCGCCTAATATTGGTATCTCGAGGAATAGGAAAATCGGAGTTGCAACTAAGAAGCCAATCAGAATTTGTAGCGGTGCACCCCAAATAATCCCGCGCTGCTCACGTCTTAATCTACGAAGATCTATCTCGATGCCGACTTCAAAGAGCAGTAGGACTACGCCAATATCAGCCAAAATTGCAATCTGATCTTTATCTGCGGTGTAGCCAGGTGTAAATGGCGAGACCATAAGTCCAACAAATAAGTAGCCAATGATTGCCGGAAGTCCGATGCGCCTTGCTACATAACCGGCAGTGGCTGCGCCCAATAAAACCGCACCAACATCTAAGACCAGTGGTGCAGTCTCTACTACCGTCGCCATGCGCTTAGTTTAGTGAGCGAAATAAAGAGAAGCGGCCTTCATAATCGAGGGCCGCTTCTCTTGGTTCTTCTAATTATTTTTGATTAATTTGCAGTCGCTACCTTGGTGCCTGAGGTATCTACTTGGATGCCAGGACCCATATTCGATGACATCACTGCCTTCTTTAGATATGTACCCTTTGATGAAGCAGGCTTTGCGCGCATAACTTCATCAAGTGCGGCATTGAAGTTCTCTGCCAACTGCTGAGCGGTAAATGATGATTTGCCGATGATGAAATGTAGGTTCGAATTCTTATCAACACGGAATTCGATCTTGCCACCCTTGATATCGGTAACTGCCTTTGCCACGTCGGTGGTTACGGTTCCGGTCTTTGGGTTTGGCATAAGTCCGCGTGGACCAAGCACCTTACCTAAACGACCGACCTTACCCATTAAATCTGGTGTTGAAACCACTGCGTCATAATCCAGGCGGCCATCTTCGACCTCTTTGATCAATTCATCTGCACCGACGATATCTGCACCTGCAGCGCGGGCTGCATCTGCATTCTGTCCAGTTGCAAAGACCAAAACGCGGGCAGTCTTACCAGTTCCGTGTGGAAGGTTAACTGTTGAGCGGATTGCTTGATCTGCTTTCTTTGGATCAACGCCAAGCAACATCGCAACTTCGATGGTTGCATCGTACTTAACGGTGGTGGTCTCTTTCGCAAGAGTCGCAGCTTCAAGCGGTGAATAGATCTTGTTGCGATCTACCTTCTTGGCTGCCTCTTCGTACTTCTGACTGCGCTTCATTTCTGCCTAACTTTCTTTTCTAGGTTGTGGTCCATTCGATCCAGCGTGGATCTCCCACTTCGCAATTCTCTGCGAAGTCTTAGTCTTGAACGATAATTCCCATCGAACGGGCAGTTCCTGCAATGATCAGGGTGGCTGCTTCGATGTCATTTGCGTTTAAGTCTTCCATCTTGGTCTTTGCAATCTCCGCAGCTTGTGCCTTGGTGATTGTTGCGACCTTATTCTTATGAGGAACTGCAGAACCCTTTTCGATTCCGGCAGCCTTCAGAAGAAGACGTGATGCAGGAGGAGTCTTTGTGACAAATGTGAACGAGCGATCTTCATATACGGTGATTTCCACCGGAATGATGTTGCCCTTTTGTGACTCGGTTGCGGCGTTATATGCCTTAACGAAGTCCATGATGTTCACACCATGCTGACCGAGAGCTGGACCGACCGGAGGAGCTGGGGTTGCAGCGCCTGCTTCGATCTGCAATTTGATCATTGCAGATACTTTCTTCTTTGGTGCCATTTCTCGTTCTTCCTTCTATTCTTCTTTTTTTATTTTTTTATCTTATTTTGTTTTTCTTGCTATTTGATTTTCAGAGCTTCTGAACTTGGTTAAAGCCAAGTTCTACAGGGGTCTCGCGACCGAAGATTGAAACCAAAACCTTTAGCTTTGCCTGCTCTGGCATGATCTCTGAGATCGTGGCAGGCAGCGTTGCAAATGGGCCATCCATAACGGTGACAGATTCGCCAACTTCGAAATCAACATGCTTGATATCTGGCTTGCCATCTTTCTTCAATGGACGTGGCGCCAAAATCTTCTCAACTTCATCCAATGAAAGTGGTGAAGGATGGTGGGCGTTGCCAACAAAGCCGGTAACCCCTGGGGTGTTACGAACTGCAGACCAAGATTCGTCGGTTAAATCCATCCGTACCAAAACGTAGCCAGGATAGATATTGCGCTTTACGACCTTGCGCTGGCCATTCTTGATCTCATTGAATTCCTCTTCTGGAACTTCAATCTGGTAGATGTAATCTTCCATGTGAAGAGTGTTGATGCGGTTTTGAAGATTGGTCTTTACCTTCTTCTCGTAACCTGCATATGAATGGATCACAAACCACTCGCCGGGTGCAATGCGAAGTGCGCGGCGAAATTCAGCATTTGGATCTTCCTCTTCGGCCTCAACTTCTGCGACAGCTACTTGCGCCTCCTGCGGTGCTTCCTCTGGAGTTCCAGAGGTCAACGCAGCTTCGAATGCATCAACATTCTGCATATTCTGTTCGTCAGTCATTTTGTCCTACCCAAATACCCAGAAAACTAATTTGGTTAAACCTAAATCGAAAATTGAGACCACGGCGATAATGAAGGTAACGAATACCAAGACCACAGATGTATAAGTGGTTAGCTGCTCACGAGTTGGCCATACGACACGCTTTAACTCGGAGATCACTTGGCGATAGAACAAAGCGATACGCCCGAAGAACCCAAGTTGCTCCGTTGAGTCTTCGTTACGTGTTACCTCTTGCTCCACGTTACTTCCTTTCCTGTCTCTTCTTTACTCTTTACTTTTAATCTACTTCTAACCTTGGCTTGCAAACTTAATTGCAGGGCAGGAGGGATTTGAACCCCCAACCGCCGGTTTTGGAGACCGGAACTCTGCCAATTGAGCTACTGCCCTCTATTTAGCTTTTTTGAGCGCCCGATTAAAGGCGCGCCAAAATCTTGCCGTTTTGCGTCAAGACGCAGAAGTCTAGGCGTGAATCAGAATTAAGAGAAATCGGGTTGATTTCCCGCATGAATAGCCAATCGGGCAGACTTACCGACTATGACCGCCAAACCCAGAATCTCCGCTCGCATCGCAGCCATCGCCGAATCCGCCACCTTGGCGGTTGATGGTAAAGCCAAAGCGTTGAAAGCTGCCGGGCGACCAGTGATCGGTTTTGGTGCAGGTGAACCAGATTTTCCAACTCCAGATTACATTGTGCAATCTGCAATCGATGCGGCCAGCAAAGTTCCAAATCATCGCTACACCCCAACTCCTGGATTGCCAGAGCTACGAGATGCAATCGTTGCAAAGACCAAACGCGATACCGGTTATGTCGTAACTGCAGATCAAGTTTTAGTTACCAATGGTGGCAAGCAGGCGGTTTATCAGGCATTTGCAACGATCATTGATAAAGGTGATGAAGTAATTCTGCCTGCACCTTATTGGACCACTTATCCAGAGGCGATCAAATTGGCAGGCGGTGTACCAGTTGAGGTATTTGCCGACGAGACGCAAAATTATTTGGTTACGGTCGAACAATTAGAAGCAGCGCGCACTGATAAAACCAAGGCGCTGCTCTTCTGCTCACCTTCAAACCCAACTGGTTCGGTTTACTCTGAGGCACAAACCAAAGCAATTGGTGAATGGGCGTTGAAACACGGTATCTGGGTAATCACAGATGAGATTTACGAACATCTGGTTTATGACGGCATCAAGAGCACCTCTATCTGTGTTGCAGTTCCTGAACTTGCCGATACTTGTATCGTGCTAAATGGAGTCGCTAAGACTTACGCAATGACTGGCTGGCGAGTTGGTTGGATGATTGGCCCAAAGGATGTAATTAAAGCCGCTATCAATCTGCAATCACATTTGACCTCGAACGTAAATAACGTTGCACAACGGGCGACTGTTACTGCACTATCTAGTGATCTCTCTGCAGTCCATGAGATGGGCAAAGCTTTTGATCGCCGACGAAAATTGATCGTGCAATTGCTAAATGAAATCCCTGGCTTTAAATGCCCAATGCCCCAAGGCGCTTTCTATGCCTATCCTTCAGTCAAAGGTGCACTTGGCAAGAGCTATCGCGGTAAGCACGTAGAAACTTCCAGTGAGTTAGCCTCACTAATCTTGGATGAGGTAGAAGTAGCCGCAGTTCCCGGAGAGGCATTTGGCCCTTCTGGCTACTTACGATTTAGCTATGCAACCAGCGATGATGACATCAAAGAAGGTATTGCCCGAATTAAAAAATTAATCACCGAAGGTTAATTTTTAAAGTGAAAGCCCAATCAAATTCACCTCGGGCGTAAGTTCAATACCAAACTTCATTTTCACGGCATCGCGCATTTGAATCGCAAGCGCTGCGATATCGGATGCTTTAGCGCCATCTGAATTGGCAATCGCCAAAACATGCTTGGTAGAGACCCGAGCGCCATTTAATTGTTGACCCTTTTCGATTCCGCTATTTTCAATTAACCATGCCGCGCTGGTTTTGAAAGTGCCATCGCCTTGTGGGAATTTTGGCGCACCGGCTGGGATCAAATGCTCTTCAACTATGGGATTTGTAAAGAAGGAGCCGGCCGAATAAGTATCTGGATCCTTATCATCAAGCAACATCCCTTTTCGAGCGCGGATTTTCAAAACCGCTGCTCGTACCTTTGTGACTTCGCTCTTTTGGCCCACTGAGATTTGCAACTCTTTCGCTAATTCTTCATAGGTAATCGGGTCTGACATCTCACCGCGACGTAAATTAAATTGGACTTCCAAAATCACATAACGACCCGGATTCTTCTTGAAGATAGAGTTGCGGTAACTAAATTGGCATTCATCATTTGTAAAGGTCTTTATGGCTTTACTCTGGCGATCATAGGTACGAACCCGCATCACAAATTCGCTTACCTCATGGCCGTAAGCTCCGATATTTTGAATAGGAGATGCGCCAACTGTTCCCGGGATGCCAGATAAAGTCTCAAGCCCAGCCCAACCACGATCAATCGTGGTTTTAACAAATGCATCCCAATCTTCACCCGCACCAATATTTAAAGTCGCACCGCTACAAGCATCGACCTCTGCGCTTAGTTGATTGTTCTCAATCTTTATTACCGTGCCTGGAAAACCAGTATCACTGATCAACACATTACTGCCGCTACCTAGAATCAAAATTGGTTGCTCGCCTGCTTTAGTGATTGCATCGACGATCTCTGATTCGTTACTTGCTTTAACAAAATTGGTCGCAGGGCCGCCTACTCGAAGCGTGGTGTGCTTACTTAATAACTCGCTCATTTTTTTAACACCAGAGCTTTGGCCATGCCCAATACTTTAACTCCAGCGCTAGTGGCAGTTAAATCCAGTCTGACGGATCCATCTGCCAAAACTTCGCTCACTGATGCGCTGACTTTTAAATCTACCTTTTCGCCCTCTGGCACAACCACAGGCTTGGTAAATCTCGCGCTAAATTCTTTGACTTGCGCATAGCCGCCAGCCCAATCTGCGACAAATTGACCAACCAGGCCCATGGTCAGCATTCCATGGGCAATCACATTGGGTAGACCTACATTGATCGCAAAAGTCTCATCTTGATGTATCGGATTCTGATCTCCGGAGGCATCTGCGTAGCGCTTCAATAACGCACGATCGAGATAGAAAGTATGTTCCGGGATTGCAGTTCCAACTTCGATCATGCCCGCACCACCAAAGTCGACCAATTGGTAACTGCTAAATTGCCTGCTACATATAGGTCGCTTCGTGCCGTCACAAACTCATTGCCTGCAACCTGTTTATAGCTTTCTAAGGTGCAGTCGCATCTGACTACATCTCCTGCTTTAAGGGGCTGATGTATCTCAAACTTCTGATCACCGTGGACTATCCGATCCCAATCGACTCCTACCTCTTTGGAGGTTAGAACTGCCTGCGATTGATCCAGTGAGATACGGATGGAGAAGGTGGGTGGCGCAACTTGATTCTCGATTGACCCGAAAACGGCAGAGAAATCTGCAATCTCTTCTTTGGTAATGGTTACTTCAGCACCTTTGAAAGTGCGCCCGATTGCCTCGGGATTAATCATCGCTTAGCGAAAGACTCTAAATGCTTAACGAGTTTCGCGATGAAGAGTCGAAGCTTTGCAACGTGGGCAGAACTTCTTAAGCTCCATGCGATCTGGATCGTTGCGGCGATTCTTCTTTGTGATGTAGTTGCGCTCTTTGCAATCTACACATGCCATGGTGATCTTTGGACGAACGTCCGCACTCTTGCTTGCCATGGTTACTCCTTAGTGGTATTTCTTTTAGGTAATTCGATGACGCAAGGTTACTTGCACATCGGTAGTTTTCAAAAATCTTGGTAGCGAGGGCGGGATTTGAACCCACGACACAGCGATTATGAGCCGCTTGCTCTACCAAGCTGAGCTACCCCGCCAAAATTTTTTTCGAGCCCCCCACCGGAATCGGACCGGTGACCTTTTCCTTACCATGGAAACGCTCTACCGACTGAGCTAGGGGGGCTGGTCGGAGCCAAGATTACCCGCACATCATTAATGCGCGAAATCGTGAAGCAAATCGTGAAGTAATTTAGCCTTAGAGCTTGGGATCTAAGACGATTTTGCCTGTGGTCTCGCGCTTTAACATCGCTTTATGAGCATCGATTGCTTTGCTTAGCGGATACGTTGCACCGATTACTGGCTTTAAATTTCCAGAGATAACTAAGTTAAATAGCTCTTCGATCACATCGTTGAGTAATACCTTATTACCAAAGCAATGTGCCAACCAAAATCCAGTTATGGTTTTACTGCCACCCATTAATGACGCTGGATTTATAGATGCGCTAGGCGTTCGCGAAGCCATTCCGTAGACAATCAACCTACCGAATGGCGCTAGTACCTCTAGTGAAATATCTGTGGTCTTGCCCCCGACCATCTCGAGCACCAAATCAACTGGCTTTCCATCATTTGCTTTAAGGAGATTCTCTTTTAGATTATCGGTATTTGAATCGATCACTTGATCGGCACCTAGGTCTTTTGCCAGCTTCTTCTTGGCATCACTAGAAGTTACGGCAATTACGTTAGCCCCCCAAAGTTTCGCCAATTGAATAGCCAGACTACCAACACCGCCAGCTGCAGCATGAACTACTACGGTTTCGCCAGCTTTCAAATGCCCAACTGTCTTTAGAATATGCCACGCTGTTGTTCCTTGCACCAACATACATAGCGCTTGGCCATCAGTCACACCATCTGGAATCGGAATTAGAGAACTCTCAGGTGCCACTGCAAGTTGCGCATAGCCACCACCGGATACTGGAGCTAAATATCTTTTACCATCCACAGTTCCGGTAACTTCAAGACCTGGTATCAAAGGTAACTTCTGCGCAGAGAGATAAGAATTTTCAGTCTGGTGGGTATCCGCGTAATTAATTCCGATAGCGGTCACGTCAATTAATGCTTCATCTTTGCTTGCCACGGGATCGGCAAGTTCGACCAGATTCATTACTTCAGGTCCACCGAATTGAGTTATTTGAATTGCTTTCATTAGTAGCTCCCCTTAGGAGTTCTGATTCGCTTTCTTGGCGCGAGATGCTGCGCGAGCGCGTTCGCCCTGATCCAAAATTACTTTGCGGATACGCACTACAGCTGGCGTTACCTCTACGCATTCATCTTCGGCGCAGAATTCCAGCGCACCCTCCATATTAAGTCGCTTAGGCGGAATCAACTTCTCGGCCTCATCGCTACCGGATGCGCGCATATTGGTTAGCTTCTTTTCGCGAACTGCATTGACATCCATGTCATCAGCACGCGAATTCTCTCCGATGACCATGCCTTCATAAACTTCCATGCCCGGTTCAATGAAGATCGTTCCGCGTTCTTGAATTGCCGCAATCGCATAAGAGGTAGCGATGCCACGACGATCTGCAACCAATGAACCCGTAGGTCTGGTGCGCAATTCGCCATGCCATGGTTCATATCCATCAAAGACATGGTGAAGTAATCCCGTGCCACGAGTCTCAGTCAAGAACTCAGTGCGAAAACCGATCAAGCCACGTGATGGCACACGCCAATCCAAACGAATCCAGCCAGTGCCGTGATTGACCATCTGCTCCATGCGACCTTTGCGAAGCGCCATCAACTGAGTAATTACGCCTAAATACTCTTCTGGCGCATCGATAGTCAAACGCTCCATCGGTTCATTCAATTTTCCATCGATCATCTTGGTAACCACTTGTGGCTTACCAACTGTTAACTCAAAGCCTTCACGCTTCATGATCTCAACCAAAACCGCCAACTGCAGCTCACCGCGGCCCTGTACTTCCCAAGCATCTGGGCGATCGGTGTTGAAGATGCGAAGTGATACGTTGCCGATCAACTCTTTATCAAGGCGATCCTTTACTTGGCGTGCAGTTAGCAACTTTCCAGATTGACCTGCAAGCGGTGAGGTGTTGATACCAATGGTCATCGAAATCGATGGATCATCCACAGTAATTAAAGGTAACGGATAGGAATTCTCGGCATCTGCCAGCGTTTCACCCAAGGTAATGGTTTCAATGCCTGCAATCGCAATAATGTCACCTGGCCCTGCCTTTTCAGCTGGCACACGTTCAAGCGCTTCAGTCATCAATAGCTCTGAGATCTTCACTTTGGCAATCGAACCATCAGTTTTAATCCAAGAAACTGTCTGACCTTTTGAGATCTCACCTTCATGCACGCGACAGAGCGCCAAACGGCCAAGGTAAGGAGACGAATCTAAATTTGTAACGTGGGCCTGTAGCGGCGCACCTTCATGATATTTCGGCGCTGGAATTGTGTTGTAGATGGTTTCAAAGAGCACATCTAGATTCTCTTCATCGGGCAGTCCGCCATTTTCCGGACGACTTAACGATGCGCGTCCAGCTTTGGCAGATGCATAGACCACCGGAAACTCAATCTGATCTTCAGTGGCATCCAAATCTAAGAACAATTCATATGCCTCATCAACTACCTCTGCGATTCGAGAATCTGGTCGATCTACTTTATTGATCACCAAAATCACTGGCAGATTCTTTGATAGCGCCTTTCGCAGCACGAAACGTGTTTGTGGCAATGGACCTTCGGATGCATCAACCAACAAGATCACGCCATCGACCATCTCGAGTCCGCGTTCTACCTCGCCACCGAAATCTGCGTGGCCAGGAGTATCAATAATGTTGATTACCTTGTCGCCACGCTTTACTGCGGTGTTCTTGGCAAGGATCGTGATGCCCTTTTCGCGTTCTAGGTCCATCGAATCCATCATTCGATCTTGGCCCTCTTCTTGCTTCTTATGGGCTGCGAATGCACCTGATTGCCACAACATCGCATCGACCAAAGTGGTCTTGCCATGATCTACGTGTGCGATGATCGCAACATTTCGAATTGAATCGCGGCTCTTTACTGGTAGCGCTTTTAAGTGCTCTTGTTTGAAAATTTTAGACATTAAATCTGAACTCCACAACGTCGCCATCTTGCATTACATAGTCTTTGCCTTCCATGCGCACCTTGCCATTTTCTTTGGCTGTTTGCATAGAACCGAACTCCACCAAATCTGCAAAATGTACAACTTCGGCTTTGATGAAACCTTTTTGGAAATCGGTGTGAATCACACCGGCCGCAACTGGTGCGGTGTCACCTTTATGAATAGTCCAAGCACGCGCCTCTTTCGGGCCAGCAGTCAAATAAGTTTGTAAACCTAATGTGTTAAAGCCAACTCGGGCGAGCGTTGCAAGTCCTGGTTCTTTTAGACCAATTGATTCGAGCAACTCTTTTGCATCTTCGTCCGGAAGTTCTGCAAGTTCTGCCTCAGTCTTAGCGTCTAAAAAGATCGCTTCTGATGGCGCCACTAATGCCTGCAGCTTATTGCGCAACTCTTGATCATTCAGCTCTGCTGCATCAACATTGAAAACATAAAGAAAAGGTTTGGCAGTAAGTAGGTGAGTCTCTTTTAATAGTTCCAAATCTAAATCAGCAGATGAAATTGGTTTGCCAGATTCTAAAACTGCATTGGCTTTCTTAAGTTCTTCAAGCAATGCAGCTCTCTCTTTATTCTGGCGCGCTTCCTTCTCAATACGCGGTAGCGCCTTTTCTATTGATTGCAAATCTGCGAGCGCCAATTCGGTATTGATGGTTTCGATATCACTTGCTGGATCGACGCGACCATCAACGTGAACTACATCCCCATCGCTAAAGACTCGGATGACTTGGCAGATGGTATCGGTTTCTCTGATATTTGCCAAGAATTTATTGCCAAGGCCCGCACCTTCGGATGCACCCTTTACTATTCCGGCGATATCAACGAACGATACGGTTGCGGGGAGAATCTCTTGAGAGCCGAAGATCTTTGCCAAAACTTTCAAGCGCTCATCAGGAACACCTACGACTCCAACGTTTGGCTCAATGGTGGCAAATGGGTAATTAGCTGCCAATACATTGTTCTTGGTGAGCGCATTAAACAACGTGGATTTTCCGACATTGGGAAGTCCCACGATTCCGATAGATAGGCTCACAAGGAGTAGAGCCTACGGGGAAATGTCAGGGCGACTTGCCATGATTGCCCTATGCAGACCGATTTCACATTGATTATCGGGATCTTAATCGGGGTCTTTAGCGGTGTCGCCCTGGGATTTTTCATCGCAAAGTCCCGCTTCCAATCAAATCAAAACGTCAATCAAAGTATTGGCACCAATCCTGATACTGCAGTAATCAACGCCACCATCAATGCGCTCAAAGAGAAGATTGAAAAGCTCGAATCAGATGGCAGACGCATCGAAGTTAGCAGAGCCGAAATCGACGGCAAACTCTTTAACCAACTTAGCCATTTGAGCCAAATCCACGAGTTGGGCGTCAAAGAAACCCAGAAATTGGCAGGCGCGCTTGGTTCATCTCAAACTCGAGGAAAGTATGGTGAGGCCCAATTAGAAAATATCTTGCGCTATGCCGGTCTAAAAGAGGGTATTGATTTTGAAGTTCAGACCTCTCTTTCAGATCAATCGGGCATTCCAGATGTGATTGTCCACATGGCCGAGAAACTAGATCTATATATTGATTCCAAATTTCCTTACGCCAGATATTTTGAAGCTATCAATACCGAAGATGCGCAAGCACGCAAAGATTTAATGGCCTTGCATGCAAGTGATCTAATGGGCCATGTAGATACGCTCTCGAAACGTAAATATGACAGCGCTAAAACTTCAGCAAATTTTGTGGTTCTCTTTGCGCCCTTCGAATCGATCTTGGCAGAGGCTTTAATCGCCAAACCAACGCTCCTTGAATCTGCTTTTGAAAAGCGCGTGGTAATCGCTACCCCATCTACTCTGCTTGGGATGTTACGTACCGTAAAACTCGGGATAGATAGAAGCGCCCTTGCAAATAGTGCAGAAGAGATTCGTGATATCGCAACAAAATTGGTCGCTAAATTGATTACCAATTACGAACATATCTCCACAGTCAGTAAGCGTCTAAATAGCACGGTTACCGCATTTAACTCTTTGGTAGGTAATGTCGAATCAACTGTCACTGCGCCAGTAAAAGCGATGATTGAAAAGGGGATCACTAGCGATGCCTTACCTGAGCTACCGACCGTTGAGACCCGAGCACGCGATTTAAATGGCTTAGATTCGACTGATACCACTCACGCCATTAAAGTTGAATCCGAACGCAAGGAGCAAGAATGATGGAATTAAGCAAGATCAAATTGAAGAAAGAGGGGGTCGCTACCTTGCAATCCTTCTTTATCTTTATCTTTGCCTCCTTAGAGCATCTCTTCCGCCAAAGCTATGGCATCGTCACCGGTTTGATCTTGTTTGCAGTAGCGGTACTTGGCAATCGTTTCGGCAGAGCAGGCGTTGCTTATGTTGCAGCGGTAACTCCACCAATTGCTTTTGCCGCAACCGCACTCTTCTGGTCTTTGCTTGCTTACAACATTCACATCACCAAAGTGGCGGTTGATTTGATTGGTTCACTTGCTTCAATCGCACCTTGGATGATTCTTGGTGCAGCATATGGTTGGTATACCTTCTTAAACCAAAGGGCTAAACGTAAAGTTGCAGATGCCAGGAGCCGTGCTTAGTAACTAAGCCTTCTTTAAATCTTTTCTTAGCTCGCGTGGTAATGAGAACAATAAACTCTCTTCTTTCGCGGTAACGGTCTCTACTTTGCCAAATCCGTGATCTGCTAGCCACTTAAGGAGATCTTCTACCAATAGCTCAGGTACCGATGCGCCACTTGAGACGCCGACAGTCTCTACGTTAATTAACCACTCTGGATTGGCCTCAGCTGCATAATCGATTAGATAGGCATGTTTCGCACCATATTCCAAAGCCACTTCTACCAAGCGAACCGAGTTTGAAGAGTTCGTCGAGCCGACAACCAAAACCAAATCACAATTGAGTGCGATCTGTTTCATCGCCTCTTGGCGATTTTGAGTTGCATAACAGATGTCATCTGATGGTGGATCGATTATCTCCGGGAAACGTTTCTTTAGCTCCGCGACAGTCTCCATGGTTTCATCGACACTTAAAGTGGTCTGAGATAACCAAGCTAATTTCTTTCCAGGTTTTGGTTGCACCGTGCGCGCCATCTCTACGCCTTCAATCACCGTAACTCGACCTGGCGCTTCACCTGCTGTTCCTTCGACCTCTTCGTGGCCATCATGTCCAATCATGATGATCTCTAAGTCCTCTGCGGCATAACGTTTTGCTTCGTTATGAACTTTAGTTACCAATGGGCAAGTTGCATCGATGGTCTTTAAGCTGCGCGCTTGGGAATCCGCGTGAACTTGGGGTGATACTCCGTGTGCACTAAAGACCACGGTGGCACCTTCTGGAATCTCATTGACCTCTTCGACAAAAATTGCGCCTTGTTTCTCTAAAGATTCGACTACATATTTGTTATGCACGATCTGCTTACGCACATAAACTGGCGCCCCATAAAGTTCAAGCGCTTTCTGAACGGTTACCACTGCGCGATCTACGCCAGCGCAATAGCCACGTGGCGCAGCTAGGAGTACCTTCTTCGAAGTCATGTTGGCTCATTGTATTAGGCTCACCGCATGCTGGAAAATTCAGAGGAACAACCCGCACCGGTTCGCGTAATCTCCGAATTAATCAAGGAATATATCGATGCGCTTGGTCCAATCTGGATCGAAGGTGAGCTATCTCAAATAAACTCACGAAAAGATTTCACATATATGGTGCTTCGTGATTCCAGTGTAGATATGAGCATATCTATTGCCTGCCCATCAGGAATCTTTCGAAAGAACTCAATCAATGAGAATGCGCGGGTAAAAATCTTCGCTAAACCATCTTGGTACTCCAAAAATGGCTCTATCTCATTCTGGGTCCGAGAAATCAAAGAGGTCGGAGTTGGCGAACTATTACTCCGACTTGAGATGCTCAAGAATCTATTGGCGGCCGAAGGCCTATTCGATGCCAAATGGAAACAAAAGCTCCCACTGCTTCCAAATAAAGTTGGTTTGATCTGTGGGCGCAATAGTGACGCCGAGAAAGATGTTCTTGAGAATGCCAAACGACGCTGGCCGGCGGTGCAATTTGAATTACGCGAAGTGGCAGTTCAAGGGTCGGCAGCAGTAATCGAAGTTAGCGCAGCGCTCAGAGAGTTAGAAGCAGACCCGGAGGTAGATGTCATCATCATTACCCGTGGCGGCGGTTCATTTGAGGATCTCTTGCCTTTTAGCGATGAGGGTCTAGTTCGATTAGCAGCCGCTTGTAAAACCCCGATTGTCAGTGCGATTGGCCACGAAAAGGATTCACCGTTACTTGATCTAGTTGCAGATTACCGTGCATCTACTCCAACCGATGCTGGCAAGAAAGTGGTCCCAGATTTAAATGAAGAGCTACAATTGATCCAAGCTCTTCGAAATCGCGCTTTGCATACATTAAACATGCGTCTGGACCGTGAATTTGATCGGATAAAATCTCTATTCGATCGACGGATTGCATTTGTCCATCGCATAAACCGCGCCGAGGAAGATTTAAACCACCTGCTGGCCCGAGTCCGCTCGTTATCACCGCAATCAACCCTCGAACGCGGTTACGCAGTGGTCCAACGAAAAGATGGCCAAGCGGTAAGAAAGACCAGCGATGTCTCCGTGGGTGACAAAGTTCGCATCCGTCTTGCAAGCGGGCAATTACCTGCAACTATTGAGAGCGAGTAAATTACTTTCATGGCCAGCAAAATCTCTTACGAAGAGGCTCGCGAAGAATTATCAAAAATCGTCGAGCAATTGGAATCTGGCAAAGCAACTCTAGAAGAATCCTTAAAGCTATGGGAACGTGGCGAAGAGCTTGCCAAGATCTGCCAAGAATGGCTAGATGGCGTCAAACAGAAATTGGTAAAGCCTGATGCCATTTAATTACGAGGATCTACTACCCATCGGTGAAGATCAAACAAAATACCGTTTGCTAACCACCGAAGGTGTAAAGCGCGTAAAGCATGGGGATTTAGAGTTCCTAGAGATCGAACCCGAGGTAATCACAAAATTAACCGAAGTGGCGATACACGATATCAACCATTACTTGCGAAGTGCGCACCTGCAGCAATTGGCAAATATCTTAAAAGATCCTGAAAGTTCACCAAATGATCGCTTCGTTGCCCTGGATCTACTTAAGAATGCAAATATCTCAGCTGGTGGTGTATTGCCTATGTGCCAAGACACTGGCACCGCGCTTGTGATGGGAAAGAAAGGTCAATTTGTTCTAACCAAGGGCAAAGATGAGCGTTCGATCTCCGAAGGCGTCTACAACGCTTACACCAACTTGAATCTTCGCTATTCACAAATGGCCCCATTAAATATGTGGGATGAGAAGAACACCGGAAATAACCTGCCCGCCCAAGTTGAAATCTATGCAGACTCAGATCATCAAGACGAATACAACTTTCTATTCATCGCCAAAGGTGGCGGCAGCGCCAATAAATCCTTCCTCTACCAAGAGACTAAAGCGGTATTAAATAAGGATGCTTTCTATCCGTGGCTAGAAGAGAAATTACGTTCAATAGGAACTGCTGCTTGTCCGCCTTATCACTTGGCGATCGTGGTCGGTGGCACTAGCGCTGAACACACTTTGAAGACCGCCAAGCTAGCATCAACCAAATATCTGGATTCCTTGCCAACTACTGGAGATGCCGCAACCGGTAGAGCATTCCGAGATCCTGAAGTTGAGCAAGAAGTCTTTAAAATCACGCAACAACTTGGAATTGGTGCTCAGTTTGGTGGCAAATATTTCTGCCACGATGTTCGCGTAATCAGATTGCCACGACATGGCGCATCGCTACCGATTGCTATTGCCGTCTCCTGTTCGGCAGATCGCCAAGCCAAAGCGAAAATCACCAAAGATGGGGTATTTATCGAGGATTTAGAGCGCGATCCAGTTCACTTTCTTCCCGACACCACCGATGAGCATCTTGATGATCAAGTAGTGAAAATTGATCTGAACCAACCTATGTCAGAGGTGCGCGCTGAATTATCTAAATATCCAGTGAAGACTCGACTTGCTCTTACTGGAACCATGGTTGTCGCACGTGATTTGGCGCATGCCAAAATCAAAGAGTTAATCGATGCGGGCAAAGAGATGCCAGATTATCTTCAAAAGTACGCGGTCTACTACGCAGGTCCAGCAAAGACGCCAGCAGGTCTTGCTTCAGGATCTTTCGGACCAACCACCGCTGGTCGCATGGATTCATATGTCGAATACTTCCAATCTAAAGGTGGATCTCTTGTGATGTTGGCAAAAGGTAATCGCTCTAAGCAGGTTACCGATGCTTGCCAGAAAAATGGCGGTTTTTATCTGGGATCAATTGGCGGTCCAGCTGCGCGCTTGGCACAAGATTGCATTAAGAAGGTAGAGGTGCTTGATTTTGAGGAGCTAGGCATGGAGGCGGTCTGGAAGATAGAGGTTGAAGATTTCCCAGCTTTCATCGTGGTTGACGATAAGGGAAATGATTTTTTTGCTGAGACTGCAAAGCCCTTGAAGATCGGCAATCGGCCAGAGATCTAAAACTATAATTATTTAAAATTATTTTTTAAATTATTAATAAGCGCCGCGAGCGTTATGTCTTGCTAGTGCGCGACAAGGGCTTGAATAACGCTTATCGATGTAATTAAGGCCCCAACGGATCTGGGTTACTGGATTAGTTCTCCAATCAGAGCCAATTGATTCCATCTTGATTGCTGGATAGGCCTGTGGAATACCGTGTGCGCCGGAGCGATAGTTATGTGCTTTGTAATTCCAATGAGATTCACGAGTCCAAAGCCTTACCAAGCACTGTTGCTGAGTGGTGTTCCAGCGTTTGTACTCAGCGCGAATGATTCGGATCGCCACCTCTTTGGCGCCCTTGGGGGTTCGGGCTAGTTCAATTTGACGTGCTGCAAAGGAGACCGCCCGGAGATCGATCGCGGTGACCTTGGTATTGAAATCAAAAGTTGCATAGAGCGAAGCCACCTGCTGATCCGGGGTATCGCTCTCCTCGTGGCCAGCTGCAATTAGCGCCGACTCCTTCTTGACATCCGGCAGGGTCAAAAGTGAGGTCATGGGAAACTCAAGACCATAGGAGCTAGGGGTTGCGCTCGAGATGAAGATCATCGAAGCGATCAATACCCAGGTAGCCCTGACCCGATCGAACTTAAATTTCATAGGAGAAGGCTTCCAACCACCCCTGACATCGGCAAATTACGACCCGCATGGCGGGGGAAAAAGATTTCTCCACAGGTACTTTGGGGTGGAAAAACCGCAGGTCAGAACGGGGTATGTCCGAAATGACCCACTTTGTCGGTGTGAGATTTTTAGGGTTATGTCACATGAAATTTAAAGGGCGCTCGGACCCTCAAGAAGCTCCGTGACCAGGGCCGCGATCTGCGAGCGCTCGCTTCTAGTTAGCGTCACATGGGCAAAGAGCGGGTTACCTTTCAAGGTCTCAACTACCGCGACCACGCCATCGTGGCGGCCAACACGCAAGTTATCTCTTTGGGCGACATCATGGGTCAAGATCACCCTGGAGTTCTGCCCGATTCTAGATAGCACAGTTAGCAGCACCCCGCGCTCTAAGGATTGGGCTTCGTCAACGATGACGAAGGAATCGTGCAGTGAACGGCCACGAATATGGGTAAGTGGCAGAACTTCGATCAAGCCTCGGGCGATAATCTCATCGATCACAGGTTGGCTAACTAACGCCCCCAAAGTATCAAAGACCGCTTGAGCCCATGGAGACATCTTCTCTCCCTCACTACCCGGTAGATAGCCAAGTTCCTGTCCACCAACTGGATATAAGGGTCTGAAGATCACAACTTTCTTATGTTGGCGCCGCTCCATGACTGCTTCTAAACCTGCTGCAAGTGCGAGTGCGGATTTTCCGGTTCCTGCTCGACCACCTAAGGAGATGATTCCAATCTCTGGATCCAGCAAGAGATCTAGCGCCACCCGTTGTTCGGCGCTACGACCATGTAATCCAAATGCAGTGCGATCGCCGCGCACCAATTGCAATTCACCGCTTGTGGTGATCCTTGCAAGCGCGCTTCCTTTCTCCGAGTGCAACACCACTCCGGTATTTACAGGATAACTCTCAGAAAATTCATGATGTGTTCGATCATGTGCATAGAGTTCATCAATAACTTTTCCTGGGACTGTGGCTTCAACCATTCCAGTCCAGCCAGAGTTCATCACTAATTCTGCGCGATACTCTTCTGCCTCGACGCCCACTGATGATGCTTTAACTCTAAGTGGCAGATCTTTTGTCACCAGGATTACATCTTTGCCATCTGCCATTAGATTCTTAGCAATCGCCAAGATCCTTGAATCGTTAGTGCCATCTCTTAAGAATCCTTGTGGCAAAGAACTTAAATCTGCATGATTTAATTCAACTGAGAGCGTTCCGCCCTCCTCTGTTATTTGAATCGGTTGATCTAGGCGTCCATGTGAAATACGCATCTCATCTAAGAATCGCAATGCGCCACGTGCAAAGAAACCAAGCTCGGGATGATCGCGTTTGCTCTCTAATTCGCCGATTACCGCTATCGGGATCACAACTTCATGCTCTGCGAATCGTTTGAGAGCCTGAGGATCTGCAAGTAAGACACTGGTATCTAAAACGTAAGTTCTCTTTGATTGTCGCTTCGGAGGCTTAGTTGCGGACAAACCCAGCTCGATTCTTTAGTTGTAAAGGCGGCGGGGAAAGCAGTTAAAAGTTACGCCGAGGTTTAGACATTTCGGGCACGACACGCCCCAGCGCGTGGGGGAAATTCCCCAAGCGCGCTACCGGCCAAAGCGGCGGTGGCGTTGGGAGTATGCGCGAAGTGCGCGTAGGAAATCTACGCGGCGAAAATCTGGCCAATAGGCTTCGCAGAAATAGAACTCGGAGTGTGTCGATTGCCAAAGCAGGAAGCCGCCTAAACGCTGTTCACCTGAAGTTCTAATTAACAAATCTGGATCTGGTTGGCCTGCGGTATACAAGAATTTTGAGATCACTTCGACATTCAAATCTGCTGCAGCCTGCTCTATGGATGCGCCTTTATCTCGCTCAGTTTGTAAATATGCTTTGATCGCATCAACTATCTCGCGTCTTCCGCCATATCCAATAGCCACATTGACATCAAGTTCAGTCTTTAGATCTTTGGGTAACTTCTGGAATTCTTCAGCCATCCAATCTGGCAGCACATCAACGGCTCCAACGACCTTCACATTCCAACGATTGGTCTTGCTTAAATCCTTCACCAAATTGGAGATTATCTTTAATAGCTCATCCAACTCTTGTTGACTACGTTTGAAATTATCTGTTGAGAGTAGCCAAATTGTCACCAGTTTTACTTGCGCTGCTTCACACCAATTTAAGAATTCTAGAATCTTATCTGCGCCAGCTTGATGGCCACTGCTCGCTTCCACTGTATTTTCTTTGGCCCATCTACGATTTCCATCGACAATGATTCCGATATGGTGCGGAGTCTGAGTGAAATCTAATTTTCTAAGCAATCTCCGCTCGTATAAAGGATAAAGTGGCGCTTTTATGGCGCGTTTTATTAATTTGCTACTCAATTAAAGATACTTCTTTACTACATACCGTTCTGCCCAGATGGATGCGATCGGCAAGGTTCCTGCCAAGATCAATGCCAAAATCGAGGTGGTTTTCCAACGTTTGGCCACCGAAAATTGGATGGCAAAGAGAACATATATTGGATATAGATAGCCATGTACCAAAGGGATCCAAATAGTTGATTGATGCCAACTCTCGTTATCTAATAGATATTTGACCGGCATATACACAAACCAAAGAAGCAATGACATTACGCCCGCTATCAGGGCCATGATTCGGAATCTACCTAGTAAATCGAATTTCACAGAACTACCTTATCCTTTTTCACTTTTGCGTTGATAAATCATCAGAAAGATCGCGGTAACTGCAAATAGGAACCAAATAACCACATAGGAGATGTGCTGCCAGTAATAACCGGGTACCTTCTTTCCGATCTCAAAAGGCACTGGCAGGTAACCAACCGAAGGCTCTTCGCTAATGGCATGTATGTATGGCGCATACAGGGGAAGCTCGGTCTTGGTCACAAATAGCGCGCTATCTACGCGACTGATTTGATCACCCACATTTTCAGCGACATCTCTACTCTGCTGCGGAACTAAATATCCAATTACATTGATTCTACGATTAACGAGACCTTCTGCTTCGGACTGCTTCGTGCTATTGCCATGACCACGAACTATCAAGATCATGGCGTTGTCCTTGGTTTGAAAAAGTCCGACAATCCAACTTTTACGATCTGCTTGATTTGGCAGAACCCAGTTACTTACAAAGGTACCTTGAACTGAAACTCGACGGGCAACTTGGCTCTCGGTAATTGCCTTACCAGGTGCGATCAAAGAATCTAACGGCACAATGGTGGGATCGATTTTTGGTGGATTTTTTAACTCAGATGCACGATTCCACTGCCAATTGGCCAGCGACAAGAATATGGCGACCAATAAAGCAGTTGCCATCCACTGCCAGAAACGCTTCATCGAATAAGTATTAAGAATTAATTGTCTTCGGGATCTTTGCGCACGTTGGTAAAGCGCTTGTAAAAGCTACGTAGCAAGAAGACCACTGAAAGTGTAAGCGCAATCATGGTTAGTGATCCCGCTACACCCATATCGAAGCTTGTCCTCATAGTGCGAGAATACCGCTTGTGAACCAAGAAGATAAACCAGCCTCCCCCTTGGACTTTGATGATCGTTACGGTCGCACTCGTACCAAGGGTCAGATAACTGCTCGAATCTTTCTGGTCGCTTTAATACTCTCTCTATTTGCTTGGTTTATTTGGGCCGCTACTTACCACTCTGACCCAAGCTTCAAAGCTAATTTGATTTCTTTCAAAGCAGTTGATGAGAAGAACATGGGAATAAAATTTCAAATAACTCGTAATGATCCAGACAAAGCACTTGACTGTAGATTGATTGCCGTAGATATCGATAAATATGTGGTCGGTGAAATCACCTACCGAGTGCCTTCAGGTCAGAAGAGCCAGATAGTTGAAACCCTCATTCCCACCCGTTCTTACTCAGTTTCTGCATCCGTGGCTCGTTGCGAACTTTCAAAATAAGTTAAACTTCCACTTCTTATGACACAGACCTGGTTAACGCAAGAGGCCGCTGATCGTTTAAAGACAGAGCTTGCAGAGCTTGAAGGCCCTCGTCGCGCCGAGATCGTCAAAAAGATTGAAGCTGCTCGCGCCGAAGGCGATTTGAAAGAGAATGGCGGTTACCATGCAGCACGCGAAGAGCAAGGCAAAAATGAAGCTCGCATCAAACAACTGAAACATATGCTCGAACATGCAGTAATCGGTGCGCCACCAGTTGGCGAAGCAGGAGTGGTTGGTCCAGGGATGATTGTCACGGTTGATTTTGCAGGTGATGAGATGAAGTTCTTACTTGGTTCACGTGAAATCTCCTCGGGCGATCTGGATGTTTACTCCGAGAAATCTCCGCTGGGCAGTGCGGTAAATGGAAAGAAAGTGGGCGAGACTGTCGCCTATACCGCTCCAAATGGCAAGACCTTTCAAGTAGCAATACTTGAGGCTAATCCATTTGCGTGAAGAAAGATGCTGCGAGCGAACAATTCAGTTAAAGCGTTAGAGACTTGGCGTTTACTACCTACTGAGGTAAAGACTTTAATCATCGCCTCATTTTTTGTGGCAGTTGGTTTTGGTGTGATCGTTCCAGCGATTCCCATCTATACACGCTCCTTTGGAGTAAGTGCCGCTGCCGTGGGTCTAGTGGTCTCGGCATTTGCGATCATGCGATTTATTAGCGGCATGTTCTCAGGAAAATTGGTCAATCTATTTGGAGAACGCCATGTCTTTGCAATTGGCGTCTTGATGGTCGCAATCTCCGCTTTTTTGACGGGGATCGCGGCAAATTATTGGCAATTGATTACCTTTAGGACAGCTGGTGGTTTGGGATCTTCTATGTTCTCAGTTGCAGCCAGCTCTGTAATCTTCAAATCAATCTCGCCTGATTTGCGAGGCCGAGCACAATCTTTATATAACGGAACGTTCTTGATAGGCGCAGTCGCAGGCCCCGCAATTGGCGGACTGCTCATGAGCTTCTCACTTCGCGCTCCATTCTTTGGATATTCAATTATGTTACTAATAAGCGGATCAATCGCTTACAAATATCTCAAAGCTTCACATCTCAAGCCTGCAAATGGCAATCGTGATGAGGAGATGACTATTAAAGAGGCTTTGCAGTTGCCCGCTTTTCGAATCGCCTTTGTGACTTCATTTATGTTTGGCCTTGCGATTTTAGGTCCACGATTATCGATTATCCCGCTCTTTGTGGTCGAAGAACTTAAAGGCAGCAATTCACTAGTGGGATATGTATATACCGCGGCCGCTTTAATCCAAGGTGCTTTCTTGATGAGAGCCGGTCAGCTATCAGATCGCCAAGGTCGAAGATTGGTATTGAAGATGGGCGCAAGCATCACTTGGCTAGGAATGGCTATGTTTCTCTTTGCCAGCCATCAATCGATATTTGTACTTGCGATGTTGGTAATTGGTTTTGGTACCGCATTTTTATCAACGACGCCATCTGCAATCGTGGCTGATGTAATCACGGGAAAGAGCGGCAAAGTAATCGGGTTCTTCCAAATGGCTGGAGATGCCGGAATGATTGTTGGACCGATACTAAGCGGCTTTTTAGCTGATGCCTATAGTTTTGAAGCGGCATTTGCCGCCACGCTTGCTATCTATTCGATAACGGTCTTACTAGCGTGGCGACTGCCGGAAACTTTAGTCGCGGCGCAGGATTGAGAGTAGTCGCAGCACCTCTAGATATAGCCAGATAACTGAGACCATCATTCCAAATCCAACCCGCCATGACTCTTGCTGTGGCACTCCAATTGCAACTGCCTTAGCTGCTTGATCGAAATCCATGGCTAAGAAGAATGTGGCAAGTCCAACACCAAAGAGCGCCACAAATGGACCAAAGGTTCCATTGAAAATGAAATTTCCACCAAAGATATTGATGATTCCTAAGACTAGATATCCAATGATTGCAGCTAGCGCAAATTTGGTTGCTCGTGCAGTGATACGAATCCGACCGGTGCGATATGCAAAGAGCACGCCAACAAAAGCACCTGCAGTTGCAAGTAGCGCTTGGCTTACGATTCCGGGATAAACCGCTTCGTAGATTCTAGAGATACTTCCGAGTACCACGCCTTGCAAACCGGCATAAACCAAGATCAAAGCTGGTCTTACTTTGCGAGAGAATGCGATTACCATTCCGAGAACTAGCGCGATGGCAAAACTTCCAAAGAGCGCTACGCCACCCAGCGCGACCTGCCATGCAAATGCAGAGGTCACAACTAGTAGGCCAAATAACATGGCAGTACGGGTAACTACATCGTCCATGGTCATGCGACCAGTTTGCATAGGTGATGCAGCTGGAGCGTTGTAAATATCCTCTAGCTCTTTGCCCTCTACCGCGTCATAACTTGTGCTGTATCCAGTCGTACCTACGTTGGGATTGCCCATCGATGCATAGCCACGACCATTTCTTGCGTAGCGACTAAGAATTGGGTTACTGCTCTCCATTGGTAACTCCTAAATTGAATTTATTTAATTGTCTAATTTTATCGAGGCGGTTGCCCTGACACCTTGAAAACCGCTTTGGGAACCAAGTTATTCCAGAAGCCGCTTAATCCGCTTGGGTGGCCTCTAGAAGTTGGTGCCCTTGGTGGGGGTCGAACCCACACTGGAAGGATTTTAAGTCCTCTGCCTCTGCCGTTGGGCTACAAGGGCGCTATATCAACTGCGCAAATCTACCCGCTTTTTTAAGGGCAGAATCCAGCATCGCCTCAGTCAATTTCCCGGTGAAGGTGTTCTGTTGGCTTGGATGGTAACTACACATTATTAAGTACTTCACACCCTCATGCTCATACTTGATCTCAACGCCATGGCCGAAATTATGCTTGGGAATCTTATGGCCGCGAAGCTTGAGATTCTTTATCAATGCGTCGAAAGCAAATTTTCCAAGCGCCACGAAAGCTCGAACATGTGGCATGGTCAGATCCAACTCTGTATGTAGCCAATGTGAGCAAGTATCCCGCTCTTCATTATTTGGTTTGTTATCAGGCGGAGCACAACGTACTGCACAGATGATTCGAGTACCTTTTAATTTCTGGCCATCGTCCCTTGAAATACTTGTGGCAATCTTTGCAATACCTATTCGATGCAGAGATGCGAATAACCAATCACCGGAGGAATCTCCGGTGAAAATTCGGCCAGTGCGATTTGCACCATGCGCACCTGGAGCTAATCCCACAATCAAAAGTTTTGGTTTATCAGCTCCAAATCCAGGAACTGCTTTACCCCAGTAATCCTGATCTTGGTATGACTTGCGCTTGGTGATAGCCACCTCTTGACGCCATTGCACAAGTCTCGGACATTTTCTGCATCTTATGATTGCAGCATCCAGCTCTGCGATCGTTTTAATTTTGTTCGCCAAGGCTCCAAGCCATTCCATCTAAGATATCTGCTTCACTTGCCAAAAATTCTTTAGCGCCAGTTTCATTCATGATCTCTGAAAGCACTAATGAACCTGCGCCAATCACATCTACTCGACCCGGGTGCATATATCCAAGGGAGGCTCTCTCAGCACGCGTCATTTGAAGAAACATCTGAGTTACTTCGTGAGTTCTCTGAGCAGAGATTCTTGATAGATGAATTGCATAGCGATCGTATTGCTCAAGTTCCAAGGCCGCGGCAGCTACGGTGGTAGCGGTACCAGCAACTGCGACCAAAGTTTTGGCTTCCTTAATCTTCACCACATTTGCCGCCTCTGCAATCGCACTTTTAATGTCTGTGCGCGCACTTTCAATCTCCTGATTGGAGGCTGGATCGTGAACAAAATGGCGCTCGGCCATCCTTACGCATCCAATATTTACGCTCTTTGCAGCGCTAACTTCTCTATGGCCCAACACAAATTCAGTGGAACCACCACCAATATCGATTACCAAGAAAGGGGCTAGTGAATCAGGCAGCTCTCTGGTTGCCCCAGAAAATGAGAGTCGAGCCTCTTCCTCACCACTAATTACCTCCGGTTCAATTCCTAGGCGTTCTTTTACGCCGGAGACAAACAAGTCACGATTAGTAGCATCGCGTGTGGCGCTAGTGGCACAGAATCTGATTCGCTCTACGCCACGTTTTGAAATCTCAGATGCAAACTTATCAACTGCATTAAAAGTCCTAGCAATTGCATCAGGATGGAACTGTCCGGTTTGGTCTACTCCTTGACCCAACCTAACTATCTCCATATCTCTCTTAACTTCATGAAATTTTCCATTACTGATATCTGCAATTAGTAATCTGATGGAATTGGTGCCGCAATCTATGGCTGCTACTCGCATGGATTATCCAGCCACCATTTTGGTAATTTAGCGAGCGCTTCATCTCCCAGTGGATTAACGCCTGGCTCTGTCGATAACGAGTGTGCAATTAAAGAGTGAAGACATTTGACGCGCTCTGGCATGCCACCTGCGCTAATCCCATCGATCTCTGGTGTCTTGATTTGCAACTTTGCTGCTAGAGCATTTCTGGCAGCCAAATAATCTTCATGGGCTGCGCTATAAGCACCCGATAATTCAGGGTCCATTTGCAATCTCTGATTCATCTGGGCCATTAATCCATCGTTCTCCAAAGTGGAGATGGCACCGGTTAATTTTGGACAAGTTGCATAAAAGAGGGTTGGAAATGGCGTGCCATCCTTCAATCTAGGTGGAGTTTCGATTACTGCTGGCTTGCCACATGGACAGCGATAGGAGATGGCATGGACATCCCTGGGTTCACGCTGTAGTTGTTGACCGATACAAGCTAGATCTGCCTCGCTTGGCGAGCGTTCCATCACTTTCCTTTTCCAGATTCAGTGATTGTGGCAATCAACCGTGAATACCAAGGAACTCCAGCAGGAACATTGGATGCAACTTGATTGGATTTATCTTCACCTTCCAAAGTGAGGGGATTTGTCAGGATATATTGACGTTCACCAGGTAATACAAAGTGTAATCTCGTGCGCGCCTGAGATTTTATGTAATTGGGATCATTCCACAGCTCTAGTTCGCGACGCGCCTCATCCAATGCCTGCTGGTTGGCCTTGACCTGAGCGTTCAATGAATTAATTTGCGCCCGCTGTGCGAAATATTTCTGAAGTGGCGAACCAATTAGCACAATGACCAAGAAAAATAGTGAAGTTACCAGCAGAAAACGTGACGCTCTATCAATGCGCTTTCGGCGATAGCTACTTCTTGCTCGGGACATTTTCAATCAATTAACTTTTAAGTCAATTCTTGAATCTGGGGAAAGCATCACGGCCGGCATAACTGGCACCTTCTGCCAACTCATCCTCGATACGTAGCAACTGGTTATATTTTGCTACTCGCTCGCTTCGTGCAGGAGCTCCTGTTTTAATTTGACCGCAGTTAGTAGCCACTGCCAAATCTGCAATGGTTACATCCTCGGTCTCACCAGATCTATGGCTCATCATGTTCCGGTAGCCAGCGCGATGAGCTAGTTCGACTGCATCCAGAGTCTCGGTTAGCGAACCAATCTGATTTACCTTTACCAACATCGCATTTGCAGTTCCGGCTGCGATGCCACGAGCTAAACGCTCAGGGTTGGTTACAAATAGATCGTCGCCGACTAACTGCACTTTGCTGCCCAACTCCTTGGTGATTGCTGCCCAACCATCCCAATCATCTTCATCCAATGGATCTTCAATTGAGACCAATGGATAGCTAGAAACCAAACTTGAATAATAGGCAATCATCTCTGCTGAAGTTAATTGCTTGCCTTCAAAGGCATATTTGCCGTTCTCATGAAACTCAGTAGCAGCCACATCCATCGCTAAAGCAATCTCTTTGCCAGCTTTGAAACCTGCTAATTCGACCGCCTCTAAAATCAAATCTAACGCTGCGCGATTGCTCTCTAGATTTGGAGCAAAGCCACCTTCATCTCCAATGCTGGTAGCAAGTCCTCGCTTCTTGAGTACCGACTTAAGTGAATGGTAAATCTCAGCTCCCCAACGAAGCGATTCCTTGAAGGTATCTGCACCAATTGGAGCGATCATAAACTCCTGAATATCAACATTGGTATCTGCGTGCGCACCACCATTTAAAATATTCATCATCGGAACTGGAAGCAAATAGGCATTATTGCCACCCACATATTTGAATAGCGATAGATCCGCGTGTTCTGCGCTGGCCTTTGCAACCGCCAGGGAAACACCCAAAATCGCATTTGCACCTAATTTGGCTTTATTTTTTGTGCCATCTAAATCAATCATGGTCTGATCGACCAAGCGTTGGTCTTGAGCATCTAGTCCAACGATCTCAGGTGCAATCACTTCGTTTACATTCTTTATGGCCTTTTCGACGCCCTTACCTAAATAACGTTTGCCGCCATCGCGAAGTTCGACCGCTTCGAATGCGCCAGTGGAAGCTCCAGATGGAACAGCTGCACGAGCTGCAGTGCCATCTTCTAGCAAGACTTCAACTTCAACTGTTGGATTTCCACGTGAATCTAAAATTTCGCGTGCACCTAGCGCTTCAATGATTGCCACTTGACCACTCCAATTCCAGCTTTAGCTACCCAAAACCTTTAAATGTAAATACTCAGCTAGTTTACAAGGCTTCAATTCGTTTGATCTCAGCTGATAACTCGCGTGCGCGAGTCCTTAGTAAATCCTCTGGCTCAATTCCTAGCTTGATTGCGGCCCCTACCGCCGCTACCAACATATCGCCAATTGCGACCTCTGGTGGAACATGATTGTTCATTTCAAGAGTTGGCAAGTTCAATTCTATTCCATTTTTATCGGCACGATAGATTAATTTTGTAAGAAGCGGCAGTGCGGGCTGTGAGAGTGCGACGCCTTCTGTAGCCGAGGTGCGACCTTTCTCCTCTGCTTTCAACCGTTCCCAATTGGCAAGAAGTTCATCACTGGAATTCACCTTTTCGTCTGCGAAGACATGTGGATGTCTTCTAATCAATTTCTCTGTGATACCACGAGCGACATCTTCGATGTTGAATGGATCGGTTGTATCTTCCTCTGCGATTCTTGAGTGGAAATAAACCTGTAGCAAAATATCACCAAGCTCCTCACGCATGGCGTTACGATCATTTTCATCAACCGAATCCACAAATTCGTAGGATTCTTCGAGGAGGTACTTGATTAGTGATTGATGAGTCTGCTCACCGTCCCATGGGCAGCCACCTGGAGAGCGCAAACGATCCATTACCTCTACTAAACGAAGTAATTCAGATCTCATGAGTTAACTTCCTAGAAGATCCGGATTGCGATTAAGGAAGTAATGGTTTGACCGCAGTGCCTGCAGCATCAAAAGCAATTAAGTCCGCAGCTTGAGAGTCCCAAGTTCCGTACTGGGGATTGATTTTGATGCCGATCTTTCCAGTCAATTCACGGACTAGATTTTGAATGACAGCTCCTACATTCTCCTCAGTTGCCCCACCAGCTCTAGCAAGTTCGGAGAGCTGCTCAGAGATCAAAATACTTTTGACATAGCTATCAAAATCACTTGGTGCTAGCTGCGCACTTACCAAAGCTTGAGATAGCTGCTCCATACTGCCTAGTTGCTCAAGGATCTCTCTCTTACGAGTATCCACCATGGCTTTGGTCACTTTAATACTGTTTTCTTCTGCTAATTTCTGAAAGATTGTTGCAATTACCAAGAATCTAAGTTCTGCACGATTTAATTCTTCACCATAACTTAATTGCATCTCCGAGGTTTGATAATTTCCACGCTCAGAGAGAATTTCTGATACTCGGCTTTGGACAGTGTTCTGAGAGATCTTAGTGTCGCCAATTTGAGCAGCCACACCTGCATCACATGCCGTGAGCAGAAATAAACTGGCAATAGCAAATAATCCACCGATCAACTTTTTCATTAATACACTCTCTCTTGCTTCTCCTGATTAACTTGAAAGTAGCTCTTGGATCACCATGGTGGCCCAAGCAATGATGGAATTATCCCTTAACTTACTGGTTTCTCCCAATGGACTCCATTTCTCTACGGGAAGCGCGACCAAAGCCACATTAGTGGAGCTTTTAAATATGGATCCGGGGAAGATTCGCTGCATTTTCAAAATCTTCGATTCTGGTAATTTCAGTGGAGAGATACGAAGATTCTTTCCTTGGCTAATTATCTCTCGAATTCCAAAGTTACGCGCAGTTGCCTTTAAGGTTGCCACTTGCAGTAATAATTGCGCTGAATCTGGAAGTTCGCCAAAACGATCGATTAACTCTTCTTCAATACTCCTTACTTCGCTTGGTTCCTTCACCAGAGCAAGTCGACGATAAAGGTCCAACCGTAATCTCTCGGAATCTACATAGTTATCGGGTAGATGTGCCGCAACAGGAATCTCTATCTTGCAATCATGGGACTCCTCTACATTATCAATGATTACTTTTTTATAATCAGTTACGGCTTCACCGACCATACGCATATACAAATCAAATCCAACTTCAGCAATGTGACCTGATTGCTCTCCACCCAATAAATTTCCAGCCCCTCTTATCTCCAAGTCCTTTAATGCAACCTGCATACCTGATCCAAGTTCAGTATTGGTAGCGATGGTATTTAATCTATCGATTGCCACTTCGGTAAGTGGCTTATCTTTGGGATATAAGAAATATGCATATGCTCGATCACGGCCTCTACCAACTCGACCACGAATTTGATGCAATTGAGATAACCCGAAATTGTCTGCACGTTCAACGATCAAAGTATTTGCATTCGGTATATCCAATCCACTTTCAACTATGGTGGTACAAACCAAGACATCAAACTCGCGACTCCAAAAGGCCAGAATGACATCTTCCAGAGCGCTTTCACTCATCTGTCCATGTGCAATCCGGATGCGCGCCTCTGGAACTAATTCTTTTAATTTACTGGCGGTGCGATCTATGGACTCCACTCGATTATGGATGTAAAAGACTTGTCCATCTCTCAATAACTCTCTATGGATTGCAGCAGAAATCTGTTTCTCATCCTGTGGGCCTACATATGTAAGTATCGGATGGCGCTCCTCTGGAGGGGTGGTAATCGTGGACATCTCCCTGATGCCAGTGATCGCCATCTCCAAGGTTCTTGGGATTGGCGTTGCCGACATCGCTAGAACATCTACGGTAGTACGCAATTTTTTCAATTGCTCCTTCTGCTCTACACCAAATCTCTGTTCCTCATCGACAATCACCAAGCCCAGATCCTTGAACCGAACATCACTAGATAACAATCTATGAGTTCCTATGACGACATCGATGACACCTTTGGCTAAATCCTCAATAATCTCTTTGGATTCTTTTGCAGTGTTAAATCTAGATAAAGCAGAGACCTGTACCGGAAAACTTGCAAATCGTTCTCTAAAGGTCTTTAGATGTTGCTGAACCAGTAGTGTGGTTGGCACCAGAATCGCAACTTGTTTCGCATCCTGTACGGCTTTGAAAGCTGCACGGACCGCAATCTCGGTCTTGCCATAACCAACGTCTCCACAAATTAAGCGATCCATAGGATAAGGACGTTCCATGTCCTGTTTAACATCCTGGATCGTCGATAACTGATCTGCAGTTTCTACATATGCAAAGCTATCTTCCAAATCTCTTTGCCATGGTGAATCGGGTGAGAAAGCAAAACCTGGCGCACTCGTTCGAGCTGCATAAAGTCGGATTAACTCCCCTGCAATCTCTTTTACCGCTCTGCGCGCTCTACTTTTTGCTTTTATCCATTCACTGCCACCGATTCGATGCACAGTTGGAGTCTCTCCTCCTATGTATTTACTGATCATGTCTAAAGAGTCAGTAGGAACAAAAATCCGATCACCTGGCTGTCCACGTTTTGCAGCTGCATATTCAATGACTAAATATTCACGTGTAATGCCACCGACAGCTCTTTGAACTAGCTCGATAAATCGGCCAATTCCATGCTGTTCATGCACGACAAAATCACCGCTCTTTAATTGCAAGGGGTCGATAGCTCTTTTCCGCCTCGAAGGTAAGCGCTCACTAATACCACTGGTTGCTCCAGTTAGATCCCTTTCAGTTACAAACAAAAGTTCGTCAAATTTGAAGCCGTATCTATAATTCGAAGCGGTCAAAATAATTGCCCCGCTAGTTGGTGCCGCGCTCAGTGGAAATTGGATTTGTACCGGCAAATTGGCATCACGCAAGATTCCAGCGTAACGATCTACCATGCCTCGGCTACTGGCAGAGAAGATGATCCGTTCATTTGAAATCAGCGCACTTTCGAATAGCTCGATCAATCTCTCGCTATTGCCTCTTAATGGTTCTATCGGTGCTAACTCCAGAAATACATCGCGCTCGGTGCCAAATTGCTTAAAGTCACGATTGGCGCCCAAGCTCTGGTAAAACGACTCCCAATCTACAAATGTCGAACCTGCCTCAATTGGAACCGCTCCGCCTACCGCTGCATTTGACCAAGCCGCTTCTCTAAATTCTTCATTGGTTGCAAGCAGATCGTCTGAACGAGAGATCAACCGCTCTTTCTCTATAAAAATCGTCTGATAATTATCAGGCATGGATTCAGAGATCAATTGCACCTTATCTACCAATAACGGAATCAGAGATTCCATGCCTTCCGGTTGCATTCCTTCTGCGATTTTTCCCAAAATCTCGCTCTCAATTGCTGCCGAAAGCTTTGCAGCTTTTTTCTTTATTGACTCATCAATGAGTAGTTCGCGACAAGGCAGAACTCTGATTTTTGTAGCAATTTTGGAGATTGATCTTTGGTCAGAAACTGAGAAGTAACTCAAGTCCTCAATCTCATCCCCAAAGAAATCGACTCTTATTGGATGTTCTTGATCTGGTGGAAATAGGTCGAGTATCCCTCCTCTTACCGCAAATTGTCCGCGCTTTTCCACTAGATCTGTTCTGGAGTAAGAGAATTCCACCAATTTGCTCTGTAGCGCGCTGAGGTCATACTCGCTTCCGATCTCTAAGTTAATCGGATTGATGTTAATAACTTGTTGATTGAATTGATGGATGGCTGCCCTGATCGGAGTAACTACTACCCAATTCCGATTCTCATCCTTTAAGGATCGCAAAGTACTAATTCGCTTTGCAACCGTGTCACTACTTGGACTCAAACGCTCATGTGGCAATGTTTCCCAAGCCGGGAACTCAAGTGTGTCTTGATGTAATTCCCTTATCTCCTTTGCTAAATCAGATGCCGCATTAGATGAAGCGGTGATCACAAGTACTGGTCGACTCATGGCAATGCGTGCGATTAGAAATGCAAATGCGCTCGGAGTGGTGACTAGATCAGATTGTGAATCCAGTGCTTGCTCGATTTGAAGAGAGGTAAGTGGCAGAAGTCCGCGCATTGCACCTGCTCCTTTTCGTTAGCTCTAACGCTGTTCAAATACTGGGATAAACGGCTATTAGCCCCAATCCCAAAAAGGGTGGGGCTTAAATTACGGTTCATATCTTATTGAGTACCTGCGATGATTTGCTAGTGAGCGCGGAGAGTCAATTACGGCAAATTCAGATGCAAGATGATGCATCACTTCGAAGCGATGTTCGCGCTCTTGGAGAATTACTAGGTAAATCACTAATCCGACAAGAAGGACAATCTCTCTACGATTTGGTCGAGAAAGTTCGTGCTGCAGTTAGAAGCGGTCAAGGCGAGTCCGAGTTAGAGAGAGTTGATGTAGACCAAGCAGTCCAGTTGGTACGAGCTTTCAGTACCTATTTCCATCTTGCAAATGTTGCAGAGCAGGTACACAGATCTCGAGTCTTATCCAAAGAGCGCGAAACCAGCGGTTCTTGGATTGCTCAAGCCGTTGACAAGATCCTTGAGGCGGAAAAATCAGGCCATGAAATCAAAATCGATGATCTACGAAGTTGGTTGGCAGATTTCTCGGTCAGGCCAGTTTTTACTGCGCACCCAACCGAAGCATCGCGTAGATCAGTATTAAGTAAGTTGGCACAAATCTCTGATCTCTTGGAGATGCCCAATAGTCGGGTGTGGGATGCCAGACTGTCTGAAGCGATTGACTTACTTTGGCAGACTGATGAACTTCGTGTTGAGCGTCCATTAGTAATAGATGAAGCTGTTAATGCGCTCTATTACTTAGATGATCTATTTCGATTCACAGTGCCTGAGGTTCTAGAGGAGTTTGCCTTAGAAGTTGCTCGACTGGGAGTATCCATCGATCCTTCCGATAAACCACTTTCATTTGGAACTTGGATCGGTGGTGACCGTGATGGCAACCCAAATGTCACTCCAGATGTGACTCGCGAAACCATTGTTGTACAAGTTGGACATGCAATTAGAGTTATATCGGAGGCCATCTCAGAGTTACGACAATCTCTGTCAGTATCAACCAGAATCATCAAGGTTTCAAAAGCGCTGGAAGATTCAGTAGCAGAAGATTTGGCGAATATCCCAGAATTTGAAGGGCGATACCGCAGATTAAACGCGCGTGAGCCATATCGATTAAAGACCACCGCAATCGTGCATCGCCTTGAATTGACTCGAAAGCGACATGCAGCAGGCGGACCTCATGTCTCTGGACGTGATTATGCAAATACCCAAGAGCTTTTGGATGATTTGAATATTATGCGCGAATCTCTGCTTGAAAATCATGGAGAGTTAATCGCTAAAGGGCAATTAGAGAGAGTGATCAGAACTGTTTCTACCTTTGGCTTGATTCATGCGACCATGGATGTAAGAGAACATTCTCAAGCTCATCATGCGGCGTTGGCAAACTTTGGTATCAACGATAAATATTTTGAACTAGAACCTGAAGTTCGTTTTGATCTTTTGGTCAATGAACTTGGAAATCCAAATAACCGTGCTCCAAAGAATCTAGACGAACAGAGCGCCAAGGTTCTTGATACCTTCAAAGCCATCTCGGACTTGATCGAACAATTTGGCCCAGAAGTCATAGAAACTTACATAATTTCAATGACCAAACACCCAGAGGATCTAGTTGCGGCAACGGTGCTGGCAAAGGAAGCGGGGTTGATTGATCTAACCAATGACATTGCCAAAATTGGTTTTGCACCCTTGTTAGAGACTGTTGCTGAATTACGCTCTGCCGATCAGATTCTGGAGCGACTGCTATCTAATCCCACTTATCGTAAATTGGTAAAACTTCGCGGAGATATTCAAGAGGTGATGCTTGGGTATTCAGATTCCAATAAAGATGCTGGAATTGCGACAAGTCAGTGGGAAATCCATCAAGCACAACGCCGTTTGCGAGATGTAGCCATCAAATACGGAGTAAAACTAAGGCTCTTTCATGGCCGTGGTGGATCGGTTGGCAGAGGAGGCGGACCGACTTACGATGCGCTAATCGCTCTACCTTGGGGATCATTAGATGGCCAGATCAAGATGACTGAACAAGGTGAAGTCATCAGCGATAAATATTCAATTCCGATGTTGGCCAAAGAGAATGTTGAACTCACCTTGGCAGCTGCACTAGAGGCTACTGTCTTAAATCGTGGGCCACGTCAACCAACAGAATTCCTGACTAAATGGAATAGCTGTATGGATCTAATTTCAGAACACGCTTTTGCCAGATATAGATCCTTGATTGATCACCCGAACCTACCTGAATATTTCTATGCATCTACTCCAGTAGAACAACTAGGTGATATGTTCTTGGGTTCTAGACCTTCGCGTCGTCAAAGTGCAACTGCGGGCTTAGATTCTTTGCGTGCAATTCCTTGGGTTTTTGGATGGACTCAGAGCCGCCAGATCGTGCCAGGTTGGTATGGCGTTGGTAGTGGATTAAAAGCGGCACGCGAAGCTGGTCAAATAGATGTGTTACGACAGATGCTAGATGAGTGGCATTTCTTCAAGACCTTTATTTCAAATGTTGAAATGACGATGGCCAAAACCGATTTAGAGATGGCAGAGCGTTATGTAAGATCGCTAGTTCCAGATGAACTTCGCCATTTCTTTGATCAGATCAAGGCAGAGTTTGAATTGACTAGCCTTGAGATAAATAACTTACGTGGCAATCGAGATTTGCTTGGAGATCAGCCACTGCTTGCGCGAACTTTGCAGATAAGAGATCAATACCTGGCCCCATTACATATCTTGCAGGTCAATCTACTTCAAAGAGTTCGTGAATCTGGAGATAGTGCTGATCCGTTGCTACGCAGAGCGCTCTTGTTGACCATCAATGGCGTGGCGTTAGGTTTACGTAATACTGGCTGATGCGCCTAGATATCGGCAACTACCGTTAACTATTGGTTGTATGCACTTTGCGTTGCTACCAAACCATTTTTGATCAGATATTCAACAGCCTCTGCACCTTTGGAGATGAAGCTAGCTAGTTCACCCTTTTCAGCACTCGAAAAATTTTTCAAGACAAAATCCGCGGGATCCTGCGATCCGACTGGCCTTCCGATTCCCATTCGAATTCGGTAGTAGTCAGGGCCAAGTGCGTTGGTAGCACTTTTCAAACCATTGTGGCCGTTATCGCCACCACCTTTTTTAACACGAATAGTGTTGTAGGGAATATCTAATTCATCATGAATAATAATTAGATTTTCTACTTCGACTTTGTAGAAATTACAGAGCGCTTTGATCGGCCCACCAGATTCGTTCATATAACTATGAGATTTCGCCAAAACTATTCCTGGGGCATCTATGCCGACGCCAAATTTAAAGGCGGCCACATCTGCGCGTGCCTTATGCGAAGACCAAGTCAGAGAATTTTCACGCGCTAACTCATCAACGACCATATAGCCGATGTTATGCCGAGTGTTCTTGTAATCAGCCCCAGGGTTTCCTAATCCAACGACTAGCCAAACCATGGTTGATTAATTTAACTACTTAAGCTTTTGGAGCTTCTGGAGCAGCGCCTTCAGCAGGAGCAGCGCCTTCAGCAGGAGCAGCTGCAGCTGCAACTGGCTCCTCAACTTGCGCAGAGCGAATGGAGAGGTGAGCAACCACCATCTTTGGATCGCTAGCCAACTTCGCACCCTCTGGAAGTTCAACTTCATCAGCATGCTTGGATTCTCCAGCCTTCATTCCTTCAAGGCTCAACTTCAATTCGGCTGGGATGTTAGTTGCTTCAACTTCGATTTCGATGGTTGTATGTACGTGTTCCAAAATTCCATCTGCATCATATTTTCCGAAGGTATGAACTGGTACTGAAACCACGACTTTCTCGCCACGGCGAACCAAAAGAAGATCTACATGCTCCAAAGAACTCTTTAGTGGATCGCGTACGACAGACTTTGGAAGTGTTAATTCGGTTTTGCCATCAATCACGATATCTAAAAGTACGTTAGAGGTCTTTAGCGCATTTCCTAATTCGCGAGCTGGTAGAACCACATGTCTTGGCTGCTCTCCATGTCCATAGATAACTGCTGGCACTAGACCATCGCGACGCGCGCGACGCGAAGCGCCTTTACCGAATTCAGTACGGACCACACCATTGATTGTTACTTCAGCCATTTTTAAACCTCTCGCCTTCGTGTAGCGGCAGAGAGTTAATAATCTAACTTTCGTCGATTACGGTTTTTAAACCCTCGCCGGAATGAGTGAAGGCTACCTCAGATTAAGAGTGGCCGTCAAAGAGGCTGGTTACTGAGCCATCTTCAAAGACTTCGCGAATCGCCCTTGCGATAAGCGGGGCAATTGATAAGACCGTCAAACCATCAAAGTGATTCTCAAGCGGAATCGGTAAGGTATTGGTGACGACAACCTCTGAGGCCTTCGAATTCTTTAGTCGATCTATTGCTGATCCGCTAAATACTGCATGTGTTGCCGCGATAATCACATCTTTTGCGCCAGCTTCAAATAGCGCATCCACTGCCTTTGTGATGGTTCCGGCAGTGTCGATCATGTCATCAATAACCACGCAGGTGCGACCTTGTACATCTCCGACGACGCGACCGGTAGTTGATTCGTTTGGAATCAATGGATTTCGAGTCTTATGGATAAATGCGATTGGACATCCACCCAAGAGATCAGACCAACGCTCTGCAACGCGAACGCGTCCCGAATCTGGAGAGACAATCGTCAACTGAGAGCGATCGACTTTGCTACCAACATGATTTGCCAGCAGCGGTAGCGCAAAGAGATGATCTACCGGTCCATCGAAGAAACCTTGGATCTGTGAAGTGTGTAGATCAACCACCATTAAACGATCTGCGCCAGCAGTTTTAAATAGGTCTGCCATCAAACGTGCAGAGATCGGTTCACGACCACGATGCTTCTTATCTTGACGTGCGTAACCATAGAAAGGTGTAACCACTGTAATTCGCTTTGCGGATGCGCGCTTCAAGGCATCAATCATGATTAATTGCTCCATGATCTGTTTATTGACTGGAGCTGCATGAGATTGAATTACGAAGGCATCGCTGCCACGAACTGATTCTTCGAAACGTACAAAAATCTCACCATTGGCAAAGTCATAAGCTGAAGTCGGAGTTAAGGTAATCCCTAACTCTGAAGCCACTGATTCCGCGAGCTCTGGGAATGCTCTTCCGGTGAAGATTCGCAATCGCTTTTCAGACGAGAGGCGAAGCTCGCTCATCGTTACTCTCCTTTTTCTGCTTTTTCAGCAGCGTTGGCAGATTTGGTTCCGGGTCGTTTACGCAGAACCCACCCTAGGACATTTCGCTGTTTAGAGCGGGCAACTCCAATCGCGCCGGGCGGGACATCTTCGGTGATCACAGAACCAGCTGCGGTGTATGCACCATCTCCTACGGTCACTGGCGCAACTAGCATGGTGTCGCTTCCGATTCGAACATGATCTCCGATCTCTGTTCGATGCTTATCTACCCCGTCATAATTGACGACAATGGTCGCGGCACCGATATTTGTACCTTCACCGATGGTGGCATCTCCGACATAAGAAAGGTGAGGAACTTTAGAACCTCTGCCAATTTGGGAATTCTTGATTTCAACGAAAGCCCCGGCTTTAGCTTCATTTGCCAACACAGTGCCTGAGCGCAAATATGTATATGGACCGACGGTTGCGTGTGTACCAATCTCAGATGCAGCGCAATTAGATTCTTTGATGATTGCTCCAGCATTCACTGCGCAATCTTGCAAAGTGGTTCTAGGTCCAATCACCGCCCCTTGTGCGATTGCGGTACTTCCCAATATGGCAGAGCCAGGCAGGATGCTGACATCTGCGGCGATCGTCACCATGTCATCTATCCAAGTGGTTGCAGGATCCAAGATTGATACGCCATTTCGCATATGGCGTTCATTGATTCGATCACGCAAGAGCGCTGCAGCCTCCGCAAGTTGGATTCGATCGTTTACACCTAGGGTCTCAGTGAAATCCTCGCAAATTATCGGTGCAACTTTGCCGCCTGATTGTCTAATGATCTCAATTGCATCTGTTAAATAAAGTTCACCTTGGGCATTATTGGAGTTTAATTTCGCGATAGCGCTCTGCAAACTTTTTAGATCAAAGATATAGACACCTGAGTTGATCTCATATATCAACCTTTGATCTTCTGTGGCATCTCTCTCTTCTACGATCTTTAAAAGCAAACCATCATCACCTCTGATGATTCGGCCATATCCAGTTGGGTCTGGATGTTCAGCGGTTAAAACTGATGCCGTAAATCCACCTTCATTATGCGCTTTAACAAACTCTTTTATGGTTTCGCCTCTTAAAATCGGTGTATCCCCAGCCAAAATCAAAACTTGGCCATCGCCAGCTACCCCATTTAATGCGACCTGAACTGCATGTCCGGTGCCATTGCGCTCGGATTGAAAGATTGAAATCGCATCAGGTGCAATCTGTGACAAATGTGCATCGACTAACTCTCGGCCAGAGCCAACGACTACTCGCACTTCTTTTGGATTTACTTTATCTAAAGAATTTAATACATGTCCTAATAATGATCTGCCTGCGATTTCGTGAAGGACTTTCGGTAGCTGCGATTTCATGCGCGTGCCTTCACCTGCGGCCAAGACAATCGCCTGATTTATCACAAGATAATTCTAATGCGCTCCGCCACCTGGTATCGATCCAGGACCCTGGGCTTCAAAGGCCCATGTGCTAGCCACTACACAATGGCGGAACCCATATTCTCTCGTATTTGACGCCAATCGCCAAAATCTGCCAATTCTCATTATCTTTCAATACCCTTAGGCTCACATGAATAAGGTTACAAATGACAAGAGATGATGAAGTAGATCGCTTGATTGCAGCATGGCAGAAAGAGCGACCTGATTTAGATTTCTCGCCACTTGCAGTCTTATCTCGAATCACCAGAATCTCAAAGCATTTAGATATTGCAAGACGAAATGCATTTGCAAGCCTTGAAACCTGGGGCTTTGACGTACTCGCATCCCTTCGTAGAGTTGGTGCGCCATATCAACTATCACCGGGTCAATTGATACAAGAGACGATGGTTACAAGTGGAACTATGACCAATCGTTTAGATCGATTGGAGGAATTGGGATTGATAACTAGAGCTCAAGATCCAAATGATGGTCGCGGAATTCTGGTGACTTTGACCAAAGCTGGTGCAAAAGCTGTCGATAGCGCCATGGAAGATCTATTAAACCGAGAGCAAGAATTTCTTAAAACTCTGAATAAGAGCGAGCAGAGCGCGCTAGCCGCTTTATTGCGAGAGTTAGCGCTACCTTTTGAAAATTCTTAATTAACTGAAATTACTTTAGCTCCGTGTACAGGTCCTTGCGCTCTGGCAACGCTTCCTACTACCCCGCTCGAGGTAAGTGCTACCGCCAAATCTAGAGAGTGATCCTCATCCGCCACTAGAAATGCGACCGACGGACCAGAGCCAGAGACGATGCCACCTAGCGCACCATATTCATGACCCATATCTAATATCAATCTAAGTGCAGGCCGCAAAGAACATGCTGCAGCTTGTAGATCATTGGTCAAACACTTTCCTACTCTGACTGCATCTGCTGATAACAATGCTTGCAGTAGCTCATCGTTTAAAGATGGAGCTTTGATCTCCAAACCTGTACGCAAGCGATCACATTCAGCATAAACCGCAGGAGTAGCAAGTCCAGCACTTGATACCGCGATTACCCAACTGTAAGTGCCCCTAGAGAGCGCTGGTGTTACTTCGTCACCATGACCTCGGCCGATTGCAGTACCGCCGTGCAGCATAAATGGCACATCACTTCCGAGGCCTCTTGCGATATCCCCCAGTTCATCCTTACTTAAATTCAAACCATAAAGTTGGTCTATTCCGAGCAATGTCGCAGCTGCATCTGCGCTACCGCCAGCCATACCACCAGCAACTGGAATCTTTTTGTTAATACTGATTTCCAATTCCTGTTTAGTATCAAATCTCTCGGACATTAGCGCCACCGCTTTTGATACTAAATTGTCTTTATCTAGCGGTACGCCATTTACATAATCACCAGAGATAGAGATCGAGAATTCTGAAGCATCGCTCACTTTGACTGTGTCCAAAAGTGAGATGGCTTGAAATACGGTGACCACTTCGTGATAGCCATCGCTCTCTTTGGGACCAACCGCTAATTGCAAATTTACCTTTGCGGGTACTTGCACTTCTACGGATTTGTATCGCACGTGTTAAGACTAGTAGTTTTTCTGCGCGATTGCGCAATATGCAGAGATATCCAAAGCTTCACCACGTAGAGTGGGATCGATACCTGCAGATTTAATTATCTGCTGCGCATCATCTCCAAGTATTTGCGACATAGAAGAACGGATCATTTTGCGTCTTTGAGAGAAGGCGGCATCGATCAAAGCGAAAACTTCTCTTCTAAACTTCTCATCTCCGAGCGCATCGTGCCGCTTAAAGTAGACCAACTTTGAATCAACATTAGGTACTGGCCAAAAGATATTTCGTGAGATGTTCCCAGAGAGCGAGATGTCCGCCCACCACGAACCTTTAAGGCTAGGCACGCCAAAATCCTTACCCCCTGGCTTTGCCGCTAACCTATCGGCCACCTCTGCTTGCACCATAACCACGCCTTCGCGTAACGACGGAAAATGCTCTAATAGATTCAATAAGACTGGGACCGATACGTTGTACGGTAAATTTGCAATCAAAACCGTTGGTGGATCTGGCAGTTGTTTAACCGACAGCGCATCTGAATTGATCACCGTTAATTTTCCATCTGGGGCATGTGTTTTTACGGTCTCTGGAAGTTGTTTGGCGAGTCGCTCATCAATCTCGATTGCTATGACGGGCGCACCTGTCTCTATGATTGCTAAAGTCAATGAACCTAAACCAGGGCCAATTTCAAGCACTATATCTGTTGAATTGACTTCAACTTGTCTCACAATTCGCTGACATACATTTGCATCGATTACAAAGTTTTGCCCAAGTCCTTTGGATGGATGTAAATCCAGTTTCGCAGCTAACTCGCGAATCTCGGTAGCGCCAAGTAACGACATTATTCGAAAGATCCAAACAATCTGATGGTATTTGAAGTGGTAACTTGCGAGATATGTTCTGGAGAAGACTGGCGTTCAGCTGCGATAAATCTGACGATATTTGCAATTTGCGCAGGGGTATTTAGCGCTCCGCGATTGGGGGTTGGGGCCAGGAATGGTGAATCAGTTTCAACTAGCAGCAGCTCATCGGGAACATACTTAACCGCAGCTCTCAGCTCTGGTGCATTCTTGAATGTTACGGTGCCAGCAAAGGAAAGTACGTAACCACGCTCCACACAATACTTTGCCATCTCAAGATCACCCGAATAGCAATGGAATATTGTCTTCTCTGGCGCACCTACCTCTTCTAAAGTTTTTAACACATCCCGATGCGCATCACGATCGTGTATAACCAAAGCTAATTTATGTTTCTTAGCGATCTCAATATGCCTCTTAAACGAATAACGTTGTATCTCTTGGAGTTCAGGTGGGGTTCGAAAGTAATCTAAACCAGTTTCGCCTATTGCTCTTACCCTTGGATGGCTTGCTAATTCTGCAATTACCTGCAAATCTGACTCTAGATCTTCTACAACTGGGGCTTCGTTTGGATGAAGAGCTACTGCGGCCAAAACTTTTCCTGGATAAAGTTCGGCTAGTTTCACGCACCATTTGGATTGTTCTGCAGAATAACCAACTTGAATCAATCTTGTGACACCAGCTGCCTCCGCCGCGGCAATCACCTCTTTGATCTCATCAGATCCCGGTTCGGTATTGGTGACGATTTCTAGATGGGCATGCGCATCAATTGCAGGAATTTTTAGTGGCTCTGGGGCTGGCGCTAGCTTGCGATCTAAATCGCGATTGTGCCGGTCCGCCAATTAATCTTCCAACCTAGGAAAAAGCGGTGCGCTCTTTGTAACTTTACTTCCAGCAGGAAGTACGCCCCACTTAGCAGTATCTGCGATCTTCTGTGAACTTATAGAACCAAGTGATTTATCCGCGCCAAGGCTTTGCCAAAGTTTTTCACAAGTTTCAGGCATCACCGGATTTAATAGCACCGCTAATGCACGAATACCATCTGCAGTGTTGTACAAAACCTCCATTAATTTACCGTGATTAGCCTCTTCTTTGGCAAGTGACCATGGTTCCATTTCAGTGACGTAAAGATTTATTCGTTTGCAGAAATCCATAATTGAAAGAATGCCACCTTGGAAATCCAAAGCGCACATCGCGTTATCGGCATCGGATACCGTCTTGGCGAGAAGTTGCGCCAATTCACCGCCCTTTGCGGGTGCCGGAATTACTCCATCGCAATATTTCTCAATCATCGCGGTGAGGCGTGATGCTAGATTGCCGAAGTCATTTGCAAGTTCGCTGGTGTAACGCGCAGTCATGTCCTCCCAGGAGAATGAGCCATCACTTCCAAATGGAATTGCACGCATAAAGTAATAACGAAATGCATCCACCCCAAAATGGGAGGTGATGTCACTTGGAGCAATTCCGGTCAATTTGCTCTTTGACATCTTCTCGCCTCCAACCAACAACCAGCCATGTGCAAATACCTTCTTTGGGGTAGGCAACCCGGCTGCCATCAACATCGCTGGCCAAATCACGGCATGAAAACGCAAAATATCTTTTCCAACTAAGTGAACATCTGCCGGCCATGTATTTGCAAACTTTTGCCCCGACTCGGTATCAGATTCATCGCCTAATCCGACAGCAGTTGCATAGTTCAAAAGCGCATCAAACCAGACATAAACTACTTGTTTGGTATCCCACGGAACCGGAATTCCCCAAGAGAAAGTCGAACGTGAGATTGATAAGTCGCGAACTTCACCTTCTAGGAAAGAGATAACTTCATTTCTAGCGCTCTCAGGTTCACAAGCACTTGGATCCTCTCTGTATCTCTTTAAGAGCGCCTCTTTGAAATCAGATAATTTGAAGAACCAATTATCTTCATCAACAATCTCAACGGGTTTACTATGAATAGGACAAAGTTTCTGACCATTTTCATCCAGCAAATCTCCAGGTAACTTAAATTCCTCGCAGCCAACACAGTATGGTCCTTCAAATTTTCCTGAGTATATAAAACCCTTATCCTTTAATCCCTGCAAGAATTTCTGAACACGCACTTTGTGACGATCAGAGGTGGTTCTGATGAAGTCATCGTTGGCGATATTCAATGCTCGCCAATTTGGCAACCAAGCATCTTCTACTAATTTATCTACCCACTGCTGTGGAGCTACGCCATTGGCATCTGCAGTTCTCATGACTTTCTGGCCATGTTCATCGGTACCCGTCAAATACCAAGTTGCCTCACCTTTTTGTCTATGCCAACGAGTCAAAAGATCCCCTGCAACCGTGGTGTAGGCATGACCAATATGCGGTGCGTCATTTACATAATAAATGGGCGTAGTGACGTAGTAGGCCTTCTTGGTCATTTGGCTATTCTAATCTCCATTTTGATAACAAGTTAAATAGCATTGCTTTTAACTTGATTCTTGCCCAAAGGTTATTGGCTCTTCTTGGCGCTGACCATGGCATCAAATACTTGCCGCTTAGGTAAATTCAATTGCTCAGAAACGGCGGCAATTGCTTCCTTTCGTTCCATGCCTGCAATTTCCAATTCTTGGACTTTTTTGACGATTTCTAATTCAGTAATCGCTCTTTGATCTTCTGACGCTCCACTTATCACCATCGTGATCTCGCCTAGAATCTCTTTGGAGTTGGCCCATTGCTCTAAATCCAAAAGCGTGCCTCGAATTATCTCTTCGTAGGTCTTGGTCATTTCACGGCAAATCACGGCTTCACGTTTTTGACCAAGTATCTTTACTGCACAATCGATGGTCTCTTTCAATCTGTGAGGTGCTTCGAATATCACTATGGTTCTGGTTTCAAATCTCAACTCCTCAAAGAACTTCTCACGACTACTTTGAGTTCTTGGCACAAATCCTTCAAAACAGAAACGATCAGTTGGAAGTCCTGATAAAGCGATGGCGGTGGTCACTGCGCTTGGCCCAGGTATCACCTCGATAGGAATACCTTCCTTGACTGCGGTGCGAACCAATTTAAAACCAGGATCACTGACCGTTGGCATTCCAGCGTCAGTTAGCACCAGCACGGTTTCACCCGATTTGAGAAAATCAATCAACTCAGTAGTACGTGCTAATTCATTGCCTTCAAAAAATGAGAGGATCTTGGCATCAGTCGTGATCTCTAAATCTTGACATAATCTTTGGAATCTTCGTGAATCTTCAGCCGCAATTATGTCGGCATCTTTGATGGCTTCCATTAACCGAATCGAGGCATCTTTGGGGTTTCCTAAGGGGGTCCCCGCAAGTTGCAACTTCATGTGCAGAATCATCTCATCTACTCTTTACTTATGTTTCCAGCACTAGCCATAACCTTTTTGGCATTTCTGCTGAGGGTTTTCAACTTATCGACGCCAAAAGGTTTGGTCTTCGATGAACTTTATTATGTTGATGGTGCGCGGGATTATCTTAAATATGGGGTCGAACTCACTGATGGTCAATCTGAGTTTGTGGTCCATCCTCCCGTAGGCAAATGGTTGATTGCAGCTGGCATTAAATTATTCGGTGATAACGAATTTGGTTGGCGGATAGCGGCAGTTATCGCTGGAACTTTGACTGTCTATTTGACTGCCAAGATTGCTCAGCGAATCTTCCACGAAAATAAGTGGGCCACACTTGCTGCCATCTTGATGGCTCTTGATGGACTAAATCTAGTGATGTCACGTACTGCATTACTCGATATCTTTCTTACGCTATTTATTCTGTTGTCGGTTAACTCTTGGCTCAAAGGTAATTATCTAGCATTTGCAATTTTTCTTGGTCTAGCTATGGGTTCTAAATGGAGTGCGCTTTATTTCATAGTAGCGCTATTGGTTCTTGAGTCAGTGCTAAACCGTAACCTTTTAAGAGTAATCAAAGTTGGTATTACTTCAGTTCTCGTTTATTTTGCAAGTTGGATTGGTTGGTTCTCATCCGATAATGGTTGGGATCGAAACTCCAAATCTAATCCATTGTCATCATTGATTAACTACCATCGCGAGATGCTGAACTTTCACACTAGTCTTACTGAAAACCACTCTTACCAAGCCAATCCATGGAGTTGGATTGTTATGGGTAGACCAACTTCGTTCTTCTATGAAGCACCTAAAGGTTGTGGCGCAAAGAGTTGCGCTCAAGAAGTCTTGGCACTTGGTACACCGATTCTTTGGTGGCTTGGTGCTGTGGCTCTATTGTTTTTGATTGGTGCAAACTTGCACCACTTTGCAATGCGCGAATTGGATCTTGCGGTGCTGCTTCCCTTTATTGGGATTGTTGCCGGGTATCTGCCTTGGTTCTTCTTCCAACAGCGAACTGTATTTACCTTCTACGCCATTGTATTCCAGCCATTTTTGATACTGGCAATAGTGCTACTTGCGAAAATCGCCTATGAATACCATCAAAAATTCAAATATGTGACGGCAACGCTGGTGATTATGATCGCGGTAAATTTCTTATATTTTCTACCGGTTTTCACAGGGAAAGTAATTGCCTACGATGCTTGGTTTGATCGAATGTGGTGGAATTCCTGGATCTAAAATTCCGAGATCTAATCGTTTACTGCTTTATCGCGTTTTTGCGCAGTTTCCTCAGCTAACTGTTGATCGAAGACCTCATCAGCAGTCGGAGCTGCCGCCGCGAGCGCAGCGCGTTCTAACCGCTCTTGCTCCTCACTCCATGCACCTGGAGTCGTCAGATCAATTACTCGACGTGGCGTAACAGCTTTAGGCGCATTTACATATGTAGGTGTTGGGACTGAATTCGGTGTCCATGAGCTTCGAGTCGCGGCAGTACCTTGTGGAAGTAAAACCACGCCTGTGATCTCGCGTTCTGCAAGTGGCACCCAGAGTTCTGGTTCGCTCTTCGGAGAAAGAACTTCAGAGAGATTAATGTGCGAGATGCCTTCGGTGTGGCGTTGCAAATTCTCAATTCGGCGTCGCTGGATTCGCTCTCGATTTATGGTCCGTCGAGTATGTGCCAAATAAACAATAAAGCCGGAAATTGGAATTGCGATGTAAGCCCAATGTAATAAGTTCATAGTTGCACCCACGCTTGTTGCAATTAAAGTAGATAAAATAAGTAGAAAGAGAATCCTTCGTCGCAGCAGAGTTTGCGAGCGCTTATATGGTTCATCTAGGTCTGTGTGTATAGCCATCGAGTAAACACTTTCAACATCGCCTGCAACCACTCGCAAAGCACTCTTGTAGCGTTCTACTGATTTTCCGGAGAACTCATCGTGTGTATGAATCCATCTTGGCAAAAAATAGGCAACCCACATCCCGATGATTGCCAAATAGATGATTGCCGAGGCCATGATGGCCAAAGATTAGTATTGTGAATGTCCGATTTCAGGTATTTACACCCTACTTGATAGCAATATTTTCACGGACATAGCAATGGTGATCTCTCCATGCCCCATCAATGTGCAAGTAATTTGGCCGTAGGCCTTCAAAAATATAGCCACATTTCTGCGCGACTTTGATAGAAGGTTCGTTCTCTGGCCGGATATTTATTTCAAGTCGGTGTAGCTCCAACTCGGTGAATGCGAAATCGGTGACCATATTTACCGCCATTGTCATGTAGCCACGGTTGGCGAACTGGCGATCTATCCAATAGCCGATATGCCCGCCCCGTAGCGCTCCATAGATAATGCCACTTAAATTTATCTGTCCAATCAGATTGGGACCTTTGAATATCCCAAATGAGAATGCGCGACCAGCCTTAGCTTCGATTCGATTGCTTCGAATCATCCGCGAAAAACTCATGGAGAGAGGTCCGTCTGAGGTCTTTGGGACGGTGGCCTCCCAATTTGAGAGCCATTGCCGGTTCTCCGAACGAATTTTTCGCCATTGACGACGATCCGAGAACATGAAAGGTCGAAGCAAGATCTCTCCGTTACTTAACTCAATCATCTTATTCTTGGTAAGACCACGGCAACTACCGTATCTCCTGCTCGTAAACGATCGCCTGAGTTAACTGAAACCATTGCGTTGGCGTTGGCAAGACTTATGAAATCTTCCTGCTCAGAAAATATCGAAACTGATGCATTATCTTCGCTAAGTTGCGCCAAGAGATAGCTGCGTTCATTGCTGCTCTCCTTAAAATCGCGCTCTAGTTTCACCTTCACTGATGGACAATAGATCTCACGCGCGCCAAGCATCGTTCTAATCATTGGCCTGACAAATAGTTGCATCGCGATATATGCAGCGATTGGATCTCCAGGTAAGGTGATCACTGGTGTTTTATCAGGACCTATAACCCCAAAATTGAATCTACCAGTGTTGGCAAGTTCCAGATCCACCACGGTGATCTCTCCGATTGCTGAAAGCGCTTTAGTTATAAGATCAAATGAATCATCATGCCGCTCACCACTTACGACAATCAAATCAGCGCGAACTAATTGGTCCTCTACAACATCTCTTAGCTCAGATTCGTTATCTGGTATCGAATGCACACGGTAGCCAACACCGCCAATCTCTCTGACCATGGTTGTTAATTGCCAAGAATTGGTTTCGAACTCTTCCGTTCCTGAAATTGAGTTACCAGGTTCAATCAAATCTGGGCCGGCAGAAATCACGACGACTCGTGGTTGCGGCATGGTTGGCAATTGCCCCAAACCTAATGACGCAGCTAGCCCGATTGTGGTTGATCTAATTGGAGTTCCCGCTTTAAGAACCACTCTCTCTGCCGCAAAAAGGTCCTCGGCCAAAGTCGCGCCATGAGCATCTAGCAATGGCAATTCGATGGGATCCAATGGGTGAACCACCGAAAGTAGCGCCGTTAAGAACTCATCTACCCGCATTCGCTCTAACATAATCCCATCCTATTTGAATCAATTGGCAAATCTTGAGAAGGGCGCGTGTATGGATAGCAAGGCTGAACTTCGAGAGAAGTTTTGGCAGATGCGCCGTCAAGAATCTGGACACGATAACTATTTATATTTATTGGAAATTCCCGAAATTAAAACGGCAAAAGTCATTACTAGTTACTACCCATTTCCTGGCGAACCTAATTTGATCTCATTAAATGAAGCCCTAATAGCTGAAGGTAAGACGCTGCTCTTGCCACGAATCGTTAATAAAGCGATGGAGTTTGTGAAATTTGAGGGCAATCTAATTTCTCGTGGCAAGTTCCATGAACCAACCGGAAATATCTTCATTGGCGAGATCAACGTCTCACTGGTACCAGCGCTAGCTATCGATAAGAACGGTGTCCGGTTGGGTCAAGGTGGCGGATACTACGATCGCTTTTTAACGAAAACTTCGGCATATCGAATTGGAATCATTCATGATCGGGAATACTGCAAGAAGCCTTTGCCTTATGAATGGTTTGATCAAAAAGTAGAGGCAATCGCAACGGAATCCGGTTTAATCGGGGTTCCTTAAAACTTCCTAACTGTTTTGATCTTTACGTGCAAGTTCCGCTAAATATTGGTTGTACTTAGCCAAGTCATCAGGTTCGCCCATAGCGCTAGCTCGAGCTGCATTACGATCGATTCGCTTACTCTCTTTTCGATCGTCTCGCATCCACTGAATGAATGCAGCTGCCAACGCAATCAGAATTGGAATCTCGCCCATCGCCCAACCGATTGCGCCACCTGAATATTGATTTTGTAACAAATCTAAATTCATTGGGTTACCGATGCTCGTGTAATAACCACCATCCAAAAGTGTGGTGGATGACATTAAGGCGATTGAAAAGAATGCATGGATACTCATTGCAGCAAAGAGAATCACGATTCGGACCACATTTGGAGGGCGATTCGGATTTGGATCTACACCCACAATCACATGAAAAAAGAGCAATCCAGCAAAGAGAAAATGTATATTCATGAATAGATGGCCGATATGACTACCCATCAAATCACCGAACAATCCCGTGAAGTAAAGCGCGAAGAGCGAGCCATCAAAAATCATCAGTGCCACCGCTGGATTGGTTATGAACTTGGCATATCTAGAGTGCAGAAATCTAATTAAAAGATTTCTGACACCTTCATCGTCTTCCGATCGACCCGCCGGTAACGTTCGAAGTGCCAAAGTTATCGGTGCGCTTAGAACTAAAGGAATCGGCGCAATCATTCCCAGAATCATATGTTCAATCATGTGATAGGAAAATCCAAAGTGTGCATATATTCCAATTGCTCCATTAATTGCATAATTAATTAGCAATAGCCCAATTACAAATGAAATTGTTCTGCCTACGGGCCAGATATCCCCTCGTTTTCGCAAAATACTTACACCCTTAAAGTAAAGCAGTGCTGACAAAATCAACGCGGCTAAGACCAATGCATCAGGTTGATAAGTAAAGAGCCAAGTGGAGAACTCAGGAGCTCCTGGATATCGCAAACCTACTAATGCTTCTATGGGGTCAATAGGCTGAGTGCGAACAGGTGGAATAGACCTGCTCAACAGCGTTCCAACAAAGGTGATTGATGCTAACAAAGAGAATTCCAGCCAAAGTAGCTTTTTGATCTCTTTAGATCTTTGAAATCTTACACGTACGGTATTAGCTATCAGAAGTAAGAGTAGAACTAAACTTAACTTAACTAGCAATAACGTTGCATATGTACCATTCCAGGCAGCTGCAAAATTCATGCGCAACCAGCCATTAATGGCTCCAGAAACTATTACCGCTATTGCCACCCATGAAGCCATCACCGAAAAACGCTTTAACACAACCACTTTTTCCAGCTCTTTATTTAACAAGATTGCGGCAAGACCACCGATCCATAGTGATAGCGCCAGTACATGAACTATCAAGGTTCCGGTAGCCAGTAGATGTGAACCACTTGAGGCAGCATGACTTTCAAATACCGGACTTGCAATTGCTGTAAGTGCAAGCAACAGCAGTAAAACCAAATGCGTGATTCGCTTGGTTAATTTTGAGAATATCGCAACTACGAGCGCTGCGAGTGCTTGAAACGCCAAGAAGCGACCCAAATCGATTTGGGTTAGAAAGGATCGAAGGGAGGTCACATCTAGGGCTTCGAGTAATTGAACTTCTAGGATTTCAGCCAAAGTGGCAACTATAAAAATCAATGTAGATACCAGCCAAGTGACTGAAAGTAGACGAATTCGGTTTTGGATTGGATAAGTTTCGGGTCTAATTAATCCCTTTTGATTTGGTACAAGAAAAGTTAGAGTCAGTAAAAATCCGATGGTTAGAGTTCCACTAATTAAATATATGAATTTGCTAGTAGCAAGAGTGATATCTAACAAATCAACGCTCGTTATATAACTTTCTGCCGTACAGAATCAAGCCAACTGCCACCAGCAAACCTGAAACTCCAACCAAAATCACAAAGACCGTAGTTCCGGTACTGCTCTTGCTCTGAATCTCTGCATCTTTAGTCTGGGTTGGTTTTGGAGTCGTTACTTGATCTGGAGCATTAAAAGTAAAGGTGTAAATTCCAACTAGCGGAATATCTTCATCGGATATCAGTGAATATTCGACGGTATAAATACCTTTTTCAGTTAAATTCAAGAGACCAATTACAGCATTTGTTCCATCAACGGTTAAAGCTCCATCGTCGACTTGATTACCTTTTGGGTCAGTTACTTTGATTTCACTACCCATGCTCGCAAGTGGGGTATCTGTAGTCAGCGTCACCGCACTAGGCGCGATCGTCAACACCGCACCACTTACTGGAGAGGTGCTGGTAAGTGAGTTTGCAAAACTACTGGTTGCAGCAAAGGTCGAACCGGCGATTGAAATCATAAGCACCGCAAGCAAATTTGTGGTTCGCGTTACAGCTTTTACATTCAGAGCCTTCATTTTCGCCCTCCAATTCGCCTGAATACTCTCACTTCTCTACACTTTATTTCAACGAAACTTTTGTTTAATCACCATGATGAGGCGGAACGTCTGACTTGATCTCAGCCTCGCGCTTAGCACGCTCGAGCGCTTCATCTGGGTCGATTTCATCAGAAGTTACTTCAGGCCAAAGATTGCTCACACCGCAATTGTAGGCGCACTAAAGCAGACTTTAGGAGTCGTATGTTTGAGAAGTTGGGTCGATTTACGGTTCGTCGTAGCAAATTAGTCCTGATTTCATTCATAGTATCGATGTTGGCTGCTGGTGCAGTTGGAATTTCGGTATTTGGAAAACTAGATTCCGGCGGATATTCAGATCCCAATAGCGAGTCCATGAAAGTTTGGGAATATTACAAAGAGAATTTAAAAACCAAAGATGCTGGTGTGATTCTGATTGTCGATGGGGAAGACCGAAGCGTCAATGATCCAACAGTGGTTAACGAAGCGTTAGCTCTAGAAAAAGAAGTTGCAAAGGTAGCTGGTATTGAAAGCACACTCTCTTATTGGACCTCCGGGAACCAGCCGACGTTGGTATCTAAAGATGGTAAAGCCGCATATCTGCTGATTTACACAAAATCTGATGACTTTGCCAAGGTATCTGAAGTTGGCAAAGAATTACAGAGCAAATTCGATGGTGAATACAAATCTTTACGCGTTTATGCAAGCGGCAATGGTGTGATCACCTCTGCAATCAATGGCCGAATCTCAAAAGATTTGGCGATTGCAGAAGCTATCTCCATTCCTCTGACCTTCCTACTTTTAATCTTTGTATTTGGCGCATTGGTCGCATCAGCAATGCCACTCTTCGTCGGTGTCTTTGCAATTCTCGGCTCATTTTTCTTACTTCTACTAATCACTCAAGTAACGACCGTTAGTGTTTTCGCTCTTAATTTGGTCACCGGTATGGGGCTTGGCCTTGGAATTGATTATTCGTTACTCATGGTAAATCGATTTCGAGAAGAGTTACATCACGGTAAATCGGTAGAGGATGCGGTAATCACTACTGTAAAAACTGCCGGCAAGACCGTCTTTTATTCGGGCCTAACTGTTGCGGTAACTCTTGGTGCGATGGTGGTCTTCCCACAACCTTTCTTAAAGTCATTTGGTTATGCCGGAGTCAGTGTGGTCCTACTTGCAATCCTAAGCGCGATCATTCCTTTGCCAGCGCTCATGAATCTTCTTGGACACCGAGTTGATAAATTCGTAGTCAGAAAATCGGGATTAACTCCCAAATCTGATGGACGTTGGGCTCAAACTGCACGCTTTGTGATGCGTAAGCCAGTGCCAATTGTCATGATCAGTTTGATTCTTTTAACAGTTTTAGCTGCTCCGATAAAAGATATTGTCTTCTCGCAGACTGATGCGCGAGTACTTCCAAAGAGCGATAAGGCAGCAATTGCCTACGAAGTTCTATCTGAGCGATTTCCTGGACAAGAGAGCAGTCCGATTGAGATTTTAATTCCGGGTGGGGCCACCGCTGTAACTGATCAGGAACTGACTGATTATGTAGCTAAAATTCAAAGCACTCCTGGAATTGTCAGAGTTGCGCCAGCTAAGGTCGGTCCAGATATTCGCATACAAGCTATTCAATCAATGGGATCTAGAACAATTGAAGCCAGCAACTTGATTCACGCGCTTAGAGATTTAGATGCGCCTGACGGAACCATGATCGGTGGCGTAGCAGCTGACTTCACAGACTCACAAGATGGAATCGCTAGAGCGCTTCCATGGGCGCTGCTCTGGATCATCATCAGCGTACTTATCCTCATTTTTATCTTTACCGGTTCCATATTGCTTCCGATAAAAGCGGTTCTATTAAATATCCTCTCTCTTGCCGCCACGCTTGGAGTTCTAACTTACATATTCATCGATGGAAATCTAAAGTGGCTAGTTGGCGATTTCTCTGCGACCGGCGCATTAGATACCGGAACTACGATCCTAATCGCCGTTGTGGTCTTTGGACTCTCTATGGATTATGAACTATTCCTACTCTCTCGAATCAAAGAAGAACACTTAGCTGGAAGTAACAATGAAGAATCCGTGGCGCTCGGTCTACAAAAGTCTGCCCGTATCATCACTGCAGCCGCATTGATTTTGGCGGTAGTTTTCGCAGCATTCGTAACTAGCGGAGTCACTGCCATCAAGATGATGGGCTTTGGCACCGCATTTGCAGTACTACTTGATGCCACCTTGATCCGTGCGCTACTTGTACCTGCACTGATGAGATTGTTCGGAGAGCTAAATTGGTGGGGGCCAAAGTTCCTTAAAAAATATACTTTAGATCATTAAAAGACCATTAAAAGATCAGCAAAGGTTCATAAAAGGTTCATTAAAGCACGACCTCACCAGATCGACCATCCGCCATCTACTTTAAGTTCAGCCCCGGTTATGAACGATGCTTCATCACCCGATAAGAAAAATACTGCTGGTGCAATCTCCGAAGCCAGTCCAACTCGTCCAAGCGGGGTCATTGCTGAGAGTCTCTCGCGAATGTCATCAGCCATAGGAATAGCGGCCACCGGAATCATGCCAGGCGTAACTGCATTGACTGTGATTTTCCAAGGCCCAAATGCAGTTGCAAGTTCTCGAGTTAGTTGTAGCAGCGCACCTTTGGATGCCGAGTAGGCAACTTCACGAATGGGACCACGATTTCCCTCTGTTACCCAAGGAAGTCTCGCACCATAAAAGGTGTTATTTAGCCCAAGTGATCCATATACCGAACCGATATTTACAATGCGCCCACCACCATGATCTCGCATGACAGGTGCCACACTCTGGCTTAAGAAGAAATTTGCCTCCACATTAGTTTCGAATACCTTGCGCCAATCATCCATGGTGTAGTTGAGCAGTTCCGATGTAGCAGTCGCTCCGGCATTGTTGATCAGAATGTCTATTGTGCCAAAGTGTTCAATGCATGTAGCAACTAATCTCTCTCGATCCGGAGCTTTGGTGATGTCCGCAACCACAGGAATCACCCTCCCCGAAGCCCCATCTAAGAGAGTTCGCGTCTCTTCAAGTGCATCAGCGCGGCGTCCAGCGATTACTGTGTCAACACCTTTGCGCGCAAACTCTTCTACGATTGCTCTGCCGATTCCACTGCCACCGCCAGTGATAATCGCAACTTTCTTGCGATTCGGATCTGTCATATTTTTTCCCTATCTTTCGCTAAATTAAAAGTAATAATCAATTCCAATAATCAATGAAGTGAAGTCTTTATCCAACTGCCAGTACTTAGAGACTCTGTGATGGCATCGAGGACGGCGACAGCTGACACTGCCTCATCGATGGTAATCACCTGTTGCGCTTCTCCTGCGATTACCTGCATAAAATGATCAAACTGTGCTGGTACCACGCCAGTAAGCCGTCCATCTACTTCTGGCCCGAGTACCGTGTCTGGGAATACCAAACCTTTTTCAGTTGTAATCTGCACGCCCTGGTCAGCAACGCTTACATTGATTGCGCCATCAGTACCGTAGAGATCAAATTCCGAATAGAGACCACTGGCAGTTGTAGTTGGCAATGCCCATGAGATTTCAAGGGTCCCAATAGCTCCGTTGGCTAGACGCAATAAAATTAGCGCTACATCGACACCATCAACTCCAAGTGCTGGCAGAATTTTGGATGCCGACACTGCGCAAACTTCTGTGATTGGCGATCTTGCAATCCACTGCACTAAATCGATGTCGTGAATTCCTTGATACATATAGATGGGTGACTGTCCCGCATTTGCCATACCCACGCTTCTAGGGACAATACGCGAGGAGCGAAAATGCACCGGTTCGCCGAGCGAACCATTCTTTACATTCTCAGCTGCAACTTGAAACCGTGGATCATGCCTTAACACATGTCCCACAACTAAATGTGCGTTCGATTTGCTTGCGGTCAAAGAGATTTGTTTTGCACCAACGAGCGTATCGGCCAATGGTTTCTCAACTAGAACGTGGCGACTGGCATCCAGCAGTTGTACCGTGAGATCAACGTGAAGTCGATCAGGAACTGCAACGACAAATGCCTCGGCTAGCTCTAAGGCTGCACCGATGTTTGGAAACCACTTCGCACCCCAACTATCCGCGACTTTTCGACCAAGTGTTTCATTTGGTTCGACGATCGCGACTAAATCTGCCCGTGGGCTTTCGGCGACGATGCGGGCATGTACTTGTCCCATCCGACCCGCCCCAACTACAGCAGTGGGAATCGAATTAGCTCCATGCTTGATTAATGCAGACCCTAAATTGCTAATGATTACCACTCCATTCTTAACTACTTATTTAACTGCTTATTTCACTGCCAATTTAACTGCTTAGTTAATTGCTTAGTTAACTGCTCATTTGAAATGAACTTAGACTATAGAGTTTAGTTCTTTAGATACCCAAATTGGGAAGTTAAAGTTGAATAAAATTGCCAGAAAGTAATATGCGTCCCTGGCCGGAGTTGAACCGGCGACCTACCGCTTAGGAGGCGGTTGCTCTATCCACTGAGCTACAGGGACCTACGCAATTTTCTTTAGAAACTACCATTTGCTAGACTCCACTTTACTAATTAATTGGAGTTGATTTCCCCATGGGTATGAAAGCGCTGGTGATCGGCGCTGGCGGAGTCGGACGTGCTATCGCCAACATTGCATCACGAAGAAAATTTATAGATTCATTGATCATTGCTGATCGCACCTTGGCCCGCGCCGAGGAGGCCGTGGTTCGCTTGAAGGACCCTCGCTTCGCTGCCGCGCAAGTCAATGCATCCGATCTAGAGGATATCCGCGAATTAATCCGCAAGGCCCAACCAGATGTGGTCATCAACGCAGTCGATCCACGTTATGTGATGCCAATTTTCTTGGCTTGTGAAATTGAAAATACCAACTACATAGATATGGCGATGTCGCTATCTAGGCCACATCCACATTATCCATACACCGAAACCGGTGTGAAGCTTGGCGACGAACAATTTGCCCGAGACTGGAATTGGGGCGAGCGCAAGATCTATGCATTGGTCGGAATGGGAATTGAACCTGGTTTATCCGATATCTTTGCAAAATATGCATCCGACCATCTCTTTAGCAGAATCGATTCCATCACTGTTTTAGATGGATCCAATCTGGTTGTGGAAGGCTACGAATTCGCACCATCATTCTCAATTTGGACAACTATCGAAGAGTGCTTAAATCCGCCGCTGGTTTGGGAAGATGGTCGCGGTTGGTTCACCACCGAGCCATTTAGTGAGTTAGAGATCTTCGATTTTCCAGAAGGTATCGGACCAGTTGAGTGCGTTAACGTCGAACACGAAGAGGTCGTGCTGATACCGCAGAAAATAGATGCCAAAAAAGTTAATTTCAAATACGGGCTTGGTGCGCAATTCATTACGACGCTTAAGACCATTCATATGCTGGGACTAGATCGTAAAGAGAATGTAGATGTTCAAGGAATTTCAGTAGCCCCAAGAGATTTGCTTGCAGCTTCATTGCCAGATCCAGCAACACTTGGCCACCGTATGCATGGTAAAACTTGTGCTGGAGTATTGGTAAAAGGATTGAACAAAGAGGGTCAACCCTATGCTTGTTATATCTACAATATCGTTGATAACGATTGGTCTATGCAAGAGTACGGAGATCAAGCAGTGGTTTGGCAGACTGCGATTAATCCAGTTATCGCCATGGAGTTGATCTCCAAAGGAATCTGGAAGCCAGAGGGCGTAAATGGCCCCGAATGGTTTGATTCCAAACCTTTCTTGGATCTACTGGAACAATACGGTACTACTTGGACAATCAGAGAAGAGAGCACCGAAGGTATACAGCCATAAATGGCAGAGACTGAATCAAGGAGAAATAGAACCGATTACGATGTAATTGTTATTGGTTCCGGTTTTGGCGGTTCAGTGGCAGCGCTTCGATTAGCGGAAAAGGGTTATCAGGTCTGCGTGCTTGAAGCTGGCGCACGATTTGAGGATAAAGATTTTCCTAAAACATCTTGGCGGTTACATAAATTTCTATATGCACCGAGATTGGGACTTAAAGGAATCCAAAGAATTCATAAACTGCCCGATGTCTTTGTCCTCTGTGGCGCTGGAGTAGGTGGCGGTTCTCTTGTTTATGCCAATACTTTGTACCAACCAGGTGATGAATATTTTCAAGACCCACAATGGCGAGAAATCACAGATTGGAAGGCAGAGCTAGAGCCTTGGTATCAACTGGCACGAAAGATGTTAGGAGTTCAAACCAATCCTTTCTTTTCAAATAGCGATTTAGCTATGAAGAAAGTGGCTGAAGAGATGGGGGTTGGTGATACTTTCAAATTAGCCCCACTAGGAATCTATTTTGGCCAAGGCGGCGAGGATCGTGGTGGGGTTATTCATCCAGATCCATACTTTGATGGAGAAGGTCCTGCAAGAAGAAGTTGCACCAATTGTGGTGAATGCATGACGGGCTGCCGTCACAATGCCAAAAATACTTTAGTTAAGAACTATCTCTATTTTGCAGAGAAGCTAGGCGCGGTAGTTAAAGAGTTATCGACAGTCACAGAAATCGCTTACCTGAAATCTACTGGCCGGATGAACGATGCAGTTGAGCAAGATTCGATCTGGGAGGTAACAGTCAGATCTTCTTCATCGTGGCTACCATCAAATCAGAAACTGACCGCAAGGCATGTGGTGGTTGCTGCAGGTACCTATAACACTCAGAAATTGCTACATCATATGAAAGCCAAGGGAAATCTCCAGTTATCCGATGCGCTCGGAGAGTTATCCCGCACCAACAGCGAATCACTTGTCGGCGCGATCATGCCAACTAACAAAATTGATTTCTCTGAAGGAGCGGCAATCACCTCCTCTTTCTTTCCCAATCCAAATACCCACGTGGAACCAGTCAGATATGGTCGCGGCAGCAACATGATGGGTTTACTTCAGACCATCATGACTAGTAGTGATAGTCCGTGGATTCGTTGCAGGCAATGGTTAACCACGGCACTAAAGCAGCCAAATTTGATTTTTAAGATCTTAAATGTACGTAAATGGAGCGAACGTTCGGTAATTGCATTGGTGATGCAAAATATAAATAGCTCTATAACAGTCTATGAAAAACGAAGACTCTTCGGTTTCGGTCGAAAATTAAGTTCGAAAAATGATTCCAGCAATCCCAATCCCACTTGGATCCCAGAAGCCAATGAGGTAGCAACACGAGTGGCAGAGAACTACGACGGTATCGCTGGTGGCAATATTGGAAACTTGATTGGCTCGCCATTTACCGCACACTTTGTGGGTGGTTGTGTAATTGGAAAAGATAAAAGTGCTGGCGTCATTGATCCGTATCACCGTGTATGGGACTACCCAACTTTGCATATTGTCGATGGCAGCACTATCACCGCTAATCTAGGTGTTAATCCATCTTTGACGATCACGGCGCAAGCAGAGCGTGCTTTTGCACTTTGGCCAAATAATGGAGAAGCGGATTTAAGACCTGCGCAGGGCCAGCCATACCAGGAGTTAAGTCCGATCTCACCAAAAGTTAAGATGCGTAGCTAGTTCGAGACGGAGATAAATATGAAAACTGCACTGGTTACTGGCGCCTCCTCTGGAATCGGATGGCACTTTGCGAACTTACTTGCCAAAGAGGGTTTTGATCTGGTGATTACTGCCAGAAGTACCGAACGCTTAAACAATTTGGCTGAAGATATCAGGAGTAAATTCGGTCGCGATGTCGAAGTAATTTCAGCGGATTTGACCACTGATTCTGGGATTCAAAATATTGCCGAGAGGTTGAAAGCAGGAGACATTGAAGTCTTGATCAATAATGCTGGATATGGCCTTAACAAATCATTTACTAAAAGTGATATGCAAGATGAAGTAGCGGTGTTACGAATCCTCTGTGAAGCACCTATGCGCCTTGCTCATGCTGTGATTCCCTCCATGATTTCAAAAAACGCCGGTACCATCATCAACGTTTCATCGGTAGCTGCATGGATTACCGGCGGTCACTATTCGGCGACCAAGTCATACTTGATGGTGCTTTCTGAATCTCTACATACCGAACTTGCTGAGACTGCAATAAAAGTTACCTCTTTGGCACCGGGTTTTACTCATACGGAATTTCACCAACGCGGGCAGATGAAAATGGACGGCGTTCCTAAATTCATGTGGCTAGATGCAGATGAGGTTGTGGCAACTGCGTGGAGAGATGCGCAGGCTGGCAAAGCAATCTCGATCCCAGGTCGCCAATACCAAATTCTCTACCAGCTGATGCGCCATCTACCTCGGTCATTAGTCAGACATACTGGTTTCTCATTTAGAAGAAACCAGCGCTAGTTAAGCAATCGTTATCAGAAATACACCTTTTTCTCACCGATTTCCCATAGATGCCCCCATAAGATTTGTGGCAAGAAAATAATTTTTGGAGGGTTTGATGTTACGTAAGGCCTCAGTTGCAATCGCTGCCATGCTTGTTCTCTCTTCGGCTGCGATAATTCCCGCAGATGCTGCCACCAAGATCTCAAACGGAGTCTCTTGCAGCAAGCGAAATGCCACAACCAAAGTAGGTGGCGACACATATCGTTGCACCACCAATCCAACGACCACCTCAAAGAGGCTTGTCTGGATGTGGGCAGGTTGCCTAGATGCCAATAAGGCTTACCTATCCACCAAAGCTCAATATGACGGAATTTTGAAGCAGATTGCAGGCTCTTCGACCACAATTACCAATTCCATCCAAACTTCAATCAATCGAATGATTCTCTGGAAAGAATCCAAGGTTTATTCAAAAGATGATTTGGTCTATGAGAATGGAAAGACTTACTACATATCTTTGGTAGACGACAATAGTAAGAAAGCGCCATCAGCAAACTTAGGTACCGCCTGGGCGGTCTACATGCCAACTGCAGCAGATGCCAATGTTGGTACCTCCCCCGATGCCAACAAAGTGATTGCGATGAAAGAGAAGGATGTAGTCGACTGGAACAAGAACATCGAAGTGCTTAATAAAGAAGTCAAGCGCTTGGAAGGTTTGAAGAGTCCTACCGCTGATGAGAAAGCCAATATCACTCGCTACAAGGCGGCAGTAACTACCTTCAATATTGGTATCAAAAATGCCAACACCAACATCAAGAATCTCCGCGCAAATATCACCTTGCTGAACTCCTCAAATAGCAACAAGGCAATCGTGGAATCATTAAAAGCTGATGTGGATCAAGCAAAAGTCATTCGCGCACAATCCTGCGCCCGCGGAATCTAAATAGCTTAGAATAAAAACGCCGCCCACCAAGGCGGCGTTTTTATTTGGGGATATCCCTATATAAGTAGCAACAGAATCAAGTTAGATTCAAGAAAATGCTCTCTGTTGGTTGGAATTACTCGAATCTATATCCATATCTCTATATCGCAATCTGCGCTGCCTTAATTTTTGCCAACTATCTAGCAAGGCAGCGAAATGGCCCTCTCTTTCTAATTGCGCTAATTGCATGGTCTACTAGCGAGCTAGCCTCCCAAATCTTCGATTCAACTTGGGCAAGTGTTGGATATGTGCTCTTCTACCCAATCGCCTTCTTAGCAATTCCAGCGCTATTTGAGATCAATCAGAAAAGTGAATTGATCAGGCTAATTGATGGGGCAATCTTGGTCCTTGGCACCAGTGCAATCGCAACTACATTGTTACTTCGTAAGATTCATTCAGATTTTCTACATATCCTCTATCCCATTTGCGACCTGATTCTGTTGATTGCAGTATTTATCGCCTTTGCAAGGCGACCCATAACAATCAGAAGTCTTCTGATGTTATCGGGCTTCTTGATCTATCTGATTACCGATTTCTTATATCTCCAAGCCATCTCAACCAATTCATACGAATATGAATCGATACTTAATTTAGGATGGTTGTTTGGATTTGCACTGATTTCTATCGCTCTGTTTAGACGAGGAATAAAGAGCGAGAAGTTCCCACCAATTCCAATATTTTATATCGCAATCTCCACAGTAAGCAGCGCTTTGATTCTAGTTGCAGTAGCCATGGACTCTAGTTTGGTTCCAATACCCGCCATAGCGCCGGCATCAGCCACACTCTTCACTTCATTCTTACGAATGGCAATTGCGCTAAAACAGAGCGAACGCAATATTGCAGAAGAGAGCTTGGCCAGAATCGATGACTTAACAGGTCTACCAAATCGTCGAAGATTTATTGCAGAGGTAGATAAATACCGAGATGGTTCGATCTTGCTCTTGGATTTAGATGGCTTCAAGCCAGTTAATGATCAATTCGGTCACGAAGTAGGCGATGAGATCTTGAAGCAAGCCTCTGCTAGATTCTTAAAAACACTTCCTGATGATTCACTTCTAGCCAGATTAGGTGGCGATGAGTTTGCAGTCTTAACTAAGGCTAACTATGAGCGCGCTATGGAGCTATCCATGGCCCTTAGAGCCACTCTCTCGTATCCATTTAATGTAGGTGGAGAACAGATAAAGATAGATGTCAGCATCGGCTGCGTCAGCAATGATGGACGCTCGGATCTGATGAGCCGAGCCGACACTGCCATGTATCAAGCCAAGCGCGCACAAGTTGGCGTCTAGGCCGGTGGGACTTAAACTTTGGGTTCGCTTTTAATATAAGGGGGTAATTAATTGTCAGCACGCTTCCAAGGTCGAATCCTTGTTTTGGGCGCAGGATCAGTTGCGCAATGTGTAATTCCACTACTACTAGAACATCTAGTAGATGCCAAACAGATGACGATATTGGATCAGCGAGACAATCGCTCCCGAGTTAAAGGTGCGCTAGATCAAGGCGCGACTTATGTGCAAGACCAAATAACTAGAGAGAATTTAGATTCATTCTTAAGTAAATATCTCAAAGCGGGCGACTTCCTTTTGGATTTAGCCTGGAACATCGATGCCAATGTGATCCTGCAATGGGCGCATGATCACGATGTGCTTTATTTAAATACCTCCGTTGAGGAATGGGACCCTTACGCGGGTGGTCACAACAAACATCCTCTAGAGCGAACTCTTTATGTTCGCCATATGCGCATGCGTGAGATGAAATCAAAATGGAGCAAGACCGGTGCCACAGCAATCGTCGAACATGGCGCAAATCCTGGCCTGGTATCGCATTTGGTTAAAAAAGCGTTGGTAGATATTGCCACTAAGACTATCGAAGATGGAATTGCAAGCGATGCCGTGAAGAGTGCATTGGCAGCTGAAGATTATGCAAAGTTGGCACAAGCACTGACTGTGAAAGTAATTCATATCTCTGAACGCGATACCCAAGTCAGCGATAAGCCGAAATTACTCAATGAATTCGTAAATACTTGGTCAGTCGAAGGCTTGTATGAAGAGGGCGTGGCTCCAGCAGAACTCGGTTGGGGTACTCATGAGAAGAAATTGCCACCACTTGCATACGAACATCAGACTGGACCTCGAAATCAAATAGCCATAGCGCAACCAGGTGCGAAAACTTGGGTTAGATCTTGGGTACCAAATATGGAGATCACCGGAATGGTGATTCGTCATGGTGAAGCTTTCACGATTCCAGATCATTTAACAGTTTGGGAAGGTGACAAACCAATTTATCGTCCAACTGTTCATTATGCATACTGCCCAACCGATGCTGCAATCGCATCACTTCGTGAATTAGAGCATCGCAATTGGGATTTAACTGAAAATCAAAGAATCATGAATGATGAAATTATCGACGGTGATGATCGACTCGGTGTCCTACTGATGGGACATCCTTATAAATCTTGGTGGACTGGTTCGCTACTTTCGATACACGAATCTCGTAAGTTGATTCCAAATCAATCTGCCACGACTGTGCAGGTGGCCTCTGCTGTATTTGCTGCAGTGGCCTGGGCGGTTAATAACCCGGATAAAGGTCTGCTAGTACCTGATGATCTGCCATGGCGCGAAGTTTTAGGGTACGCAGAAAAATACTGGGGTGGAATTTACTCAGCGCCTGCTGATTGGACTCCGATTGATAATCGTAAGGATTTCTTTGAGGGCTGGAATAAAAAAGAGTATGACTCTGATCCATGGCAGTTCTCAAACTTCCTAATCTAAAAAATTCATCAGGTTAGGCTGCGACACTTCTTGGGCGTCCTGCTTTGCGCTTACGATCAATTACCTGACCGTTATCAAAGAGTTCGCCGCCCCATACTCCACATGGCTCCTGTCTTGATAACGCTCCAGCTAAACATTTAGCTCTAACTGGGCATGGAGCACATAGAGACTTCGCAATAGCGATATTTGCCTCATCCTCTGCGAAGAAGATCTCGGCATCGACTTTATAACAAGGAAGATTCAACCCCTCTTGGGTAACGGCATCTAACCCCATCAACTCCTCATTCCAGCCAGGAATAAGTAGCTCTCCGTATAGCACTGACATTTCTCTGCCTTCCTCTCTATCCTTTATTTCTATCCTTTAATGGGAAATAAAAAAGCCCCAAATCCTTTTTGGATTTGAGGCCGATTGGCTTTGGTTAAATTTTAACCATTGACTCCTTCGGCCCTTGCTCCAAAATTGGTAGCAAAATGCGCATAGGCACGCTTGGTAGCCCAAGAAGTCGGATATGTGAATGAAGGTGCAACCGCACTGGTAAATAGCTGCTTAGCCATTTTGCGCCTTCTCTCTTTTAATTCACCCTTGTGGGTGAGTAGAGAAGAATAAAGCATCCGATGTAATTGATGCAACTTAATTAAATTACTGCGAAATAGCGCGCAGAAATGGACTGGGTATCCCGCCATGGCTTAAATACAGATGGGACTTGGCTCGCGTGATTCCCACATAAAAGAGGCGTAACTCCTCATCGACGATCGCATCTGGATATGGCAGATAACCCTCACTTATCCCGACGACGAATACTCGATCCCATTCCAACCCCTTAGCAGCATGCAAAGTAGCAAGCGTGGTAACCGGCATCTGCGGAGGGTTGTTCTGCTGCGCTCTATCCTCTAATTCCTGTAAGAAATTTCGCAATGTCTTTGGCTGAAATCGATCATCGGTATCTAGCTCTCGAGCCAGATGAATGATGGCGCCGATCCCATCCATTGCCGTACCTGATAGATAAGGCGCAGCAATACCGCGCAGCTCATCAATCCAACTTATCTCCGCATTTGGAATCACCGAAGCTTGGCGAATATCCCTAATGAATTCCCGGATTTCTGGACGGTCAAAGAATCGATCATTGCTTCGAATTTGATAGGGCAAACCAGCCTCTTTAAAGGTCTTTTCAAATAAATTCAATTGTGCATTGGTCCTGTCCAATACCGCGATACTTTCAGCGGCGGTTCCAGTGCTGATCAATTCAGTGATTTGATTGGTGATTCCGACCGCCTCTTGGCCTTCGGTTTTGTATTCCGTCAATTCTGGCCTTGCACCATGATCATTAATTGCAGAGAGTTCACTGCCCATCCGAGCGCTTCGCAATATGGCATTTGCGGTGAAGATAATCTCTGGCGTGGATCGATAACCGGTGGTTAAGCGAATAACTTCTGCATCCGGAAAACGCTTGGTGAAATTAAGTAAAAAACTAGGAGTGGCACCGGCAAATGAATAGATTGTCTGCGCCGGATCACCGACGACACAGATATCCTTACGAGAACCAAGCCACGCATCAATTAATCGTTGCTGTAATGGTGAAATATCTTGATACTCATCAACTGTGAAGTATCGATATTGATCATGGATTCGCTCTCGGACTTGTGGTTCATTCTCGATCATCGCAGTCGTGAGCAAAAGTAAGTCCTCAAAATCCAAGGTTCGCTCTTGCTTCTTCAAAACTTCGTAAGCCGAATAGATCTTGGCTATCTGCTCTATACCAACACGAGAACGAACTGTTCGTTGAGTCGCCAACAAATCTTCAGGCGCTATCTGATTTACCTTTGCCCATTCAATCTCGGTGGCAATATCCCGAAGCGCCTCACGATTATTTGCTGGCAATGGGATTCCAGCTCGCTCCACTGCGCTATTAATAAATGGCGTCTTAGAAGTTAGTAGCTCGGGGCTCTGCCCACCAAAAACCGAGGTCCAAAAATAAAGCAATTGTTTAAGCGCAGCCGAGTGAATGGTTCTGGCATTTACCCCTGGAAAACCTAAGTTTCTTAGGCGCGAACGCATCTCCCCTGCTGCGCGAGCGGTAAAGGTAATTGCCAATACTCGCTGTGGATCCATCACACCGATGGCGCTGGCATAAGCGATTCGGTGCGTAATAGCTCTGGTCTTTCCCGTTCCGGCACCTGCAATTACACAGACTGGTCCACGCGTAGCAAGTGCAACTTTACGTTGTTCATCATCTAACGCAGCCAGAATCTCTTCAGCGTTAGCCATTTAGCCATCCATCAATCATCTTGCCCGAGACACTGGTAATGGGAGGTACTGCAATCGCACCACTTGCGATGGCATCCTTTAATTCATTACGGGTGAACCATCTTAGGCTCTGGATTTCAACGCCATCTGGTTCTGCGCTCTCGGGAGAATCAGTGAAAGCTTCAAAGGCCAACATGATTGAGTTGGGGAAAGGCCAAGGTTGCGACGAGAGATATTTTATCTCACTAACTTGTAACCCACTCTCCTCGGCAACTTCACGAATTACCGCTGACTCCAAACTCTCGCCGGGTTCAACAAATCCTGCAAAGTTTGAGTATCTATTCTCTGGCCATGCTGCTTGATGTCCCAAACAGATTCGACCATTTCGATCTTGTACCGCCACGATGATGGCCGGGTCAGTTCTTGGGAAATGTTGTGATTGATCTACCGGACACTTGCGAATCCAACCTTGATCAATAACTTCTGTATCTGCTCCACATCTTGCGCACTTCGGGTGCGCTTCATGCCAATTGGCGATAGCAAGAGAGGTAACAGCCAACTCCAATAGGTTCTCATCTAAGTTAGCAACCAGTTCGCGAAGCGAGTGTCCATCTGAAAACTCTTTGTTTACCGCGAAGTAATGCGTGCCGGAAATCTCTCCAAGGTATATTCTTAAATCATCTGAATTAAAAAGTTCAGCGTTTTGCAGACTCAATGAGGTGGGGGTGGCTAGGAATTTCCCATCCCATACTTGAATTACCTTGCTTTGCGCCCAATAGCGCTCTGCGTGAGGTCTACCTGCTCGATTCATAACCACCGCAGAGTAGTGGTTTTTAGTAATTCTCTAGTAATTGCGCCAATTCTGCTTCAGAGAGCAGGTCACTTCGGCGATCATCTTCGCCCGTTGGAACATAGTGGAAGGCAGCGCTGACTTTGCCGATTTCACAGCCAGCAATCTTTGCCCACGCCAACCTATACATCGCTAATTGGATGGCTGCATTCTCGCTTAACTTCTTAGATCCGGTCTTCCAATCGACTACCTCGTAACCATCCTCAGTCTTGTAGACCGCATCAATTCGACCGCGAATTAATACACCTGCTAGAACCGTTTCGAATGGCACTTCTAATCTATGTGGAACTTTCTTGGCCCAATGACTTGTCAACCACTTCTGCTTCAGCTGATCTAACTTGGTATCGCTTTCAATCGGATCAAAATAATCCAAATCATCATCATCGAATAGCGTCTGGGATTTCAAATGTTCTTCGATCCAATTATGGAAATCAGTTCCGCGACGAGTAAATTGATCTTGCAGGAATGGCATTGGACGCCTTATGGCTTGCGCTAACTTTTGAGGATCTTCTTTGAGCGCAATCAAAGTTGAAACAGAGAGTCTAGGTGGTAGGTAGATATCGCTTCCTTGACGGCGATCCTCAATTTGCTTTATCAACAGTTGGGCATCATGGTCGATGGCGCTAGCTTCAATTTCTTCGTAGATCTGAATGCACTGTTCTATCTGCGCCAACCGCGAATTAGGTAGTGGCCAATTTGTGCTCTCTTCTCTTTCAAGTAAAGGATTGCTGGTTGGAATCTCAGAAGTATCTATGTCCCAATCTCTTCCGATGCTTTCACAGATTAATTTGAAGATTTTGCTTGGTTGATCCATATTGGTGCGGGTATCCCAATAGGACATCGTGCAATGCAAGGTGTTCTTTGCTCTGGTAATGCCAACATATGCAAGGCGCCATTCCTCTTCTTGGCGAAACTGCGCACATGCATCTTTGAATCGTTTAAATTCAGTGTTTGCGCTCTTGGGATCGTGCAACCTTGAGAGATCCAAGTCTGGAAACTCTTCACGATCGCCTCGTAAATTAAAGGGAAGTTCCGCCTCATTGTGCAGCCAGGAGATGGTGCTTTGCGAATAAACCTTTGGAAATTGCTTCTCTACAATCCCCGGAATCACTACATGATTCCACTCTGCACCTTTGGACATATGAATTGTAAGTAGCTGAATCACATCACTTCGAACTTCGGCAGCACCAGATTCAAGTCCACGTTCGTGATCAACAGTGGCATCAAGCCAACGAACAAAATCAAAGATCGAGCCATTGCTACTTGAGAATTTAGCGGCTTCCTCGTTGAAGCGATCCAAATGGCGTCGACCATTTGATCCACCATCTCGCAACATCAATTCAACGCTCAGTCCCAGATAATCTTCGATCTCGTATATCAAATCCATCAAGGAGCCTTTGGCTCTATTTCTAAGCGCTTTGAGCTCCTTTGAAAATTGCTGCAATCTTTGGAAACCAAACTCTGAAAATTGGGATCGATCTGCTTTGTCAATCTCATCAAGCGCCTCTATCAATGATCCTGCCACCCCATCGTCAGCTTCAGCGCTCTCTAGAACTTCGCTAGTCAATTGCGCAACTAAATCTCGGGACTGATCTGTCTTCGCATCACGCGATCGCTTGAATCGGCCAAGCGCTGCGATATCTTGCACGCCAATTGCAAGTCGCGGGCTAGTTAGATGGCGCATCAATGCCGAACCTGCCTCTGCATCGACAATAACTTTAAGTAAGGTGAAGACATCAGTTACCTCTGGGACTTGTAACAATCCGCCGATACCTAAAACCTCAACTGGCAAATCCAACGCCCGAAGTGCGCTCTCGATTTCTGGAATCTGTTTGCGATTTCTGACCAAGACCGCAAAGGTCTCATCGCTTTGTGCAGTGATCTTTGCCTGCCATAGTTGGCTTAAACGCTCTGCGATACCTAGCGCTTCTAGCTCTACGTTCTCGTAGATATCGGTTTGAATCGCGCCAGAACCGGCACTTTCTGCTGGTTTCAAAGGCTTTACAGGGATTTTTATCTGCTGACCAACAACTTCACCAAATTTATTGGCAAGTTCCAGAATCGCTTTATCGTTACGAAATGTAGTGGAGAGGTTATATTCGCGATTTATCTTTTTCGGATTTGGGAAAGTTTTATGAAAATTCTTGATGGTACCGATTGCAGCGCCGCGCCAACCATAAATTGCTTGGTATGGGTCTCCGACTGCGGTCACTGGATGCCCGTCGCCGAAAAGCGCAGCCAGCATTCGAACTTGAGCTTGCGAAGTATCTTGATACTCATCAAGTAAGACCACTGGATACTTACTACGTTCGAGTTGTTGCACTTTCTCTACCTCTTGCGCGATCTTTGCCGCATAGAACATCTGATCGTCAAATGACAACTGGCCATTTTGAATCCGAACTTCTTGAAGTAGCTTTGAGATCTCAATCAATTTCAATCGTTGTTTCAATACCAACTTTACTTTCTCGACATCTTTGTCTGAGGCGATCTGATTTAATCTTTCAATGACCTCTTCGGTCTCGGCAAATACATCATCTGGATATACGCCATGCTCCATTGCATTCTTGGTATATCCAAGTAGATCGCTGACCAAAGTCTTAAAAGCGCCGTCATATTCGAACTCTTGATCGTCCCAATTCTTCAAAACTTTTGCAGCTTGCTGCCAAACCACCGCCTCTCCAATTAACTCAGAGTCAGTATCAATGCCAAGTCGTAACCCATATTCGCGCAAGATATTTGCTGCGTATGAGTGATAAGTCATCACTGGAACTTCGATAGAGAGCGATTTATCGATCAATCCGGCGGCGCGTAATTGTTTTAACCGCTTCTTGATTCGATGTTTCAGCTCTCCAGCTGCTTTGCGCGTGAAGGTAAGTCCCAAAATCTCATCTGGTTTGGCATGGCCATTTGCTACCAGCCATAAGACGCGGGTGGCCATGGTTTCGGTCTTTCCAGAACCAGCGCCGGCAATTACCACTGCTGGCTCAAGCGGAGATTGAATAATCTCAATTTGCTCTGGGGTTGGCGTTGTACCGGTGATCTCTGAGATCTTTATTGGATCAATCATAAAGACCTCTACCTTCAATTTGCAGTGGACAAGATGCAATCACGCTACAAAATTGGCAGTTCTTATTCTTGATGGCCAAGAATGTATGGCCACCCATTTTGACCGCTGTTTGTTCTATACGCGAAGCTACTTCTTCACGGTTTATTGGAGCCTGTTCGCGGGTTTTATTACCTTTTAAATCAGAATCTAAATAGACAAGGGATGCACCTGCAACTTCAGGGCCCACTGCGTACTGATAAATCTGTAATTGGGCATCTGTTGCAGCTTCATCTTTGGTTAGCGTGGTCTTGCCAGTTTTAAAATCAATCACATATAACTTGCCGTCGGCGGTGGTTTCAATGCGATCAATGCTGCATTTGATTTTGGCACGGCCGACTTCAAATTCAAATTTAGCTTCGACTTCCTTGAGTTTGCGATCACCGGCTATTGATGCACGGTAGTTATAGAAACGCTCTAGCATCATGGTCGCCCTGCCCAATGAGGTGCGAGATAGCCAACCGGTTTCAGGGTCTACCAATTTCCAATTAGCACGTAGTAGCGCTAGCTGACTATGAAAATCCGCATCATTTCGTTCTGCCAATTCTGCGAACTTATGAATCACTATTCCGATCAATTGAGCAGAGGTGTTGCCATCTTGTCCACCATGTGTTTCAAGGAACCATCGAAGCTGACATTGATCGAATTTCTCAACGCTACTAGGTGAAACTCGTACCGACTTTTCAGTTGGCACTGCTGGCGCATTGGAGGTGATTGCTTTTGCGCCATACCAATCTGAGGGATCAGCACCAGCAATTCCAGCCATCGCTAGCGCTTTTAATGATGCCGCTGCCTCTTTGGATCCGGTATCAATCAATTGTCTGCGCAATTTTGAGACCACTTGGTTGATATTTAATTGATCCATTAATTTGAAATGGGAGATCTGGTCATCGCCATGGACGAATTCATAGGCTAAATCAAAGAAAGTTGAAGGTTGGTCTTCTTCGCGATCTACCGCAGTAACTATCAAAGTCTCACTGGCTCTGGATATAGCAGCGTAGAAGAGGCGAAGCTCATCTTCGGCGACTGCGCTTCTGGCCACTTGCTCCAATTCGATCTCAGCTAAATCTGGATGGCGATCACGTTCGACCAAACGTTCTGACCCAAGCAGTGAACCGCGTACTCTTAAGTTGGGCCAGATTCCTTCTTGGACTGATGCCACTATGACTAATTTCCATTCGCGACCTTTGGCGGTAAATGGAGATAACAATTCGACCACATCATGACGTTCGCCTTTAGCCGTGATTACATCGCCTGCAATCTCAGATTTACGAATATCTTTGAAAAATTGGCTAAGCCCAGCATGTCTAAATCGCTGTCCGTAACGGCGCGCTGATTCAAATAGTTGGAGCATGGCATCAAGATCACGATCAGCATTTGCTCCACGAACTCCGCCCTTCAGCGCTTGTTTGCGCCAAACTTCGCTGATTGCTTCATTGTCGATATTTTTGGCATTGCTCCATATGCTCCAAAGTAAATCTTCTGGTTGTGAATCTTTACCTCTTGCTACCCGTTCGGTTTTTAGGAAAAGTTCATGTAATCGATTTAGCGCATCTGCGCCAGGAAATTGATAACCACCTTCGGTTATCGCTTTGCAGATCAACTCTGAACCAGGTAGGCCAGTTGCACTTGAATATCTGCTAACTAGCTCTCTACGAATTCGGCGCAGTGAGATTGAATCTGCACCTCCAAATTCAGAGAGCAGCAAGGATTCGGCATCAGCTAAATTTAATTTGCCATTGATCGCAACTTCGGCCATCAAGAGAAAAGGTGCAATCGCTGCATTTTCAGATAACACTTGTAGCTCGCCAGCTACTGGAATATTGGAACGAATCAAAGCGCTTCGGACTGCGCTACTTTGTGCAGGCGATCTGAAAATAACCGCTATCTCTGACCACTTCAGACCATCTTCCAGATGCGCACGTTGTAACTTATCTGCGATAAAAGCTGCTTCGTTAGCCCCATCCACAAAGCGTTCTGCCATCACTAGACCTGACTTTTCAGTGGCGCTTTGGACCCTAGGTGGCTTTGGGAATTCTCCGGCTACTTTCTGTAGGAAGAGATGAACTTGTGAACTGGTGCGAAAATTTTGATCCAAATAGATAACTTGGCCATCTTTCAAATAAGATGTTAAAGCTTGATCGATTCCATCTGGATCCGCGCCGCGAAAGCGGCCTACGGTGCTATGAACATCTACCGCAATCACCAAATCTGCAGGGGCTAAATTCTGTAACAAAGCTCGTTGCGCCTTATCGCTCTCCTGAAATTCATCAATCAAGATTGTCTTAAATCGCTGCTTGAAAACACTTTGAGTGACTTCAGAGGCGCGCCATATCAATTGCGCTGAATCCAGACGCTCTTTGGGTTCGCCATGATCTGAATCGACCAGAATTAAAGTTCCGATATAACTTCGCCAGAACTTGCTGGCGGCTACCCAAAACTCTTCTTTATATTTAAGACCATTTGCTTCGAGATCATCAACGCTCCAACCACGTTCGGTGGCGCGCAAAATTAAATCTCGTAACTCTCTGATGAAACCTCTGGTCTGCAGCGCCGGTTTTAATTCAGCTGGCCAAGTAACACCTTCGACCAACTGACGGATCCAGCTCTCTTGCTCTGGTCCAGATAGCAGCAATGGGTTCTTGCCCTCTGCTTTTAATATTGAATGTGCAAGTGCATGGAAAGTTCTGGCAAGGGGTTCGAGCATAGTCTGAGATGTTTGGAGCGTAATCGCATCTCGTAATTGCGATGAACGTTCGCGGCCAAAGGTTAGGACCAGAATTGAATTTGGATCTTGGCCCTCGTTGATTCTAGAAATTGCTGCATTGACGATAGTGGTGGTTTTGCCTGAACCCGGTCCGCCAAAAATAATCAGTGGTTTGTTGCGATGTTGAATAGCTTCGAGTTGTTTGGCCGACAGTTGATAATCAGTCTTTGGTATCGGGCGGCGCTTTAACACCACCCTATTCAACCGCACCTATACGACAAAACTAATAGCGACTAATAGCAATCAATAGCGACTAATAGCGACCAATAGCGTGGAAAGAGTAAAAAGTTATTGATTTATGGACACTTACAGAGTTGATCTTCGGTATAGCCAGCCAAAGCTTCTTCGATATGTTCCCCGCATCCTGACCAAGTCACTTTGCCGCAAATCTGACACTTAACTGGACTACACAATTTGATTACCCCCTAAACTTAAATATACCCCTAATTTCATGGTTAATTCCCACCTAAGTAGAATCGTTCGGTGTCCAAGCGCGCACTCTTCATCGAACATGATCACGTCACTCTAAGTGGTCCGCTTTGGCGAGCTTTTAAGAATCGTGGTTACGAAGTAGTTCGCATGCCCGTTGTCGAGGAGCAAAACTTCGATAATCCCAATGTGCACGTCGTATGGCCAGATTTTTCTGAGTACGAAGTAATTGTCCCGATGGGTTCACCTTGGGGTGTTTGGGAAGATGAACGAATTGGAAATTGGTTATTGCCAGAGTTGGAGCGAGTAACTGCTTCACATAATGCTGGGCAACCCATCTTCGGAGTTTGCTTTGGTGGACAGCTGATGGCTCGCGCTCTTGGTGGATCAGTATCTCGCGCACCACGAAGTGAGATCGGTTGGCATTACGTGATGACAGATTATCCAGAGATCATTCCAAATGGCCCTTGGTTTCAATATCACTGGGATCGATTCCAAGTTCCACCAGGTGCGACCGAATTGGCGCGATCTCCGATTGCATCACAGGCATTTGTCATGGGTCGAACTTTAGGTTTGCAATTTCATCCAGAGATCGATTTGGAAGTTTTAGATTGCTGGCTGGAGATGGATGGTGGCCCCGAGGAGATTGAAGGCGAAGGGCTAAATGTTGAAATCTTGCGTCAACAGACAAAAGCTGAAGAGGAGGGTGCAAACCAAAGAGCGCAAGCGCTGGTTGATTACTTCCTTGATCACATCGCAACGAGCGAGGTAAAGAGTGTGCCACCATTTAAGTTTGAGAAATCTGCCAATTAACGCCAAGAGACGATAGGGTAAAAACATGGAAAACATTCATGCATTCAATAACCACCTGCCAGTGAAGGTGCGTTTCGGCGAAGGTATCGCTGATACTCTGCCTGAAGTAATCAAAGAGGTAGATAGCAAGAAGCCCTTCTTGATGGTCGATGAAGGCATCGAAAAATTCAACCCTGCCGCAGCTGCGCTCATCGATAAAGTTAAAGCAACTTCCAGCGTCACCATCTTCGAAAAGCCAGCTGGCGAACCAACCATTCAAATGGTCGAAGATGCAATCAGCGCGTTAAAAGCAGCTGGTTGCGATTCCGTAATCGCACTTGGTGGTGGATCTGTGATTGATACCGCTAAAGCCGCACGTCTTTGCGCCCAATTAAATTGCACCTTCCGTGAATTCCAATCAAAAGCTCCGGTCTATCCAAATCCAACTATTCCGCTGATTGCGCTACCAACTTCTGCCGGCACTGGTTCAGAAGTCTCGGGTGGCTCTGTGATCTCTGATCCAGAAGCTGGACGCAAAGCAGGTATTGCAAATGGAAATCTTCGTGCACAGGTAGCGTTAGTAGATCCAGTGCTAACTTATTCAATGCCACCTTCGATGACTGCAAATACTGGTATCGATGCGCTTGCACAAGCAATCGCCGGAATCATCGCAAAATGCTCTACTCCAATTGGTGATGCCATTGGCTACGAAGCAGTTCGGATGATGACCCCTGCGCTTGTTGCCGCATTTAAAGATGGTAATGACAAAGTTGCTCGCGCAAACATGGCAGCTGGTTCCATGATGGCTGGGCTAACCATGAATATCTCTGACTGCACTGCAGAACATTCATTGGGCCAAGCAATCGGTGGACTAAAGCATGTGCCACATGGTTTAACTATCGGTTTGGTTTTAGTTGAAACACTTACTCGCGAAGCTCGCGTAGTTCCAGAGAAGATGGAACGCATCGCAGATGCGATGGGCTTACCTCAAGATGGCACCAAGGATGGATCACGTGTAATCAACAAAGTGCGTCAGATCTTGAAGGAACTTAACTTCCCAGTGCTATCTAGCCTTGGCTTCGAATCGAAAGATATCGATGAACTAGCTGATATCGCGCTTAAGGACTTCTTCATTACCCAAGCACCAAAGCCATGGAGTAAGGATGAAGTCGTTGAAGCCTTCAATTCAGCGCTGGCGTTAACAGCACGCTAAATACTTACCAATTAATCCGAATTTAATTAGTAGGTATTTGCAACTGCCCAATCAAGTTGCTCCAGCCAGCCTTCAATCTCGGTGAAGAACTGTGATAGTTCCATGCCGTGATATTTCTTGAATGCTTCGTTAAAGCTCACATTTGGACCAACTGCATCGTAAACCTTACGGATATTATCGAAGGTCTTATCTTTCGCAACTAAATATTCGATCATTCTGCGACCGACGCTGTATTCACAATTTTTAGTGAGCCCATGGCCCGAAGCTTCATTTTTGACTTTCCAATTATCGAATACGGCTTTACAACGAGGCTTAGACCAGCTGTTGTTCTCCCAATCATCTAGCGCTGAATAATCTCCATTTGCAAAGTCACTTAAGGAAACCATCACTAGACCTGCACCAACAGTTGCTGAACCTTCGCGATACCAAGCAGGAAATTTCTCCCAATTGCCATTTGAATTACCACTTTGAATCAAATGCACTGTCTCATGAGAACCGGTGAAACCAAGTAATGTTCTAGGAGAGTGTCTTGGAGTGTATTGATAGGTGTCTGGCTTTTCGTAATCTCCCAAACTGCCCACCCAATATTTATTACATCCAGCATTTGCCCATCCATAATTCTTCTGATCATTGATTAAATTTGGGCAAACATCTTTGATCTTTGATTTTTCTAACCAAGCAATATCTCTAAAAAGAAAGACTTCGTTATCAGGAAAATCAGGCACGATGGCGCGCATCATCTCAATGGTGCGATTTACATTGACTCTTGTTACCTCTATCAGTGGGTTATTTGGCTCATCGCTCAAAATCTGTGCATTACCTCGTTTAACTGAAGCTGATCTTTGAAAGAGTTCTGCAGATATTTGATTAAGTTCTTTATAAATCGGCTCGGCTGCTGCTCGTCCAGCCGCAGTTTTTGGACCGTTATTTCGAATAATTGTTTCTGGTGTTGGTGCTGCCGAAGGAATCGGTGCCGGCTTTTTCTTCTCAACTTTCTTGGTCCAAATTAACTTTGATCCAGATTTAGTACACACAAAAGTGGAGTTACCTACTTTGTTAATTGTGCCTAACTTTTTGCAAACCGTTCCTACTTTTATCGTTTTTATATTTGGAGCAGCCTCTGCCTTACCGAACAAACCTGATGTCAGTAAAGCAATTAATAGAGCCAGAAAGGTCTTTGAGCGCACTCAAGAATTAAAGCACTATGAATGGTCAAAATGTAAGGGGTACTAACTAGCTCTCAGTATTAAAGAAGACGTTCTTGGTTTCGGTATACATATCTAGCGACTCTGGGCCAAGTGCGCGGCCAAGTCCTGATTGCTTGTAGCCACCGAAGGGTGTCCAGTAACGAACCGAAGAGTGTGAATTAACCGAAAGATTTCCGGATTCAACGGCGCGAGCTACTCGCATCGCACGACCTAAGTTGCTGGTAAAGATCGAACCAGAGAGACCATAAATCGAATCATTTGCTTTTGCGATGGCATCTGCTTCGTCGGTAAATGGCAGCACTGCAACTACTGGACCAAAGATCTCTTCTTGCCATGCCTTTGCTTTTGTATCTTTTGGAATCAATACTGTAGGCGGCACCCAGAAACCAGGACCCGATGGTGCGCTACCTTGGAATGCCAATTCGGAATCTTTTGAATCAACAATATAAGACTCAACTACATCTTTTTGTTTCTTAGAAATTAGCGGTCCCATTCCTGCGCTATCTAGATTTGGATCTTCACAGCGAAATGCTTTTACGCTCTTTTCGAAATGTTCCATGAACGTATCAAATACGTTCTTTTGCACCAAGATTCGTGTACGCGCGCAGCAATCTTGACCCGCATTATCAAATACGCCACCTGGCGCACTCGCAGCTGCCGCTTCGATATCCGCATCATCGAAAATAATATTTGCGCTCTTGCCACCTAATTCCAAAGTAACGCGCTTAACTTGATCTGCGCAGCCAGCCATGATGCCTTTGCCAACTGCAGTCGAACCAGTGAAAGAGACTTTACGAACTGTTGGATTGGTTACAAAGCGAGCGCCAACAACGCTGCCCTTACCTGGCACTACATTTAATACGCCTTCAGGAATACCTGCTGCTAACGCTAATTCTCCTAAACGAATTGCCGTAAGCGGGGTTAGCTCTGCTGGCTTTAAAACCACGGTATTTCCAGTTGCGAGCGCTGCAGCAAAACCCCAGCCTGCGATTGGCATTGGAAAGTTCCAAGGCACGATTATTCCGACCACTCCAATTGGCTCTTTGAAAGTGATGTCCACGCCACCTGCAACTGGAATCTGGCGACCATATAGACGCTCTGGTACACCTGCATAGTAATTCAAAACATTTGCAACATTATCGGCTTCCCAAAGCGCATTACCACGGGTATGGCCAGAGTTTTCAATCTCAAGCTTGGCTAACTCTTCACGATGTTCGCGTACCTTATTTGAAAATGCACGAAGCAGATTGGCGCGATCATACGGTGTGACATTTCGCCAAGACTTAAATGCTTCAGCAGCCTTTGCGATAATCGCATCAGTTTCTTCGACTGAAGCCTCTTTGACTTGTTTAACTACCTGTTCGGTGGCAGGGTTGATTACATCGTAAGTTGTTGACAATTCTTAGTACCTCTCAAAATTACGGATTAGCTCCCAATCGGTTACGGCTTTTCCGTATGCTTCGATCTCAACTTGGGCCATGTTGGTGTAATGCTTCTGAACCTCTTCGCCAAATGCCTCTTTGACGAAGGCGCTCTCTGACCAGAGTTTCTGCGCCATCTCCATGGTGTGTGGGACGAATTCCGAATCCGATGCATAAGCATTTCCAACGAATGCTGGCTCAAGTGGCAATTTATTCTTAATGCCATCAAGCCCTGCAGCAATCATTCCCGCCACCGCTAAATAAGGATTTACATCGCCACCCGGAACGCGATTTTCCACGCGCAGTGATTGGCCTTTGCCCACCAAACGAAGCGCACAGGTGCGATTATCGCGACCCCAACGGATTGCTGTTGGTGCAAATGACCCTGGCTGATAACGCTTATAAGAATTGATAGTTGGCGCCCACATCAAAGAAAGTTCGCGTAGATGGGCCTGCATACCAGCTAAGAAGTGGCGACCGACATCAGATAGGCCGTGCTCTTTATCTTTATCATCTGCCAAAACCATCTCGCCATTTAAACCGCGGAATGAGCAATGAATATGCGAGGAGTTACCTTCGCGCTCGTTGTATTTAGCCATGAAGGTAAGTGCATAGCCCATATCGGAGGCAATCTCTTTGGCGCCATTCTTGTAGACCACGTGGTTATCGCAAGTCTTTAACGCTTCGTCATACTTGAATGCAATCTCATGCTGACCGAAATTGCACTCGCCTTTTACAGATTCGACATACATTCCGGCACCGGTCATACCCAGTCGAATTGCACGAAGTAGCGGTTCGATACGTGAACCACCAAGAATCGAATAATCGACATTATATTGATTTGCTGGCGTCAATCCGCGATAACGCTTGTTCCATGCATCTTCGTAAGTATTGTTAAAGACGATAAATTCAAGTTCAGTTCCGACAAAGGCTTTCATGCCCGCTTCCTCTAAGCGCTTGATCTGGCGACGCAAAATCTGGCGCGGAGAGGCCACTACATCGCTGTGATCTAGCCACTGAACATCTGCTGTGACCATGGCGGCACCATCTTGCCAAGGGATATAACGAAGCGTTGATAGATCTGGCACCATCGCGAAATCTGAATATCCGCGATCCCATGATGACATTTCATAACCACCAACAGTGTTCATATCGACATCGACAGCTAAAAGATAATTACATCCTTCGGTGCCGTGTTTGATGATTTCATCTAAGAAAAATTGGCCGGCGATGCGCTTTCCGACTAGACGACCTTGCATATCGGTCATCACGACTACGACGGTATCGATGGTTCCGTCAGCTACATCTTTCTTTAACTGCTCAACGCTGAGATTCATGGTTCGAATTTATCCTTATTGTCCGTTTTTTTCTACCCAGCGCTACATCGCAGTCATGCCACCGTCAGCGCTAATAATCGAACCGGTAATAAATGAGGCTTCATCAGAGGCTAGGAATAGGACCAGATTCGCAATCTCACGTGGCTCTCCTGGGCGACCAATTGGCTGGAAATTCGAGATCTCTTTGTAGACCTTCTGCAGCCCACCTAATAAATCTGCATGGGCGTAGTTGATCGGCGTATCTACCCAACCTGGGCAGATTGCATTGCATCTAATTCCGGTCTTTGCGTAATCAAGTGCGATACCACGAGTCAACATCACGACTGCGCCTTTGGAAGCTGAGTAAACGCTTAAGAAAGGTTCAGAAACCAAACCATTTACCGAAGACATATTAATTATCGAGCCACGACCAGTTTTGAGCATATGTGGAATGGCAGCGCGACTTAAATACATCATGCCAGCCACATTTACTTGCAAAGTTCTTTGAATGGTCTCGTTGGTTACTTCATGAAAGACGCCAGGCAGATTGACGCCTGCATTATTTACCAAGATATCGACTGCGCCATACTTATTTACTGTGTCCGAAATACAGGAATCACATTGTGCAGAGTCAGAGATATCAATTTTGTAGGAACTTGCTACCCCACCTGTAGCTGCAATCTTTTTGGCAGTGGCTTCTGCGCCTTCACCATTTAAATCTGCGCAAACAACCTTTGCGCCCTCTTCGGCCAATCTGATAGCGCTTGCCTCTCCGATTCCGGAGGCAGCCCCAGTGACTATTGCGACTTGATCTTGAACTCTTCCCATCATTTCCTCCTAAATTAATGGAGAACGGCCACCCCCGCAATAACTTTTTGCGAGCGGTGGCCGTTCTTCTCTACGAAGTACTACTCGACTAAACGAGCTTTATGTTCTGGCGCTTTGAACCAGTTCTTGGCACTTGCATACCACCAGGTCATCGCGCTACCGATAATTACAAGAAGCGCGATTGGTGCATACTGCACAGATAGCCAAGTGAAGTTCTCGTTCCAAGGAACACCAGCAGGGGTGGTCGGCAAGCAGAGCACGATTGAGATATAAATAATCTCAATCACTGCAATTGGTGCCATCCACTTGTAGTGCTTACCTAGATTCCAAGCGCCAGCTTTGAAATGGTCGCCCTGTTTCCAACGTAGATAAATTGGAATCATGAATGACAAGAACAAGCCAAGTACCGTTACCGAGGTAACTGCAAAGAATGCGATTGGAACTACGGTGCCTTCTGGAGCCCAGAGCGCAGGCAGTGTTAGCACTAGCGCAAAGAAACCAACGCCAAATGCGGCATGTGATGGATTCTTATTGCCATCTAACTTGGTCCAATACTGGTGACCAGGGACTGCGCGATCGCGTGAGAATGCGAACAACATACGAGATGCTGCCGTTACACATGACATACCGCAGAAGAACTGACCAACGCAGGTGATGATCAACAAGATCTCAGTCCAGCCTGGTGTGAGCGCTGATTCAAAGATTGCTGGTGCGAATCCACCTGCCTTGTTCAATGCATCAACATCGGTTGCTGCGAATAGGAATGATAGAAGTAACAACCAGCCACCGATTGCCGAGAATGCGACTGATTGCCACATGCCCTTTGCGGCTGCTTTAGATGCGCCACCAGTCTCTTCTGAGACGTGTGCAGATGCATCAAAACCAGTGATTGTGTACTGGGTCAACAAGAAGCCAAGTGGCAACACATACCACCAGTACATGCTCTGGCTAAATCCAGAGTTGTTGTTCTGAGTTGTGAACACCCACTCGACAGATTGGTGGCTCTTTGGCAAGAAGATCAAAATGCCAAGAATTGCAGCTACACCAAATACGTGCCAATAGACGTTGATGTTCTGTAGCAAGTGAATGACTTTCGCGCCATAGATATTCATGAGAATATGTAGCAACACGGTCACCATGAAGACTATGAATACCAACGTTAGATTTGTTGGATCCCATGCATCGCTAAATAAGCTCATGGTTGTCGTGAAGAAGGTTGCAAAGCCATAATCCACGCCGGCGATGACTGCAACTAGACCGATTAGGTTTAACCAACCGGTCAGCCAACCATGAACTGGTTTACCGAGCGCAAAGGCCCAGTAGAAAATTCCGCCTGCAGTTGGCATCGCAGAAACTAACTCCGCCATACAGAGCGCAATTATCAGAATGAAGATTGAAATTATTGGCCAACCAACTGAGATCGCAATTGGTCCACCGTTATTCCATGCCTGGCCAAAAGTCGTGAAGCAGCCAGAGAGCACAGAGATAATTGAGAATGAGATTGCAAAGTTAGAGAAGCCGGACCAACGGCGATTGAATTCTTGCTTATAGCCCAGTGACTCTAAGAGTTTGGCATCCTCATCATGCTGATTGCTCAAATTTGAACTCCTTTGTTCAGCGCGCCAGAGTTCAAGTGCAGCAATTCCAGTTACGTCATCATCGTCACTCGTGGTACGGACTTACTTCACGAGTGCCAATTTGGCTTAGCTGAACTTAGCTGAACTCTCCTGAACTTTGGCGCTGAAGCTCTCGATGGAGGTCACCGAGGACTCCTTGGTACTCCTAGAATGCACCTAACGGAAGGGTAAATTAGGAATATGTGTCGCTTATTAGGGTACGTGTCCGATTCGGATACAAATTTTCCATCTGTCATCGGAAAAGATTTTGAAGAGTTTGTAAATCTTTCCAAAGTCCATTGCGACGGGTGGGGTATCACTGATAAAAGCGGAGAGGTCTACAAAGAGGCCACTCCTGCATATTCAAGTCCCGATTTCATGGATGTCATCAATAAGACCAAAGCAGATGGGTCCTTGCTTCATATCCGCTGGGCCACTTCGGGATTACCAGTAAATAAAGAGAATGCGCATCCATTCCACTTTGGTAAGTATTCATTTATTCATAATGGATCAATCAATCCGCCGACCTCCATGGACTCATTTATCGCACCGGCTTACTTAAAGATGGCGGTGACCGGAAATGATTCAGAGCGCTACTTTTTATTAGTAATTCAGAAGATTGAAGAGCTGGGATTGGTGCCTGGCGTCAAAGCTGCAGTTAAATTAATCAAAGAGCATGCCGATTATTCAAGCATCAATGCCTTTTTGATGTCGCCAACCAAAATGATAGTGATCTCAGAACACGACAATCAGAAGCGCCCACACTTTGGCGGCGAGGATTATTACGATCTACATTATCGCGAAGATGATCACTCAATCGTGGTGGCATCAAGTGGCTGGAACCAAGAGGGTTGGCATCAGATCCCAAATCACACCATGATGGTGATTGATCGCCATGATCGTTCCTTTGAGACCGCGAAGCTATAAATTAATTTCTAGTTTTATTTAAACTTTTTACTACTTAATAGCGCTTTTTGCTGGCATATTCACTCTTACTAATTACTTGCAATATTTACTTACACCAATTCTGAACTTTTTTCTTCGAGTTCCTTCTATTTGTGGATAAAAAATCAAACTAAAGTTGTATGAAATATGGTGGGGAACCATTGGAATTAATCAAATTTTGTCAGTGGCGTCATAAATGATTAAGCCATGTTCCAGAAAATTGGGTCAACCAGTGCTGATGTAGCTATTGCTGATGTAGCTAGTACTGATGTAGCTAGCACTGCCCCCAATCGACTTCGCGCCATTCAGGTCATTCCCTCTGCGCCTTCTCTAATTGGTGATCCCATTCTGGACTCTGATGATGCCGAACGCTCGCCTGAAATCGCTGATTTACTTAAGTCCAACCCTGGCCCTGAAGCCATGCAGAGGCTGTTGCAGCTCGACAAATCCACGCTTACTCCTGCAGATCGGATTGATTTTTTAACCTGCTGGCAACGTCAGAGCAGTTGGGTAGCTGCCCAAGAACAAGAGGCCATGCTCTATGTATCAGGAACTCAATATCTAGAAAAAGCTGGCGAGTTTGATGTTGATTGCGAAGAGCGAGAGAGCGTCGCCACTGCCCTTCGGATCTCTCCTGCAACATCACAAAACAAGATTGATGTAGCGCGCACTTTATTTAATCACTTACCTCAAACTATCTCCGCGCTAAATTCCGGCGAAATTTCAGTGCAGCATGCCCAAGTAATTGCCCAAGAGACCGCAAGCGCAGTACGCGCTGGGCTAGATCAGTATGCAATTGCGGAAATCGAGAAGATCGCTCTGGCCCACGCAGAATTTCATACGCCCAACCAGGTTGCCAACAAAGTTCGCACCACCTTTGCAAAACTTGCTCCAGATTTATTCCAAAAAGAGTTCGATGATAATCGCGCTGCACGCCAAGTCCGCTTTTATAAAGAACCAAATGGAATCGGAACAATTTTGGCGACCCTAAAGATTGAGGATGCCCAGCTTGTAGATCAAGTCATAAACGACTACTCAGAAAAATTACTCGAAGAGCATCGCCAAGCCATGTTAAATCTCGTCAAATTTAGTCGTGGCCACATTTGCCTCAAGAATTGTGGCGCAGATTCAAGGTGCGCGCATCCATGTTCTGATGGTTGCAAAGATGAATGTCTCGCCCTTAATTCGCAGGATGCTGCCGCTTTAGCTGCCCTAGAACGCGCAAACCTAATCAATTCAGATTTTGAGCGAGATATGCGTAGAGCAGATGCATTTGTCTTTGCAATGCGGGCGGCAGATGCAGCTCTTAAGGCAAGTGGTTCAATTATCACCAAACATAATCGCCGTCCAACTATCAATGTGACAATCGACTTACCAACAATTCTTGGACTCGCCGATAATCCAGGACAACTTGCTGGATATGGACCAATTCCTGCAGCAATTGCACGCGAAATTGCATCTGATGGTCGCTGGAAGCGGTTTATCACCGACCCAATTAAGGGAACCCTTCTAGATTATGGAAGAGAAACTTATGAACCACCACAAGACTTACAAGATTTCTTAATCGCAAGAGATCGAACTTGTCGCTTCCCCGGTTGTCGACAACCTGCCCATCTCGGAGATCTTGATCATGTTGTGCCTTGGAATGAAGGTGGAACTACTTCACCCGATAATCTCGGAGCGCTCTGTAGACGGCATCACAATCTCAAAACACATTCTGATTGGCAGCTCATAAACCAAGAGGATGGTGCTTGTACCTGGATTAGCCCATCAGGTCACAAGTATTACGTTCCTCCACGGCCAATTCTAGATTCCATCTAATTCAATCTGCTTCTATCTGCTTCTATCTAAATTGATCTAGTTTTACTCAATTTGGTCCAATTCCATATAACTAGCAGTTATCAGTTTAAACTTCTGTGATGATTTGGTGGCCAGAGGAAATCCCAACTCTTGAAGTTGGCCAGATAATTCCTAGCCAGATAATTCTTAGACCAGTAAAGCCCACCGATGCCGATGCAATTTACAGCGGCGCTCAGGATCCGGAAGTTCCAAAGTTCACTACGCTCCCTGCTAATTACACAATTGATAATGCAATTAACTTTGCCAAGAATCGCGCTCCAGAGCGCCATGCAAATCGACTTGAGCTGATTTTTGCAATCGATGCCAGATTTGATGAAAGAGATGGGGCAACAAACCAACTTGTTCAATTGGCTGGGATTATCTCGTTGCATTCGATTGACTTTGCAAATCATCGCGCTGAGATTGGTTATTGGCTAGTAAAAGAGGCTCGTAACAAAGGAATTGGCACTGCAGCAGTGGAGCTACTAACTGAGTATGGGCTGATGACCATGGGCTTTCGAAGGATCGATGCCTTAGTTGATAATCGCAATGAAGCTTCTAAGCGACTATTAATCAAAGCTGGTTATGAATTTGAAGGTTTACTGAAGAAATACGTCACCAGAGCTGATGGAAGCCAGATAGATATGGCAATATTCGCAGCAACTTCAAGTTAAACGGAAGAAGAGAGCCAAATGGAATCTTTAGCTTTGGTCGTGACTGTAATTCTCTTTACCTCCATGGTTGGAGGACCGACTGCGCTAATACTGACTTATGTGCCAAGCAAGCCACGTTGGGTTCGAATCATGAGAACGCTATTGGTACTGGTTCTAACTGCAGTCTCATTGTTATTTGGAATTCAGCTAGTCATTGGAGATGCATTGCCATTGGTTCCAAGATTGATTGGGATATCAGCGGTAGCTACTTCCGTCTTAGCTCTACTTTATGAGTTTAAGGTGTTAAAACATAAAGTAAAGGCCTCAGATGGTTCGTCAATTGATTCTGAAATTGATTCCGAAATTCATTCCGAAATTGGCAGCAAAACTTACGCGGTGATCTTCACCTCTAAGCGCCAAGATGCAAACTCGGAACTTTATTATCAGCACAATGACTTGTTGGTAGAACAGATTAAAACTATTCCTGGCTACATCAGACATCAAAGTGTCAGACACCCTGAAACCCGTGAAGGGATAACAATTGCTTACTTCAATTCACTAGAAGCAATCGACCAATGGCGCAAAGATGAGCAACATATAGAGGCAAAATCGATGGCGCAGAGCCACTTCTATGAAGATTACAACTTAGAGATTACAGAGGTACTAGATCGATATGGCTGGGCTGGAAATTAACTAAGTTTAAATTTAGCCTTGAGTGCATTCCACAACCACGCCACCTAAGATCTTTACATTCATTCGATTAACGCGATAATCCATAGTTACCGGAAAATCTTCACCCTCTCGAGATACCACCCGGAAGATCAGAGCGTTCTGCTCCGCTGCGAATTGAGCATCGCTCTCGGAGGCCTTCTCCGCAATTAACTTGGCGCAGGTAGCTTTGACGAGCGCTTTGGAATTCTCATCTCCAAGTGGAGTATCGGCGTATCCATAAGTCTCATAAACATTCATTTTGATTACGGTACGACCAGATTTAAGTGCAGGCGTTAAATTGGAGTTCAAAGTCAATATCGTGGCTGGACCCTTCACTTTACTCTTGGAGCTTAGAAACTGAACCTGCAACTTTGGATTTGCTGAGAACAATTGATTTAACCAGATATCTTGATCCATTAATTTTTCAGGACAAGCCATTTTGGTACTAAATAGAGATTGTGCGCGAAGTGCACCTTTAGATAGCGAGTAATTACCGCCCAAGGTATTGCAACCGGCTTTGATAGAGATTGACTTATCTTCGAAGTGAAGTGTGATTGGGGTTTTGGATGCGAGCGTGTATCGCTTGCCATTTACGGTCACTGAAGTTGAGCGAAATGTCAAAGACTGTAGGTCAATTAATTTTGGAGACCTAGCATTTGTATAAACCGGTTTATTGTTTGCAGCTTCAGCAGGTGCAACATTTACAACTGGTAGCAAAGGTGCTAAGAGCAACGCTAAAACTAAAAAGAGCGCTAAAGGGTAATTGACTCTGCGCCTAATTGAGATGGGTCCGGTTGAATTTTGCGTGCCTGCAGCCCAGAGTTTTCTTGCTGATTTATCAAACATCGGTCAACTCCAATCTTTAGCGCTTTCTTTTTTTGTTATTTAATGCTCTATTCAACATTTTATTCAATATTGTATTCAATGCTTTATCTCAGAGAAATATTCCCTAGATGCTTTGCGCAGCTTTATCTCTGGCCTTAATTCTGGCCTTAATTCTGGCCTTAATTTTTTAGAGTTCTAAAGAGCACCACGCTCAATAGCCCACTAAT